>JAFGLA010000081.1 GCA_016928295.1 Opitutales bacterium
AAATGCGACGCCTCGCAACCATTCACAGATTACCCACATGCCCGCCAAGGCTGCCAGCAGGCCGATGCGTTGCAGGGCGGGACGCTTTTGAAGATTCGGCAGGACAAGCCTTGCCCCAAGCGCCCAAAGCGCGGTGAAAAGCGACATCACTAGCGCCAGTCCGATAGTGCCAAAGAGTGTAACATGCCTTAGCCATATGAGCAGCACTGTCCAGCTAAGCCATGAAGCCCCTAGCGAGAGCAGCAGAGTTGCGCGTATGCTACGCTTGCGCATCAGCCACCACGCCAGCGGGGCGAGGAAAAGGTATGCCGCTTCGGACATGCCAAGCACCCTGCCGCCAACGAATGCGAACGGGAATGCCGCTGTGTGCAAAATGGCAAAAAGTGTTGCTACTATCAGCGCGGTGGCTACTTCGCGCAGTCTTGCTTGTGCGTCGGGCATGATGCTTGACGTGATAGGTGAAAGAGCGGCCTTGCGCAATAGCACGCAGCGAGCTTACGTGATTTTAGTGTATGGTTGCTCGCATTTTGCCTTGACCGTGCGCGTGCTGGAGGGCTTCTGTTAAGTTAACCTTTTTAGCTATGCCTTGTAACAATTGTGAATCCGAACTGAGCGCGCAGGCACGCAAGATAATGGACGCTGCCTGGGCCTCTCTTGTCAATGAACTGGGTGAAGCCGCCCTCGTATTCCCGTCGGAAATATTCTGGCTGAACGGTGCCCCGGGTGCCGGAAAGGGAACACAGACGCGCTTCATCATGCAGTGCCGCGGCCTCTCCGCCGAACCGGTCGTAATCAGCGACCTGCTCCAGAGCCCCGAGGCAAAGAAGCTCAAGGACGCGGGCCTCATGGTCGGCGACGAGGAGGTTATCGGCCTCATGCTTCGCGCGCTGGTAAAAGTCGGCGGCACGGGCGTGATTGTGGACGGCTTCCCCCGCACGGGTGTTCAGGCCGAGTGCCTCAAGGTACTTATGGCCCGCCTCAAGGAGCTGCATGCCAAGGATGCCTCCAAACCGGACGCGGTTTTCCGCATCGTGGTGCTTCTTGTCGATGAAAAGGTCAGCGTGGAGCGTCAGCTCTCGCGCGGTGAAAAGGCCAAGGCTGCAGGCGAAGAACTGCGCAAGACGGATACCGACCCCGAAGCCGCCCGCGCCCGTTACACGACTTTCCTTTCCCTTACGCACGAACCGCTCAAGGCCCTTCAAGGTGTGTTCCCCTACCACCTTATCGACGCCCAGCAGGGCATTGAAGAAGTGCAGGCCAATATCCGCAAGGAACTTGGCGCGTAGTAGCTGTCGGCTACGTTATTCAACAAAAACGCCTTTCTGCCGGTTCTACTGGACAGAAAGGCGTTTTGTTTTGCGCAAGTTCAGGGTGACACTACGCGCCTGACGATACGGCTATTTGGAGTTCCAGCCGGTGAGCTTTTTGATGATGGGCTTCAGCTCGTCTGCAATGGCTTGTTGCTGCGGACCGATGGGGTGGCTGTCCAGCTCGGTACCGTTGTTCTGGTTCATGAATATGGGCGTGACAAAGGTCTCGCCCTTTTTGAGGTAGTTCTGCTGCACAAGTGAGAGTGCGACCTCGTGGATGGCGTTGCGCGGCTGGGTGCCGTCTGTCCGGCTGCGTTCGGCCATGGGGCTGGACATTATGATAATCTTGGCCATCGGGTGCAGGGCGTGGACTCTGTCGATGAACTGCACATACGCCTGTGCGTAGTCCCAGGCGCCGATGTATGCGTTGTTGTAGTCGTTCTGCCCGACACAGATCAGGATGAGGTCCGGGGTGTAGGCGCTATGGTCCCAACTGGACGACGGATCGTCGGGCAGGGAGCGTTCAAAAAGCTGGGGGATCGTTACCTCCGTGGCCAGCCCCTGCCAGTCGCGCAACAGGCCCTTTCCGCCGTAAGAGACAAGGTTCAGCTGTGCGTCAAAGTCTTTCGCAAGGCACCAGCCGTAGGCCAGTTCGGCGTTCGCGCTCTGGTTCCCCGCAAGCTCCGCGCTCGTGTACTCGGTGTTCTGGCCGCAGGTTATCGAGTCGCCAATGGCCATGATTTTGCGTTGCGGCAACGGGGCGGGGGACAGCTTTTGCGCGCCTGTTTCGAGAGTGAACTTTTCCAGCTTCACAATGCCCTGCCATGCCTCGGTGCGGCGGACGATACGTAGCGTGTGTTCAGCGTTCTTGTCCAGATTATCGGCGAGCGTGACCTCGTATTCCCCTTGCGGGATTTGCACTTTGGGTAGCGCCTTGCCGTCGATGTAAACATTGAACCAACCCTCGCCGTTAAGCACCTCTCCGCTCATTTTTACAAAAGAAGAGCCGCTGAAGCGCAATACGGTCTCGATGCCCGGGAACGCCATCGTGACTGTGCCGTCAGTTCGGGCTGTGCGCCCCATGATGCGCACGCTGGCGTCGGTGGCGGGGACAAGTTCATTGGCTTGTGCAACGGGGGCTGAAATCATGGCTATGGCTGCAATTGCGGGAATTAATCTGTTCATTTTTTGAAGGGTTGCGAAAGGGTGTAATTGCCTATTTGTGGGAATACGCAGGAGGGCGCGCGGGTCTTTCCATCAGGGAGCGTTTGCAAATAGAACTCCCGTCGGAAAGCATGCAAAGCTCAATAGTATTCAGGCACCGCATCGTCAACCCGAACCCTGCGCTTGTCCTTCGCATACTTCCCGCTTGCGCCTGAGTCTCATCAGGTTTAGCAAGCTCATATGTTGCGCGGCTTCGGTTCGCGCCATACCTTTCATTGAACAATTCAACGCAAAGAAGAACATGTCTTACAAACCAGTTGTCCTGATCATCCGTGACGGATGGGGCGAAAATCACGACCATTCCCTCGACCAGTGGAATGCAATCAAGCAGGCAAACGTGCCCTGTGCACGCGAGCTTTCGGCCAAGTGGCCCCGCACGGAAATCATGGCTTGCGGCAGAGACGTAGGCCTGCCCAACGGCATCATGGGAAACAGCGAAGTCGGGCACCAGAACATCGGCGCGGGTCGCATTGTGGACCAGGAAATCGTCCGCATCGACAAGGGCTTTGAGACCAACGCGGTGAAGGACAACGAGGTTCTCAAAGCTGCTTTCGCCCGCGAACAGAATGGCGGGACGCTGCATCTTTTCGGCCTCGTCAGCGACGCTGGCGTGCACGCCATGCTGGAGCACCTGTACGGACTGCTCCGCATAGCCAAAGATCAGGGCCTGAAGCGC
This sequence comes from Opitutales bacterium, assembly GCA_016928295.1. Classification (GTDB taxonomy): domain Bacteria; phylum Verrucomicrobiota; class Verrucomicrobiia; order Opitutales; family Oceanipulchritudinaceae; genus Verruco-01. Next base: position 3,211 of record JAFGLA010000081.1, read on the forward strand.
GTCTTCATCCACTGTTTCACCGACGGGCGAGATACTCCGCCAAAGAGCGGCATGGCCTTCATCGCACAGCTCGAAGAAGAGTGCGCGAAGATTGGCATCGGCAAAATCGCCAGCGTCACGGGCCGCTTCTGGGCCATGGACCGCGATAACCGCTGGGACCGTGTCCAACGCGCATACGACGCCCTCACGGGGCGCAAGATCGAGCGCACGGCGAAGACCGCGTCCGAAGCAATCCAGTTCTACTACGACAATCCGCTGGACGACTCCCGCAACGGCGACGAGTTCATTGTCCCCACAGCCATTGTTGGTGAGGACGGCAAGCCGCTGGCCATTATCAAGGACGGCGACAGCGTGATATTCTTCAACTTCCGCGGCGACCGCCCGCGCGAGATTACCCGCGCATTCATTCAGGATGGTTTCGACGGCTTCGAGCGCGTCAAGCTGGACCTTTACTACGCCACGATGACGGAGTATCAGAAGGGCCTCTGCCCGAATGTCATCTTCCACAAGCCTGCGAAAATGGAAGACATCCTCGGGGACTACGTTTCGCGCAAGGGCATCCGTCAGTTCCGTTGCGCGGAAACTGAAAAGTTCGCCCACGTCACCTTCTTCTTCAATGACTACCGCGAAGAGCCGTTCCCGGGCGAAGACCGCAAGCTGATCCCCAGCCCCAAGGAAGTGGCCACATACGACCAGAAGCCCGAAATGAGCGCCTTCGGTGTTCGTGACGCCGCCGCAGCCGCAATCCGCAGCGGGGACTACGGCCTTATCGTTGTCAACTTTGCCAACGCCGACATGGTGGGCCACACGGGCAAGATGCCCGCCGCCATCGCCGCCTGTCAGGCTGTGGACGCCAGCGTGGCCGAACTTCTCAAGGCAATCGACGAAGTTGGCGGAGCAGCTGTCATAACAGCCGACCACGGCAACAGCGACCAGCTCTACGTGCCCGAAACGCACACCGCGCATACCTCACACACGCTTAACCCCGTGGAAGTGGTTGTGTACGGCAAGGGCTTGCAGGGCGCCAAGATGAAGCAGGGCGGACGCCTTGCTGACCTCGCGCCCACGGTGCTGAAGCTGATGGGCCTCGAAAAGCCCGAGGCAATGACAGGCGAAAGCCTTCTTGCATAAGTCCGTTAGCGACGAAATGACTTACGCGCCCTGCAATGCTTCAATAGCGTTGCAGGGCGTTTTGCGTTGAGGGAAAGCACGAGGGAGAGTTTTTCCAACGCGCAAGGAACAGCGTTGTCTTTGTCCAGATATCTCGCATTGTGGATGGTTCTCGCCAACCATAAAAACAAACCTCAATAAGCTCCATGTTCCGCAAAGATCTCAAAGTTCTCGACTGCACCATTCGCGACGGTGGATTGATCAACAATTACCAGTTTTCGGAAGATTTCGTCAAAGCCGTCTATGCCTCGCTTTGCGACGCCGGCGTGGACATAGTCGAACTGGGCAAAAAACTGGTCGAGAGCGAGGATTATCCCCGCACAAAGTATGGGGAATGGAACTACTGCGACGACGAGCTGTTGAGGCGCATTGTCGGTAGCTACAAGGGCAACTTCCACCCGAAGATCGCGGTTATGTTCGACATTGGCCGCATCGACATCAACGGACTGAGCAAGAGTGATGACAGCCCTGTGGACATGATCCGCACCGCCTGCTACGTAAAGCAGATCGACAAGGCTCTGGATGTAGTAAGGCGTTGCAAGGACAAGGGTTACGAAACGACGCTCAACATCATGGCCGTTTCGGCGGCCATCGAGAGCGAACTTGTGGAAGCTCTTGAGGGCGTGGCGAAGACACCGGAGCTTGACTACCTCTATCTGGTGGACAGCTACGGGGCGTTCTACTCCGAGCAGATAACCCACTACATCAACCTTTACAAAAATTACATGCCTATCGAGAAGATGGGTTTCCACGGGCACAACAACATACAGCTTGCCTATGCGAACACCCAGCAGTGCATCATCGAAGGCATGAACCTGCTCGACACCACGATCAACGGAATGGGCCGCGGCGCTGGCAACTGCAACACCGAGCTTCTATTGGGCTTTTTGCGCAACCCCAAGTATGACGTGCGCCCGATTTACAAAGTGATTCAGGAGGAGTTCGTTCCCTTGCGCAAGAGCATGGAATGGGGCTTCAACGACATTTACGGCATTTCGGGCCTGCTCAACCAGCACCCGCGCGACGGCATGAAGTGGCGCTCCGACAAGGTTAACGCCGACAACTGCCACGACTTCTACAAGGCCTGCACCCGTCAGGACGCCGGAGTCTTGGAATAGGCGCCTGCATACAGTGTATTAAAAATAAGAGGGCTTTGTGGCCCTCTTTTTTATTGTGTTCGCGTGATAACGGGCTTTGTCGCATGCTGATTTATCATGAACTTTCGCCCAGTTTGCGCTCTGTTCGTAGCTACACTTTTCGCGCCAGCTTCCTTGCAGGCAAGCATTCCTGAGGATGCGCTCGCCAGAGTTGCAGATGCCTATGCCGATTCGGATGCCGTCTTCTGCGATGGCAGCATCAATGGGAAGCTTCTACGCACTGCGCAAGGCGAATACGGGCAGATTTCGACCTGGCTCTATTCCTTCCACATGGAGGGCTTTTGCAAGGGGAACAATTGCACGCAGTTTATTGTGGTCATGACACTTGCAAGTGATGCGGATGGAGGCGAAACTGCCGCAGTAGAGGGCGTTTTCCCGTTCGATTTCAAAGGAATGCTGCTGGACCGCGAGTATTTGGACGTTGCTGACGCAGTGTATGAAGATGGAATCATACGCTTGCGCTCTCCTTCAGAAAAAGTGGAGCTGCTTCTTGAATGCAGTCACGGTGGCTGGTGGAACATACGCTCCTTGACGTATTAATCAATGCATACGGACATCACGATGAGCAGGCATTTCGATTTTGTCGTAATTGGCGGGGGCAGCGCGGGTTACGCAGCGGCGCGCACGGCTGCCTCTGCTGGTAAAACAGTGGCGATTGTGGACAGTGGGCCGGTACTAGGCGGGCTTTGCATCCTGCGCGGTTGTATGCCCTCAAAGACACTGCTCTACGTTGCGGACATACTCCACCATGCCCGTAACAGCGCAAAGCTGGGGCTGAGAATCCACAAGGCAGACGCCGACATGGCCGCTGTGCAGGCGCGCAAGAAGGAAATCATCAAAGACTTTGCCGACTACCGCGCGGGACAACTTCTATCAGACCGTTTCACGCTGATACGTAAAAACGTGCGCTTTGTATCCGGAGAGGCGCTTGAAACGGAGGATGGCGAACGCATCGAGGCTGGGCATTTCGTCATAGCAACGGGGTCTGTTGTCAACTGGCCGAAGGTTCCCGGGCTGGAACCAGGCAAGGTGTGGATTAGCGACGATGTTCTGGATCTGGACTTTCTGCCGGAAAGCGTGGTGGTTCTAGGCGGGGGCGTGGTGGCCTGCGAGCTTGCCCAGATGCTTAATCGGCTTGGAACGAAAGTAACTCTTGTACAGCGCAGCGGCCGCATCCTGAGGGAGTGCAGCCCCGAAGCGGCGGCGGTAGTGGAAAAGGCTTTTCGAGACGAGGGTATGGAAACCTACACCGGCACGCGTCTTTTAGCCATTGAAGAAGAGGGCTGCGCCAGGCTGGTGCGCTTTGAACATCATGGCCAAGTCAAAGAGGTGCAGGCCGCGCATGTTCTCAACGCCATGGGACGAAGCCCCGCAAGCGATGGGTTGAATCTTGATGCAGCTTGCGTGGAACTAAACGAGCAGGGGCGCGTAGTCGTGGACGAGTTCCAACGCACAAGCAACCACCGCATCAGTGCGGCTGGCGATGTGTGCGGCCCTGTGGAGATTGTTCACGTCGCTATCATGCAGGGTGAGCTAGCCGTAGAGGCTGCGCTCGGCAAAAAAGTTCGCCCCATCGACTATGACAAGGTGACTCGCGTTGTTTTTACCGACCCGCAGGTTGCTTCCGCCGGTATTTCAAAAGAGGAGCTGGACGAGCGCGACATTGCCTACACCGAGGCGTCCTATCCATTCGACGACCACGGCAAGAGCATACTCATGGAGGCCAAATACGGCTATGTAAGGGCTTTCGCCAACGCAGAGGGGCGACTTCTCGGCGCGGAATGCGTTGGGCGTGATGCTGGTGAGCTTATTCATCCCATGGCGCTGGCTTTGGCGCTCAACGCTGATTGTCGCAGTATGCTAAGGGCGCATTGGTACCATCCGACACTTTCGGAAATCTGGACCTATCCTCTCGAAGACCTTGCGTAGTTTTTTCTATTTTTACCCAACAGGGCACGGCTGCACGAAAAAACGACTGCAATGAGACCTCGCACGCGCGACTGTCCTTGACGCTTGCGCCTGCGTTGTGGATGCTATGCCTTATGCGTAAGCTCCTTACCTGCCTTTCCATGGCCATGCTGGCCGGTGTTTCGCTTCTGGCACAGTCCGACATACTGCCTCCGGTGGTGCGCAATCTGGATTCCGACGTGCATCCTGTGATAGTTCAGTCGTCCGACAGCGCCATTCAGAACCTTCTTACCAAAGCCTTCGATCTGCATGGAGCGTACAGTGTTTCCGCTTCCGACAAGGCCAATTTCACCTTCCGCGTCAGCCCCGAGGGGCCGGATTCTGTTACGCTGGAAATACTTTCCGGCAGCCCGCTTCAGAGCCTTTTCAAGGCGAGCGTCCGCGGCAGCAGCCAGACTGACGCCGCTCTGCGCGCCGCAGATTTGGCCGTTACAAAGACAAGTGGACTGAAGGGTATCTTCTCGGGCAAGATCGCCTTCGTCGGTCAGCGCAACGGCGCGACAGAGCTTTACATGGGCGGCCTGCTTTTCAACGAAGTGCGCCAGCTTACGCAGGATAATGCGCGTTGCGTGCGTCCGACAATTTCGCCAGACGGCTCGCGCATCCTCTACACCAGCTACTATCGCAACGGCTTCCCGGACATCTACTCAATCGACCTTGCAAGCGGCAAGCGCGACGTGTTCCTGAGCTTCAACGGCGTGAACACAGGTGCGTCCTTCAGCCCCGACGGCAGCAGCGTGGCGATGATTCTTTCCGGCACGGGCAATGCCGAGCTATATACCATTTCCAGTGTCGGCAAGGACATGAAGCGCCTTACCAAGAACAAGTCCATCGAGAGCGATCCTTCCTGGTCGCCGGACGGTTCCCGTCTTGTTTTCGTCAGCGATTTGCCCGGCAAGCCGCAGCTTTTCCTCATGTCCGCCAATGGTGGCAACATGGACAGGTTGCCCACAAACATCAGCAACTACTGCGCTGAACCCTCTTGGAACAAGGTCAACGGTAATCTCATCGCTTTCACCATCTCCCAGGGTGGGTCGTTCGAAGTCGCTGTGTATGATATGAGCACTGGCGAGAGCCGCACCGTCTCCCAAGGCGTGGGCGATGCCGTGGAACCGGTATGGACAAGCGACGGGCGCCATCTCATTTACACAGAGCGCACTCCAAACCGCCGCCGTCTTGTGCTTTTGGACACCAAGACTGGCCACAAGGGCTATCTGCACGGCGCGGACTGGGGCGATGCTTCGCAGGCCGACTTCTTTTCCCGATAGAAGCGGGACGGGGAGGATGCAGGTGCTTATTTGCAAGAGGCTCCCCAAAGGGATCTGGTATCGCTCGTACGCGTATTGCGTATTCGATTATCGCGTCACGCTGCTATTTGTGGATTTGACTACGGGAAGGGCAGGGTAGGCACGTTCCCTTCGTGGCTTTGAGTCCTGTTCTCAACTTTTTCTTGCCTGAACGCTCTATATTGCCACATTAATTTTTGCTAAAGGTGGAATCTGACGCCGCCTGAACACGGGAAGTCATACACATGGCAGAAGTAATACTTAGTCGCGAAGTTCCAGCAATCGCCGTTCCTTACGGCGAGACCGTCGTCATTCCAGCCGGTACGCCCGTATCCATCGAGCAGCGTCTTGGCGGGCATTTCACAGTGACGTGGTCGGGTGGTATGGCACAGATTCGCCGTGAAAACGCTGATGCGCTTGGCGAGGAGTATCAGGTGAGCCACAAGAGTGAAACGGACCACAAGGGGCCACCGGATGTCGATGCGCTGTGGCAGGCGCTAAAGGGCGTTTTCGATCCGGAAATACCTGTGAACATCGTGGACCTTGGACTCGTTTACAGTGTCGAGATTGTGGACATGGAAGGCGAACGCTTCGGAGTTAAGGCTGCCATGACGCTCACGGCTCCAGGCTGTGGAATGGGGCCCATGATTGCTCAGGACGCACGTATGCGCCTGGAGGAAGTGCCCGGCGTATCGGAAGCAATCGTGGACATTGTCTGGGATCCGCCGTGGAATCAGAATATGATTAGCGAAGAGGGCCGCATGGAGCTGGGACTGGTGTAAGGAGCGTCTTAAAATAGAGCTCCCGTAGAAATGCGAGTATCTGTCCTTACTGCTATCCCTAAGGGAAAGACTACATCTCCATCGCCAAGCAAGCTTGAGCTAGTGCGTGTGGTATTGCGCCTCGTTGCAGACTATGTGGACGGCATCGCAGTTCTCGCAACGTTCCAGATGGTGATGCTTCATGAACTCGTCCCAGTGTTCTTTTTGCTGGGGCGTAATAATGCCGCTTCCCTGACACAGAGGACAGGTGCTTTCCATGGCATTTAAAATCGCATGTCTGATAAATTCAGACTTGTTCGGCATTATGGACAGTAGCCGGGCAAGCTCCGAATCTGCCTTGAAGGTTATGGTTTCCTGTTTGGCTGACATGACGTGACGATAATTTACTGAAAAAACGGCGAATATTAAGTGGCATTAAGACCCGCTTGAAAAGCAGCGTAAAAAAAGTTCTCTCAGAGCCGTAACAAAGTCGCCTGCCTCCGTGATGTAAGCTGCTTATAATCAACAGATTTCCATAGGCATCTTTTGATCGTTCCCAATATGTCTCATCCACGTCAAGATAACTTCTTGTAAAGCTGCCTTCGTCTATTACTGTGCGCGTTTTCCTTAACCATCCAGCGATGTTAAAGAGAGCACTTTCCTGCATTCTTTGCCTGACGGCCTTGACATACACGACTGCCCGCGGCGAGGGCACGAGCAATGACGGCGACGAAGGCGAATTTGTGCGCTTACCAGCGTTTCCTGTTTCCGAAGAATGGCCGGAGACATCAGATAGAATAATGCCCACGGACAGGGACGTTATCGGGCTTTTCGGTGACCAGACGGGCATTCTGGAAACGCCGCGTTCGGTAAGCGTTGTCACTGCGGAAAAGCTACGCCTTGCAGGAGTGGATGGCTTCGACAATCTTTCAGAACTCGGCGCAGGAACAGAGAGGCTGGACTTCTGGGGCATAGCCGGTGCCCCTTACATACGCGGAACCCATGCCGGTGTGTATTTCAACGGGATGCTGCGGGCCTTTCAGCGCAACGAAATGCCGACTTCTTTTGGTTCCGCAGAAGCACTTCAGATTGTGCGCGGGCCTGCCCCAGCTCACCTGACACCAGCCCCGGTGGGCGGCTATGTGGATATGGACCCCAAGAGTCCGTATTTTGGTGAGCAGCGCACGCATGTCAGCCTAAGCGTGGGCAGTTGGGACCATTACCGCGCGCAGATTGACAGCGGAGGCTCTACCGACATCGCCGGTCTTCCCGCCGCTTGGCGAGTCAGCGTAAGCGTGCAGGACAGCGGCTCGTATTACGACGATGTGCGCGACGACTACGTGTCTCTCTTCGCCTCCGGAATCATACGCCTGGACGAGCGAACAACGCTCAGCTTCGGAGGTGAATACTACGACTACCGCAGCAACGAGGTATCCGGCTGGAATCGCATCACGCAAAACCTGATAGACAACAACGAGTATGTAATCGGAGAACCAATCGACATTACAGATTCAGAGTGGGGCGGGACGGCGAACCGAGACCTCGTATCCTATCCCTGGGCCTACGGCTGGAAGAACGGTATAGAGGACTTCAACGCACTCGTTGTTCCCGCAAGCGTGGTTGAGGCGGCGCTTGAAAGCGGGAAGATTACACAGGCTGCGGCAGATGCCATGCTGAACCTTTCGGACGCCGACGATCGTGCTCGCGCATACGGGCAGCCCCTGCCCAGCACAGGAACGCGCGACGCCTTCTACGACGCGTCCGGCAACGCCGCGATGGATGCTACCTTGGCACGCCTGTCGCAGAATGAACAGAGCGGTTACCGCTACACGAAGGAATACTTTGAACAGGGCGGCATAGTGTTTACCGAAGAAATCGACGGAAACGAAATACTGTCCGACAGTGAAGACACAGCGAACAGCCGCGACGGCATAATGTATGTTGACTGGAAGCGCAGCTACGATGGCGAACGCAGCCTCGAAAACAAGTTTTTCGCAGAACGCTTGCGCACAAGAAAGCATTCCAGCTACGGCTTCGCATTGAACAGCGACCAGCTTGTGCTTGCCGACCGTCTGAGTGCGAGCCTGCCACTGGACTCGCTCAACACCCGCCTCAGCTTCGGTACGGAGCTTCGCTACACATGGGTTGTCGTTACGCAGGACTTCTATGCCGAACCGTTCTCAAGGCGCGACATCTCCCTGGACTACATATCGAGCAACAGCAAGGTGCTTGCCGGTGATAATGTGGCCCCTGACGGCAAAAACCTCTGGTCCCCCGGACGAGGGGCGAATCTGGAATGCAACCTCTTGCAAAGCGCGGTTTTCGCTCTTGCCGATACGCAGATTACTGACCGTTTGCGCGTGTTCTACGGTTTGCGTGGAGACTATGCGGACTGGTACACGCATATGGCGGACAATGTGGACCGCACCACGGATGCGCTCATTGAGTCATCTGCCCACAACGGCGGCTCGTTCTTTGGCAACGGCTCGATAAATCCGGTATTCGAGTTGTATGAGGACTTGTTCCTCTATGGCGCAGTTCAGGCAGGAACGGCTCTGGCCGCTGGTGACGCGGGGACAATTGTCGGCAAGGCCAATTTCAGCAAGGCCAGGTTGTATGAGGGCGGCGTTAAGGGCAGCTTTTTCGATGGCAAGCTCTTCGTCGCACTGGACGCCTATCGCTGGCAACAGTCCCGATACAGCGAGCTTAACGCACGCGCCCTTCCCATGCGCGGAGTGGGAACAGAGGCTGAGTTCACCTATTCCGCGGAGCAGTTTTCCATCACCGGAAGTTATACTTACCAGCGAGTTCGCCTTCTAAGCGATTCGATCGGCTACGGGCAAGTGGTTACGGACGAGCATGGTTGGGCGCTAGGCGCAGGCGCTATGGATGCGACAACAGACCGCACTCTCGAGAACAATCCCGACCGCGTTTACGAAGGAACCCCACGGCACAGCGCACAGATTATGGGCGTGTGGAAACTGCCTTACGGGTTCGGTGCGGCCATGGGGCCGCATTGGCGCGGGCCTGTATGGGCGAGTATGGACAGGAGCGTCCGTCTGCCATCAAGCGTAGTCTGGAACGGCCTGGTTTACTGGCGCAGCGAGCGTTGGGAACTGTCCTTGCGCATCAAGAACATCTTTGACGAGGACTATTACAAATCCTCGGACCCGGTGTTCTCCGGCAACGTACTTGTTACAAAGGCAGAGCCTACAAGCTGGGAAATCTCGGCAAGGTATTCGTTTTAGAAAACCTGCATTCATGCGGTTAACTTAAAACATCTCAAGCTGGGCGTCTTCGCCTCGTTCTTCGGCTTCTTTCAGCTTTCTAAAGCGCCTGCGCAGGACGTTGTGGCTTGAGTCGTCGGCTTCCAGCTTTTCAAGCACCTCGCGGGCGCGTTCCACCACACACTGCGGCAGTCCGGCAAGACGTGCCACCTGTATGCCGTAGCTGCGGTCGGCAGCCCCGGGTATCACCTGACGGACAAAAATAATCTCGTCGTTCCATTCCTTTACAGAAACGCGGAAGTTGCGCACTCGGGAGAGCTGCTTGGCTATTTGCGTAAGCTCGTGATAGTGCGTGGCGAACAGTGTTCGCGGGCCGCGCAGTGCGAAGCGGTGTCCCTGCCCTGAAGGGTCGGGGATTTCGATCGCGCCGTGAAGATCTTCAACCACTGCCCAAGCGATTGACAGGCCGTCGTAAGTTGATGTCCCGCGCCCGATTTCATCGAGTATGACTAGGCTGCGCTCTGTCGCGTTGTTAAGAATGTTGGCCGTTTCGTTCATCTCGACCATGAATGTCGAGTTGCCGCGTGCGAGTTCATCGCTTGCGCCGACACGGGAAAAGACGCGGTCAACAAGACCTACGCGGCAGGAGCGGGCAGGTGCATAAGAGCCAAGCTGCGCCATTATGACAATTAACGCAACCTGACGAATATACGTGCTTTTACCGGCCATATTCGGGCCGGTGATGACGGCAATCTGTTCCTGTTCGCAGTCGAGCAGGGTGTCGTTGGGAACGAATCCGCCACCCATCGTGGTTACTCGTGCGTCCCTGTGCAGCATTTGTTCTACAACAGGATGCCGCCCTTCGGAAATATCGAGCACATGCCCTTCGTCCAGTTCCGGCTTGCAGTAGTCCCATTGGCGGGCGTTTGCAGCCCAGCCAAGATACACGTCCAGTTCGGCAAGCGCGTCCGCCGTCTTTTGCAGCTCGTCGGCGTGCGTAAGCGTTTTGGTTACAAGCTCTGCAAACAGCTCCTGTTCGCGCAGCAGAGTGCGCTCTTCGGCATGCAGAACCTCCCGTTCCTTCTCCTTTAGGTCAGGAGTGGTGAAGCGTTCGGCGTTCACCGTGGTCTGTTTGCGAGTGTAGTCCTCCGGGACAAGATGCAGGTTGGCCTTGGTGATTTCTATATAGTAACCAAAGGCGTTGTTGAAGCGCACTCGGAGTTTCTTGATGCCGGTGCGTTCCTGTTCCGCAGCTTCAAATTCGGTTATCCATTGGCGGGTGTCGCGCCCGATGTTGCGCAATCGGTCCAGCTTTTCGTCGAATCCTTCGCGTATGTAACCAGCTTCACCGAGGTCGTTGGGCAACTCGTCGGCTAGGGCCTTGGAAAGCAGTTCGCGCAGTTCGGGGATGTCGTTTACGCGCTCCCTGTACTGCTCCATGTACCAGCCGTCGAAGTTCTTGAGTAACGCGGTGATAAATGGGATTTGCGCAAGGGTGTCTCGAACAGCGCCGAGTTCGCGCGGTTTGCGAAGGCGGTTTTGCAGGCGGCCAAGGACTCTTGGCAAATCGCGCACACCGCGCAGGGATTCGTGCAGTTCGGTGGAAAGCCCGGGCGCTTCCAGTAGTTCGCCTACGCAGGACTGGCGCCTTTTGATTTCTCGTATGTCGAGCGTCGGAGTCGCAAGATACTGTTCTACAAGGCGAGCTCCCGGAGGCGTTACCGTGCCGTCCAGGACGGACAAGAGGCTGCCTTCGCGGGTTCCATTGCCACCGCGCATAATCTCAAGACTTTTGAGAGTCGCGGGGTCGAGGAGCATCGTCTGTCCGCTGGAATATGCGCGAATGCTGCGGAGGTTCTCGGGAAGACTGCGAAGGTTTTCTTCGACATAATGCAGAATGGCACCGGCTGGCCCGAGTCCTTGATGCCAGCGATCGATCCCAAACCCGTCGAGTCCTGCAACGCCCAGCGCCTTGCATACGCAATGGGAGCCGTCGCGTTGATCAAAGTGGTAATCCGGGATTTTGTTGCAGTTGTTGCTGTCCAGAACAGAGGAGAAACGCCTCAGTAGCGGTGCTATGTCCTGTTCCTTTTTCCATCTTTCAAATGCGCTCGATGGGATTATGACTTCCTGCGGGGCAAGGGCAGCGACGACTGACAATAAGTCGGTAGGGCGGCTTTCCATGCTAATGCAGAAGTCGCCAGTACCCAAGTCCAGCCACGCTGCGGCAAGCGCAGGTTCGCTGGAGCGTTGGGAACGTGTGAAGTCCAGAGCAAGTATGTAACTGCCGTGCCGAGCGTCGAGCTGGTGATCTTCAAGGACCGTGCCGGGGGTGAGAATGCGGGTTAGCTCGCGGCGGACCATCTTGCCCGGCCTCGGCGTTTCCATTTGCTCCACGATGGCGACTTTTACGCCGGCAGAGAGAGCTTTTTGGATGTAGCCGGTTGCTGCGTGGTATGGAATGCCGGCCATTTCCTGCCCGCTGCGGTGTGTGAGGGTGATACCTAGAATCTCAGAACCCTTGCGGGCTTCCTCGCCGAACATTTCGTAGAAGTCGCCCAAACGGAACAAAAGCAGGGTGTTTGGCGGAAGCGAGCGGCGCACTTCCACGTATTGTTGCATCATGGGTGTAAGCTTGCCCTCTGCGCTGTCCTGCGTGTTTGCCATGTGGTCGGGGTGAGTAAGTTATGCGGGAACAACACAATAGCGTCATGCCCAATGACAGAAAAGGACTTTCCGCAAAGAATGAGTGCCTCAAGCCGCGCATACGGTCTATGGCACGATGAGTCCTCGCCCTAAGTCGCCTTGAGTAACGATTGCCGCCAAAACAGCCAAACGCGCCGGTCGAACTTCAAGCCCACTACCCGATTAGACATAATATATATTGTGCGACAAGTGGCGTAATCTTTTATCCATTAACACTTTATGAAAGTAAGCAAGCAAAGATACGTAAGCCGACGTGTTTCAAAAGACATGTGGCGAGATTTCGGGCGGTTGGTCAGAACTGCTCGTCGATACAGTGCCGCCGGACTTGAAGCGGTGGCCGTGGTTGAGGAATTGAACGAGTTTGTGACCTTCCACGACCTCGAACAGTTCGTTCAGCTTTCCGTTTCCAACGACAAGGCTCAAACCTGCCTTCCCTTCATCGAGACTGAAACCAGCAAGGAGGCCGCGCAGTGAAATATGCTGATGTCATGAAAATGCGGCCCGGTGAAACCGTGTTTATCGTCCTTGAGGGTCACCCGGTGCCCTACCAAATCAGCCAAATGAGACCCTTCGTTGGTGTAGGCGGTGCAAGGTCAATCCTGATTGATTTGCAAGCCCTTTGGGGTGACTCCGTCACGGGTATCAGCATGGATGATATCTATAAGGATTATCGGCACGCATTAGGCTCGGTATTTGATGAACGTAGCGATTCTTTAGAATCCGTTCAATTACGCATCCGCGAATATGAACGCACCCATTCTCTTTAACCTTACATTCAACCCTAGAAAGCATCAAATATGATAGTTCTAAATTCAACTCCAGCGCTCAAAGTAACCGCTAAATTGACACTGATATCTGACGGTGAAGCGCCCTCGATTGCCCTTGGTGTTAACGAGACCAAAGAGAAGATTGGCGACAAGTGGATACCTTCAACAACTAAGCGCGAACAAGAAGTTGTGGGAATAGGTCTGGACGGTGCATTTACGCTGAAAGGAGAGGTGCCCGAAGATTTGGCAGTCCAGATTTCCGCAGCTCATACCGTGGTCGTTGAAGTTTTGCTCACCCAAGGCCTGAAAGGTGCTTACGACAAGGGCCGCGTCAGCCAGGCTTACGTAGACCTGAAGCTCATACAGGTTCTCGAAGTCTACTCCGCGCCCGGCCGCAAGGTTTACCCCTTGACCAACGGCACCAAATAACGCGACACATGGAAACGCAATACCATAAAGCGCAAAGCGCACGCACGCGAGTGCCCGTAGCGAAGCCGGGTTTCTCGCGTGCGCGCGCGCGCATACTTGGTCTATGCGACATATCCTGACATGCGACAATACTATCAACATAGAAACAGTTCAATTTCTGCATGAACAGTGGGAAAAACGTCGCAAAGAAAGAACCCCACCCGTTCAAGGCCCTCGTGACCTTTCCGGCCCTAATGGCCCTCCTCAAGTCTGGCTCTGCCCAAACCTCATTGTATTCGGTCATTCCGACAAGCCACCCATACCCGGGCAAAGAAAGTGTTCATCATCAGGCCCTCCTGAAGAGGAACCCGAAGAAGAGGACACAGAAAAGCCCGCTGATGGTTCAGACCAGCGGGCCGGAAAGAAGCAAAACATACGAGGCTTCAGTGCTAAGAGCAGCCTATCCATAAGCAGACTCCTGTCAACGCTCGATTGGCAAAAAAACGGACAGTGTATGCACATAACTCTTACCTATCGCAATCAATACCCTCAAACCAAGCAAGCCCTACAGCTTGAGAAGCAAGCGCTCGTCAAGGGACTCACAAGATGCGGGGTCGAATGCGGAATCTGGAAGCTCGAGTATCAAACCCGTGAAACGGCCCAAGAAAAGCTTGAACGTCTCAAGGCAGGCCTACCCCGCACCAAAGGAGCCGGAAGCCTTCTTGTGCCCCACTGGCACATTCTCGCGTGGATTGGACGACGCAACGAAACCCAGTTTGCGGATACGCTCATCGAATGGTGGCAACACCACAGCGGCAACACGCATCAGCGAGCCGTTGACATGCGCCCCGGTGACGCTGGCAAAGCATCCTTCTACCTGTCGCTTCACGCCGCGAAGCACAACCAAAGCCCTAATCTCCAAGTAGGTAGATGGTGGGGATACATTCAGCGTGCTAAGCTCATGGAATCACAGCGAGTCAACAGCATTGGCTACATCGCCCGACTCGAAGCCATTTGGTGGCGGAGACTATATTGCCGCTATAGGCACATTAAGTGCCCTATAATGTTGGCTAAAGGATATGGCTTCTCTTGGTTTCTACCCGAATCAGAACAAATCAAAGCCGCCTGCTGGGTAAGAGACTATTCCGAATTCCAATTAGCAACGCTAAACAACAAAGACAAACCTTTCTAACTATGTGGCCGGAAGACTTTCAAAGCACGAATTTCCCTGAGCATCTGCTGTATGTCTATTTTGCATACCTTGCATTCTGGCTAATGGGATTCCTCTTCAAGATGGTCTTGGCCATACCTGCACTTTTCGTTGGGGACGCTTACGATCCCCATGACGAAAACTAGAAACAACCAAACTACATAAAAATCATGGAAGCTCTCCAAACCGCAATCGAAACGTGGACCACGTCTGCTCTCACAGTAGCCGGTGGCGTCATCACAACTGCCGCTGGAATCTGGCTGCTCTATGTTGGCGCCCGTGTCGTCAAGCGTGCCCTCACATCTGTTATCGGTCGCTAACCTCAAGGGGCGGGGGGAATCCAACCACCCCCTGCCCTTTTCTTCTGACATGACCTCTGACCAAATCATCATCTACCATTTCGAGCAGATACAAGCCCTGCTCTATTGGCTGAACATCTTCACGCTGGCAGGCTTCGGAGCACTCCTGACCATGCTTTCACGAGGAGGCAAGTTATGATGATGTTTACAGGATTTCGATTGTTAGTAATAGCAATCGCAATACAGATTGTTCCGCTGTTGGTCTATGCTGACGGCTGGGTGGTGTCATCCGGTGATGCTGGCCTTTGGGAAGGCTTGTATGACGATGCGGTAACAGTTCCAGCCGAAGGGGTCAGCCCGGGTTATCCTTATGTAATGTATTCAGGGCCTTTCCGTCAGGGCGACCATTGGGCTAGGCTGGAAATTGGTATGGATGGTCCAACGACTGGATTCATAAGATGTCATGGAACATCAAATCATATTTATACCGCGTTTCAGGTGTCAAT
Source organism: Opitutales bacterium (assembly GCA_016928295.1). Classification (GTDB taxonomy): domain Bacteria; phylum Verrucomicrobiota; class Verrucomicrobiia; order Opitutales; family Oceanipulchritudinaceae; genus Verruco-01. Next base: position 18,676 of record JAFGLA010000081.1, read on the forward strand.
TGATGGAGAAAATGCAATCTGGGAAACCAAGTATGATTACACTTACCAGCCGAATTTAAGCGAGGTTCATACTGTTTATATCCGTATGTCCTACAATTATTCTTATTCGACTTCTTATGTTGGCCAGTGGAAACCCATAAAATTTGCCGCTTCTCCGCTGAATGAAAACCCGAATTACACCTATGTAAAAAAACCAAAATCAGTTAATGTCGGTTATCAATCCACTTCATCTGACGTAAACACCATGTTGATTCAGTATTATGATACCGAAAACAAGCAATGGATAACTGTAGATTCTTTGCCTACCAATCCCCATTACGGGAGCAGCGGAAGTTCTAGGACTGAATATAATTACAATTGGGATGGTTCAGGTGAAGTCCCTTATAATGCTTTGAATTGGCGTGCGGTTGTCGTTAGTGCTGACAATATGGTAGTAGCTCGCACATACGCTACGGCCACAACTGAAACCGTATCTTGTGACTTTGATCTTGAACAACAAGCAGAGCTTAACGGCCTTAGCGGTATTCCTTGGCAATCTTCTGACGCTACAGATGCATTTAATGGGATATACGGCGGCACATCTGGCACCGGTTCAGCCGCGCTTGCTTATACGCAAGCCGGGGCTGGCTGGCTCTGGGATTCAGCTTCGGGCAGTTACAACTGGTCAAACGAATACCACACCGTAAACGGTCCGGAAATCGAAGACACAACGGCCAGTGATGAGCTTACAGCCCTGAACGCCATTGTCACCACCTCGAAGGCAAGTCTGAACGTAGATACCCAAGTCCTCGACATCCTGAAGGATATCGAAGAAAACACCTCTGAATCAAGCGGCGGAGAAGGCGGAACAACCGTCGTCGACGTGGACATGACAGGCGTTGAAGAACGCCTTGATGAAATCATCGATACAATGGGTGAAATGCCCACATCCGAAGAAATCGCTTCGGTAGATGCAGCTAAAACCAATGCTGAACAAGAAGCTGCCGCAATCAAAGATGAACTAGCTTCAGGAGGTGATCTAGCCCCATCGAGCGGCTTTGATTCTCTCGATCCTGGAACACTCGATATACCCGCTCTATCAAATTGGGACAAAAAGGTAACCATAGACGGCGGTGCGTGGTTCGGGAACATGGTAATAGACTTATCAAGATTTGACTGGGTAATTAACATTATCCGCGAGCTATTCAAATGGCTCGTTTATGTCATGTTCTTCATCGCTTACCTCCGCCTACTTCGCAGTGCATTCGTATAATTATGGGAGCCTTTTTCAAAGTCATACTCCGCTTCGTCCCGTGGATAGTCACGGCGGCGACCGTAGTCGTTCAAATCCTGCGAGGATTCCGGGAAGTCGGCACATACGTGCTTATCGGCTTCCTCTGCACCCTAGGAGCCGTGTATGGCCCTAAATGGGCCGAAGCCCTTGCGTCCCTAGCATTCCCCTCGCTCACCTCCGACACCTCTTCAGCGGTCGCGACGGCGCTCGGAATGGCCAACTGGATATTCCCCGTAACGGAAACGTTCGGGATGCTAACCGTGTATATTCCCCTCGCCTCGGTTGTAGTCTTCATCCGCATCTACAAGTCCCTCATTCCCACAGTGGGCTAAAGCCCCCTGTAACAGGCAATGCTCGACAAAATACCAAGACGCTTACTAAGCATCCTCCTAATACTGATGCTTTTTGCCGGCACTCTTATCGGCAAACACTTCCTTGCCGCTCCATCTTCGGATTTCGGAGAAAATCCCAAGCAACCCCGATATGCAGCCGGCCAGCCAATACTGACAGGCCCCACAATCGCCGGCCAAATCTACGGCTGGTATGAACTCGATGGCCTCCTGAACGTGTCCGTGCGTCCAGAAGGCGCAACCCGTAACCAATGGGTAACTATGATGCCCGGGACGCTCCAAATGGATACGCCTGACTTCGGATACATCACCTTTTCAAATCGGGTTTGGTCCTATCGAGGAGCCATACCTGAAAGCAAAAAAGGACTCTTCGACAAAGTGAAGTGATATGGCACAAGACACATACATCGAGTTTTTCACAGGGATGCTCGGCGGCGGAAAAACTTATAACGCCGTAATCCGCGCCCTCGCTCACATGGCCCTCGGCGGCCACGTTTACACGAACGTCACCCTGAAGCCCGAAGCCTGCCGTGACTATTTACGACGCTTTTACGGCGTGGACGTGGACTGCGCTCAATGCATCCACGAACTCACGCATGACCAAATGCAGACCTTCCCGGACCATATTAAAACCGGCGGAGAAGTCCCCGTGCTTCTCATTTGCGATGAAGCACACCTGCTCTGGAGTGCCTTGGACTGGTCCAAAGTAGGCCGCAAGGTCATGGACTTTCTCACCCTCACTCGCAAGATGCACGTCCACATCATCCTGATCACCCAGCACCCGGATAACGTGGCGAAGCAATTCCGCCGAATGGTGCAATTCTTCTGGACCTTCCGCGACTGGCGCAAACTCCGAATCCCAGTGCTGCACCTGTCCCTAGGCTGGCTCCCAATAATCCAGTGCGTGTGCGTGGACCCATACAGCCACCAGAAAATCCGCAATGAGTCCATCATGCTGGACCCCTCCATTTTCCCCTGTTACGAGACGCGCCAGCTCGTCCTACCGATGAGCCTTGAAGAGCAACAACCGAATCATGTCCGTAAAGTCTCGTGGGATGAACGCTGGCCCCGACTCTCCCGCCGTGTGTGGGGCGGTCTGCGCGTTGCCGAAGCATGGAGTCTTGCGATTGTCGGAGTCGAAGCCCTGCTGCTCATCCCCTGAGTGGACTAAAAACGTCTTCCTTTTTCAGGATTAGTCCACCCGACTGTATTGTTCGCCCAGGTGCGTTGATTTTCTGAACAATAGAAAAGCCCCGGTCTGTTGCAGATCCGGGGCTTCGTTATTTTGAAAAGGGTTAAGCGCTTGCCAGAGTCTTCACCGGCACGTCAACAGCGGCCAACACATCACATTCACCAATCTGCCTACTGGCTTTCGCTCTTGATAATCTACCCGGCAGCGGAATCTTGTCTCCATCCTCGGCTAAACCTTCGAAGTGGCAAGAAAGCGCCTCTCTCATGTTCTTGATGGTATCCTCAATGGATTTTCCGGTGGTAACACAACCCGGAACATCAGGACAAAACGCGCTGCAATTATTCTTCCCTCTTTCGATAACAATCCAGTATCTCATAAAAAAGCCCTCCATTATTTCAGCCCAGCCTGCTTTAAGATGGACGCACACGTCTTCGGATTCAAGTCATCTCCGGGATGTCCGGGAATCGTCACCCTACCCTTCTTTGTAAGATGCTTGAACTGTCGGTGACTTCCCACCTGATGGACGAAAAACCATCCATCATCCTGCACTAATTTGAGCACATCCCTGACCTTCATTTCACAACAACTGATAAAAGCCGTTCGACCTGTCAACGATGCTCCCTCGGCCGAGAGGTAAAGTCTTACTTCCACCAACCAGCGGCTTGGGTAGCTGTCGAGCGCAGAGCGGGAGACCCGTAGGGCCGCATCCGCTTGCGGATGCGAGCAGCGTTCTGGGAAGTTGCGCGTGCGTATGGCCGAAGCCGTGACAATCTACTTAACGCCCTGCCCTGCAATAGCATCAGCAATACGGCGCTCAAGCTCCGTCTCGTCGTAAATCTTGGCCGTCTTAATATGTAAAATCGGCAACTTGCACCGCTTCATCACGCCATCCACGAAATCATCCCGCTTTTGCCTGTCCGGCAATAAGTGACTCAAATCATCCAGTTCAATCACACATACGAAAGCCGTATCATCCTCACGGCACAGTACGAAATCCACATGCTTGGATGAAATTCTATGAAAGGCCTTTATGTCATTGCGGTCTTTCACTTGGGCGATATCGCACAAGCGCACCTTCGAGAAGATGATCAATTCATCTGGCACTACCCTGCGAAGCACCCTCCAGAACTTCAATTCAGTCGGCGTCAACAGTTTCTCAATCGGGCTGTATTTGCTGTAAAGGTCCTTCAGGGCCTCAAGCGTCTTGGTCATTACGGACAGAATCAGCAAGAGCAGGGCAACCCCGAATAGAATCAGCACGGCTTTGAGGTCCATCGCTACACCTTTTTGCGTGTCAGTTCTTCAATTTTGCCGAATAGCTCTCCTACTCTGTCGTTTGGCAATTCTGCGATTTTTTCAAATATCATTGTGCCGAATGTCCCAGTTAGCAGCCCTTGCGAAGACGCAAGAGCACGCATTTTTTCTTTAGTTTGCTTCCTGACAGTGATTGTCAGGCGCTCTTTTGATGATGTGTCGATGGTCATTGTATAAATAAAGCATCAAAGGTGATGTTTTTCTACTAGAAAAGATTGACAATGAGTGCGGGCAATCTACACCATAATAGCATCAAAAGTGATTAAACGCGCATCACTAGATATCATAAGTATGTCATAGACAATGTATATATTGTGCGACAAATATACTTAGTTTAGCTAATTGATAATCCGATGCGGGAAGCCCCGACTTGCCTTCTAGGCTGCGCTATATGCGAATTATGATGCGGCGACGACTATTCCTTTTCGGGCAATCTTCCGTAAAGACCTGCCAGCTCTTTCAGCGCCGCCGCGTGGACGAACAACTGCTCGAACTGGACTTGCGTCATGCGCCACTTCCAATTTCCCATGGATGTCCCGGGCTCGTTCATACGGGCATCAGTTCCCAAGCCAAGGATGTCTTGTGCCGAGCTTATGCACAAGGACGGCACAGAGTGATATGCCTCGCGTATGAAATCCCACGCTATGTCCTTGCCGCTTACCCGCAAGTAACGCCTGATTTGATCGCGGTATACCTCTGGCAATTTGTCGTACCAACCCCTTGTCGTATCGTTGTCATGAGTCCCGGGATACAAAACCTGATTGGCCTTCTGATTATGCGAAACGTGCAAGTTATGGGGATTTCCATCGAATGCGAACTGCAACACGGCCATTCCCGGCAAGCCCGTATCTTTGAGCAACTTGTGAACCCCATCGTCAATATCGCCAAGGTCCTCGGCTATGATGCGACAATTGGGAAACCTCTTGGCCACAACCTTGAAAAAGTCCATCCCGGGCCCAAGCACCCATTCGCCATTTTTCGCCGTTTGGGCATCGGCTGGAACTTTCCAGTAATTGTGGAACGCTCTGAAGTGATCCAGCCTTACAATGTCGAATATTCCGAAATTGGCAGCCAGCCTGTCCAGCCACCACGAATAGCTGTCGGCCTTTATTTTTGACCAGTTATACAACGGGTTCCCCCACAACTGGCCATCAGGAGAAAAATAGTCTGGCGGCACTCCGGCGACGGCATTGGGGTTAAGATCGGCGTCCAGATCAAAGCACTCGGGATTGCTCCATACGTCCGCGCTGTCTCTGGAAACATAGAACGGCAAGTCGCCAATGATGGATATTCCAGCTTTTGCGGCCAGATTACGAATCTTGGCCCACTGGGCGAAAAACAAATACTGGTAAAAGCGTTGCGCCTCAACCTCCTCCTTTACGTCCGGCGTCAGTCTCGCTTTAGCGGCCTTTTCCCAACAGCGCAGCTTCGGTTCCCATTCATACCAAGGTCGGCCAGCGTGGTTTATCTTAAGCGCCATGAACAGGGCGAATGGTTCAAGCCAACTCTTGTTGTCTTCTTTGAACGCGCTGAAAGAACCGTAGTCTCCTAGCTCGTCGCAAGCGCCCTGCTTGAATCGCTTGAATGCCAGCTTGAGCAACGGCCACTTAATCAAGTAAAGGCGGCCAAAATCCACCTCCCTTGAACCAAGGCGCGATATCTCGTCGAGGTCTTCGCCTTTGAGCAGTCCGCATTCCACCATTGCTTCCATATCAATAAGATACGGATTGCCTGCTCTTGATGAGAAACTTGAGTAAGGGCAGTCTCCATAGCCCGTAGGCCCGAAAGGCAGGGTTTGCCAATAGCTCATGCCCGCCTGCTTCAACAGGTCGATGAAACGCACAAGGGTTTTATCCAATGTGCCTATGCCCTGATTGCCGGGCAGTGAACTGGGATGCATCAAGACTCCGGCGCCGCGGCTATTAAGCCAGTTGAACAAGGGGGCGTGCATAAAATAATTGCGAAAGTTGGTGTTGTTTATCTGTGCCTTCTTACACAGCAAAAGCAGCTAAACACATTATTTCCAAACTGTTCACACAACGCAATCCGCTAGTGAATGCTTGTTGAACTGTGGACGCGCAGGTTCTACAAATGCTTGATGGTCAGCATGGTGACGTCGTCTGCCTGCCCTACTCCCTCGGAAAAATACACGACCCTGTCAAAAACGCTCTCGTTTATGTGTGTAGCACTCAAGTCTTTGAGCTCCTTCAGCGCCTCGACAAAACGTGCGGAGCCGAATTGCGCCCCATGCCCGTTTACGGCTTCGGTAATGCCGTCCGTGTACATTACGAAGGTTTCGCCCTTGCCGAAGGGAATGGTTTTTTCCTCAACCATTCTATCGAACAGGGACTCGCGGGCCATGCCCAACGCCATACCTTCGGATTCCACAAATACAGGTTCTAGACCGCCTTCAAGGCTTCGTCGCAGCATGACGGGAAGCTCGTGCCCCGCTCTTGCAATGGTCAAGGTTCCCTCCGCCGTGTCCACAATTACATAAACCATAGTCACGAACATGTCGCGACGCATCTCCTCTCGCATTATGGAGTTGAGGTCCGACAGGACTCGCGACGGCGAAAACCCGCTGCGCGCCAAGTGGCGCAGATTGCTCTGGCATATTGCCATGAGGATGGACGCGGGGACGCCCTTGCCGGATACGTCGGCAATGGCCAGTCCGACTCTGTTTTCATCGATCATGAAAACGTCGTACAGGTCTCCTCCGACCTTCTGCGCCGGCAGATAGAGTGCGCCGATGTCCAGCGCCTTGCACTTGGGCATCTCCTTGGGCAGGAGCATGGACTGGATGCTGCTTGCAAGGGCAAGGTCCACATCCATCTTGTTCCTCTCGATCTGCGCATCCATGAGGTCAAGGTTGTGAATTGCCAGTCCGGCCTGCTCCCCAATGCTCAAGGCGAGTGAAAAGTCGCTCTGCGTAAACGGCGAGCCGTCGGCAGGATTGGCTATACCAAGAACCGCAATCATACGCTCTTGAAAGCGTATCGGTACAAGTATCAGACTACGCATTACAAGCGCCGGGTCCTCCATCGGGATAATGCGCGGATCGCTGCTCGCATCTGATAGCAACAGGCCCTTGCCGCTTTCGGCCACTGCACCAACGAGCCCTTGTCCTAGCGGAATCTTTTGCGAGCGCAGAATGCCTTCGATGAATCTCGCCCTTGTGGAAATCTGCATGTTCGTTCCCTTGGGCAGTTGGCTTTGTGGCGGGAACAAGCCTTCAACCGATGCCGCTACCAGTTCCTTGCCGCGCAGTTCAAACACGCAGGCGCTCAAGGCCCCAGTGCTAATTACCGCCGAATGAACGACTCTGCGAAATAGCTCGTCCCTGCTTACGCCTTCGCCAATGGCATCGACGAAGCTGTGCATGAACTGGAGGACGATCTGACGCTCCTGAAAATGGATCTGCCGCTCTTCCTCAAGGCGTATAATTGTGCTGTGCCAACGCAGCGCACAGAAAAACGCGACTACAATTGACGCAAGGCAGATTAGTGTAACGGTGATCAGCATCGTAGAGCAGCAATATATAGCATTGCTTCAAGCATGAGTTCAAGAAGCGTCTCGCCTGCTCTATTTGTATTATTTGAGAGTTGTTATGCTGCCCAGGAATGAGAAACCGTAACAAATCTCAATTTCACTCTTTGGACGGGTCCCAACCGCTGCGTTTTCTCATAAAAGCGAGAACATCCTGAAAACGCTCGGCGTTGGATTCATCGCATTTTATCAGCTTTTTGTGTGCGTCGATTATCATGCGCACCCTGTCGTCCTTGCTAATCGAATCGTTCTGAAGCTCTTGCATACCCGCAGCACTCTCGGCATCGCCGATTTCATCACTAAGAGTGACTATCCTGTGAAGGCCGAGGTTGCGGATAAGCTCAAGATTCCTCGGGCCGAGCGCAACAAGGCGCATCTCGCCGGGCGGCTCCTGATCTGCCAATTCAAGAGCCGCTCCAGCGACAATGCCCAGAAATGTGCTGTCAACAGCCAGACAGTTCCTGAAGTCTATGCTGATTTTCTTTCGCCCCTGGGCGATAATCATGGCAAAAAACTCTCTCATTGGCGATGAGTTGAGATAATTTGCCCTGCCGTTGATGCGCACCACTACTGGGTCGGCATAGGGGTTTACTAGAAAAACTGGAGAGTCTTCGGGCATCTTCTTGCGTCTTATTGTGAGAGGCTAGGACTGCTTGATGAGGTTCCTAAGAACGTAAGGGAGAATGCCGCCGTGTCGATAGTATTGAATCTCCACAGGCGTATCTATTCTGACAGTCAGTGGGATGCGACGCGTTTCGCCGCTCTGTTCCTCGACGAGCATCATGACCGTGTCGCGGGGCTTCAGGTCTTCACCAAGGCCCAGGATGCTGTATTTCTGCGTACCGTCGATGCCAAGCGATTCTGCGTCGTTGTCGGACTGGAACTCCAATGGCAGCACGCCCATTCCAACAAGATTGGAGCGATGGATGCGCTCGAAGCTCTTTGCCACGACAGCTCGCACGCCAAGAAGGTTCGTGCCCTTGGCAGCCCAGTCACGAGAGCTGCCCATGCCGTAGTCAAGACCGGCGAACACGATAAGCCCCGTGCCCTCCTGACGGTATTTCTGGCAGGCGTCGAATATGGGCAACAGTTCGCCGTCGGGCATGTGCTTTGTGAAA
>JAFGLA010000082.1 GCA_016928295.1 Opitutales bacterium
ATCGGGATTCCCCGAGCCGAACGGGGCGGTTTTTCACCGAAAAGACGCCCGTATTCCGACGGGAGTTCTATTTGCAAACGCTCCCTAGGAGTCTTGGTTAAGAGATGCCCTTGGGTACTGTTGCCAAACCCTCCCTTGTGCGGAACCTCAAAGGCGTTAATACTGTCCAAATACAAACCATGAAGTCACTTCAATGCCTGTTCGTTCTTGCGGTTGCGGTGTTTGCCAGCGCATGCACCAGCGTAAGTACATTCAAGGTGGATGCTATTTCCGCCCCGCAGCAGATTGTCGGGCGCAGCTACCGCCTCATTCCGGCAAATCCTGAGACTTCGCCCAAGGATCTGCGCTTCATGGAGGCTGAACGCTACGTGCGCACAGCCCTCGCAGCGCAAGGATACACCCCCGTGCAGGGCGAGCAGGGCGCGGACATGGTCATAACGCTGGATGTGGCTATCGGGGAGCCGGAAAACGTCACCCGCACTCGCCCGACGCCCATTTACGCAGAAGAGGGCGGCTATTACCGCGTGGCCAGAGTCCGTGTGACGGACAGGGACGGCAACGCCTCATACGTGCGGACGACAGTATGGTCCCCGCCGTACATGCGCGTAATCGGCAGCGTGGACAGCGCCTATACCGAGACCTTGTATGAAAAGCGCATGGCGCTTACCGCATTTGCCGGCAGTTCGACCGACGGGGAAGACCTTCCCCAGCTCTGGTCCGTGGTGGTTCTGGCCAGAGACACCAACGGCGACCTCCGCTCCATTCTGCCGCAAATGGCGCTTGCCGCCGCCACGTATGCTGGCAAAGACACATCCGGCCAGGTGGAATACAGCGTGAAAGCCGACGCTCCCGAGCTGCTATACGTAAGGGGCGAAACCACAAGCGCACAGTAGTCCCTTGCCGCGTTTGCAAATGGAATTCGCCTAGCCTCTGGCTTACTGGGCTGGAGCCTCTTCTTTTGGCTCGTTTAGTAATACCGGTTCCTCGGGCACGGGGAGCATGGCTTCCGTTTCGTCGGCCTCTGGCGGGCGCTCCGCGATGCGGACTGTCAGCTCAAGCGCCTGCCCTTTGCGGCTCAGCTTCACTGGTATGTACTCGCCAACGCGGGTGTAGAACAGGGCGTTGCGCAGATCGTCGAGGTCTTTGACCGCGTAAATGCCGACCTGCATTATCTGGTCGCCAATTTGTATTCCTGCCTGTTGGGCCGGTGTGCCTTCGATGACGTTGTTTATTACGACTCTGGCCCCTTCGGCAACGCTTGTGTCGAGCGTTACGTCAAAGCCTATCCAGCCGCTTGCCACCTGCCCGTAGAAGAGCAAATCGTCGCGCACGCGCATGACCGCCCTCGCGGGCAGTATGTAGGAGGAATTGATTTCCGTCAGCGAGCCGACCTGTATCCCAACGAGGCGTCCGTTAAGGTCCAGATACGCTCCGCCGCTCTCGCCCGGGCCTGCGGGGATGTTTGTGCGCAGAAGTATGCAGGGAAAAACGTGTTGGCCGAAGCGGCTTTCCTGCCCCGAGATCATGCCGAGCGCCGGAGATGGCGACAGGTCCATCGGGCAGGCTATGCGCAGGAGCATCGTGCCCGGGGCCGGCAACGTGGGGTCGTCGCTAATCTGGATAAATGGAAAGTCCTGCGGCGGGGTTATGATTTTAAGCAGCGCAAGGTTTGTGCTGCGGTCCACGCCGACCATCTTGGCGGAGTAGTCCACTCCGCCGTACACAATCCACACGCGGTCATTGTTCATCACCGCGCTGGCGTTTGTAAGTACGTGCCCCTCGCGGCTTATGAAAAAGCCTGTTCCTATGATGACCTGCGGCAACTCTGTCGGGTTGCGGGGCTGGTAAGCGGCTTTGACCTTTACCACGGCGTCGTGGTTGTCGCGGAACAGCTCCGTGACGCGCCTTTGCATGGCGAAAAAGTCTCCGCTCTCAGTAGCGGAAAATGTTAACGGGGCGGGCAAAAAAAAACCGCCAGTGCAATCAGCTTTCTCGGTGACATGTGCTTGCCCTTAGAAAGATGTGCTCGCGAACAACACCCCGCCTGCGCGGCCCTGTTCCCCGAGCCTGTCCGCCACGTAACGCGTGGAACCGGACTGGCTTGCGAAAGGCATGTCCACCGCGGCCAGCACTTTGCGGAAGTTGCCATTGTCCAGATTCATCTGGAGAGAGTCGCTTACAAAGGACGACTGGCTGGCCGTTGCTGCGTTAAGAGCGGGCGCCTTCACCTGCACCACCATGTCCACACTGCGGGCAAGCGTTGCGACGGGTGCGGTAACGTTGCCGCTTTCAGGGCTCATGACAACTGCGCCGAACACGATGACGGCGGCCGTGGCCGGAGTCGCGTATGCGAAAAGCTTTGAATGCGCGAATGCCGTGAATACGCGGCGAAACGTGCCCGGACGCCTTTCGAGCGCAGCCTGAAACATGCGCTGGTGCATCTTGCGTTCAAACTCGTCCCAGAAGGCCTGACTGGGCTGCTCGGCTTTTTTGAAGCGCAGAAGTTGTTCCACGCTAAGAGCTGCTGGCTCGTTTTGATCTGGTTTGCGAACTTGAGGCATCTCTAAAAAAGGGGGTGGGGTGGAAAAGAAATTATTTAACGTAATCTTGCAGAAAAGCCTGAAGCTCCTGCTTGGCATAATGCAGCCTTGAGCGCACAGTGCCTTCGCTTGTCTTCATGATTTGTGCAATTTCCTGATGGTTCAGACCCTCGATTTCGAAGAGAATTACGACGGTCCTATGTTTAGGAGACAGTTTTTGCAGCGCTTCGTTCAATTTTTCCTGAAGCTCGCTCAAACCCGCGCTGCGATCTCCCGCGTGTTTGTGTGCCAGAACCTCGACAATTTCCGTCGGAGCCATTTCCTCGTTGATGTTTTCGAACGAGAAGAAGCGGCGCATACGGTGACGCTTCACATGGCTCAGGGTCGCGTTTACGGCGATGCGGTAGAGCCATGTGAAGAAGGAGCTTTTGCCCTTGAAGCGCGCAATGGAGGTGAATGCGCGGATGAAGGCTTCCTGCGTAAGGTCGGCAGCGTCCTCGCGGTTGGCCGTGATGTTGTAAACGATGCTGAAGATTCTCTCGCGATACTTGCGAGTAAGAGCGTCGAAGGCCCGCGAATCCCCTTCCTGAACACTGCGCACCAGAGCCAGATCTTCATCAATCTGTGCCGTGTTGAGGGCTTCCGTTTCCACGGTCTGCCCCACTGCGCGTGAAAAAGCCATAAGTTACCGGAAGGGGAGCATGTCTTTGAAGCTGCCAGATGTAAAGCACCGAATGAAGGTGGCTTAACAGGTGACGCCGAATCGCTGTATCAAATGCGTAGTTCGTTAGGCCGGGCTTGCGAAGTCAGGGAATATGCGTTCTTATTGGCACAGTCGTGTTGCCGATAGATAGCCCACAACTGCCCGGTCGCGTGATGATAATCGACGAAGATGGCTCCGTCGGGCATGGCTTGGAGCAGACGCTTAGGAAATACAGCTACGAGGTGACTTTGGCCAAGGGCACAAGAGACGCCAAAGCCTGCATTCTGGAAAAAGAGGCGGAGCGTTACGACTGTATCTTCATCGTGTCCTCAAAGGATCAGCGCATATGGCTTGAGCAAACCGAGTGGATATCCAAGTGCGCCCCTTGGCTCGCGCGCGTGCTGATAAGTGATGCCTGCGATAAGGAAATACTGCTCAAGGCCCTGCGCTCCGGCATTTCAGATGTATTGGAACTTCCCGCGGACGATGGGGCGCTGGTGCGTTGTGTGGAGAATGCGATAGCTAGCAGCCGTTACCGGCGGGGCTTGGTGCGCATCAGTATGGAGGCCAGAATGGCGACAAGACTGCACCGGCGTTCATTCCCCGGGGCTGTGACCTTGTCCGAAGGCTTTGCTCGTGATTACAAGCTCGACACTGATGCACTCTTCATTCCCGCCCTTGAGGCCGGAGGGGACATTTTTGTGACGCGGGAGTTGGCCGGAGATCGCCTTCTGCTTCTGGCTGCGGACGTATCCGGTCACGATATTAGCGCGGGCTTTATTTCCACGCTTTTTCTAGGCTTCTGCCTCGGGATGATTCACAAGGGTGCCGAGCCGGAAGAGTTCTGCGAGTTGTTCCACCGCTTTCTTGTTTGCGAATGGAACAAGCGAAAGCAACGGGACGAACTGCTGACATCCGTCGGCGTGTGCGCAGTCGTATTGGATTTTGCAAAGAAGCAGCTCCACTGCATATGCAACGGCTTCCCTCTTCCCGTACTCGTTGACGCTTATTTAAAGAAAACCCATCTTGGGAGCGGCACCGCTCCGCTAGGCTGGTTTGATGCTCCGCTTGCCAAACGCGTTAGCTGCCCATTGCCGGAAGCCGCTTCGCTCGTGCTGTATAGCGACGGGCTGGATGAAGTGCGCAAGCGAAGGAGTATTTGCGCCCTGTATGTGGCGGACACGCTTCTGGAGCAGAATCGCGGCAGGGAGGAGCCTTTGCACGTTGCCGGGCAGAGCGACGACATAATGGTGATGCGTACAAACTGGGCCTTGAAGGGTAGCTCCAAGCCCTGTCCGGCGCGAACCTTCCTTTGTATGCAAATCGCCGGGGACAGCGCGCCGAAAATTGACGAGATTCAGGCAAAAGTTTCTCAGGCTCTTGATGCGAAGATACTTTTTGCCAACGAGGCAGACAGGGATGCGGGTAAGGCTGTGATTTTGCTATGTAGCCGCGAGGCACTGCTCAATTCTCTTGTTCACGGTTGCCGAAACAGGAGCGATCGCACTTGCACCTTGCACATGGCTCAAATGGCGGGTGGCATCGTTCGCGTCAGAATAGACGACGACGGCGAAGCCTTTCCCGCGCAGGAAGACCACGTCGAATACGGGCATATTCCTTTTGGACTTAGAATAATCCGGGGCTTTGCTGACTCTTGTGAACGCATCCCCGGAGAAAATGCATTCATAATGGATTTTAGTATTCGCGGAATTGCCAAGAGCGATTAATCAGCATCGCTCTGTGACGAATATATTATGGGCAACTCTAACAACCTTGTTTTCTGCTGCGAACGGTCTTTGGGAGTGTGTAAACCCTCCCTCTTTGAAGGGCTTTGCCCTTACGGCGACTGCGTTCGCCTATCCCAAGACAGTCAATGCCGATGTGCAAGCATCGGTTGTGCAGGGCTTGAGCCCTGCACATCGGCAAATCCTCGTTCTCGCTACGAAACCGGTTGTTAGAGGTGCTCACCGCTTACACACTTCAAAAATAACTCTCCCATGAAGTCGCAAGTACAAGACCAGACTCTGCACGTGTTCTTTGACGAAGATCTCACGTCAACGAACGTTCATTCTCTCCAAAAAGCCTGCATTGCCCTCGTGGATGGTAATGCGTCCGTCAGTTACATATGCGTGGATATCAGCCATGTGGGCATGATAGATTCGCAGGGGCTGAACTTTCTGATAGGCTTTCACAAGGACTGTGCTGCCCGTAGCGTCGCGTTTCGCGTTGTCGGGGCTTCGCCGATGAACATGCGCCTGTTTGAGATGGTGAACCTTGGCGAGCACCTGAGCATCGCCTGAGGTTTGCTTTCGGTCTATACTGCGAAATGTCCCGCCTATGTTGCTTGCTAGTCGCCCTGCAAGACGCAGGTCTTTGACACGCGGGCAAGGCGCATGTACAGAAGCAGCGAGATGAGCGACAGGGCCGTCGCCATCGCGATCCATACGCCTATTCCGCCAAGGCCGAGCGTGAAGCAGAGAAACCACGCCAGTGGCAGGGACAGCACCCAGTGGCATAGCATTGCTATGAGCATGGGGGCCTTCACATCCCGCAGCCCTCTTAGCGCACCCATTGCCGTGCATTGCACAGAGTCAACGAGCTGAAACACCGCGCCGACAATCAGGAATGTACTCACGATGCCTATTACGACCTGATCTTCGGTGAAGAGGCGCGGAATGTCCTTGCGAAAGATGAGAAAAAGCGCGGACGACACCGCCGACCATGCCACGGCAAAGAGCATCGAGCTACCGCAAATGCTGTGGACAAGCGCCCTGTCGCCAGCCCCTGCGGCCTGACTGACGCGGATGGATACCGCGAAGGACATTCCGAGCGGTACCATGAAGGCGAGGCAGATTATCTGAATTGTCACATGGTGCGCGGCAAGCGTTTCAGCCCCGAAGCGGCCAACCAGCAGTGCCAGTATCGACATTGAGCTAATCTCCAGCCCTATCTGCACGCAGGTGGGAATGCCCAGCGAGAGGTGCTTGCGCATACGCGGGCGGTCCAGCGTAAAGTGGCGCAGGTCCGCAAAGCTCAGGTTCAGCCTGCCGTTGCGAATAATGACAAACAGGAGAATCACAAACTGCGCGATAGAGCAGATCAGCGTTGCCAGCCCCGCGCCGACAAGGCCCATCTTTGGCAGCCCGAAGAGGCCGAACACGAATGTGTAGTCGAGCAGCGCGTTCAGTACGATGGAGAACAAAACGACGTACATTGCCAGCCAGGGGCGATTCTGACTCTCGCAAAAGGCGCGGCAGTTGCCCGCGCAAAGCTGGAAGATGAACGCCGCGCCGTAAAACAGGATGTAAGGCTTGCCAATCGGGATAAGCTCCTTGGGCTGACCAAGGTAGTTCACAAGGTCCAGATTCCAGAAAAGAAGAATCATCAAAGAGACCACGGCCAGAGCCACGGAAAGGCTCAGGAACAGGCCGTTGCGCAGGATGCCCGCGAGGGCCTTGAACTGCCCCGCGCCAAAGCCGTGAGCGACCAGCACGCTCGTTGCGCTCGAAAATCCGTACAGGCCAATGCAGGGCATGTTCATGAAGTTGAGCGCGAAAGCCATTGCGGCCAGTGCCTCCGTTCCCACGCCACGCCCGACTATGACTGCGTCCGTGACGGCCATTGCCATAGTCGTAAGCTGCGCAAGCACAAGGGGCGTTCCCAGCTTTGCGGTCGCTCTGATTTCTGAAAATACGGATTTCATTATGACAATTACCCCGGATTAACCCAATATCCGCCACAATCGACGGACGAACGGTAAAAAGAGACAAGCAAAAGCGTATTCGCCAATTCAAATGGGCTTGCGCTTTGTCGTGCGGAGTGCGTTTGACGGCGGTTTCGGCGCTGTCAATCCACTCTTGCGCCGCGCTTGCCGTCGCGCAGCTCCAGCTCTATGCGCTCGCCTTTTCCAAGGCTCGCCCCATCGCTGACGATTTCCCCGTCGGCACGGCGCAGAATCGCAAAGCCGCGCTTAATGACGCTCTGCGGACTGGCGCTTTCGAGGCGGAGGGCGAGCTGTTCCAGCCGCTGCTGCGCCATTTCAAGCCGTCTTTGCGGGGCGCAAGTTTCAAGGCGCGTCCTTATGGCATCGAGCCTTTCAGCCTTGCCCCTCATTCGCTCGTTAGTCGCGTGCCGCAGGCGCGTGGCCAACTCGTCAATCTTCAGCCACGAATGCTCGATCTGCCTCTGCGGGCTGCGGGCGGATAGCTTGATTTTCGCAAGCTCCACCCTCGCGCGTGCCCTTTCAAACGCCAGTTCCGTAATCCGCTCCATGTCCTCCGTCGCGCCTACGACTCTGTCCAGCGCGTCCATGCGCAGGGAAGAGAGCAGCTCCGCAGCCGCGCTCGGGGTTTCCGCCCGGCGGTCGGCGGCAAAGTCCGAAAGGGTGAAATCCGTCTCGTGCCCCACGGCGGAAATGGTCGGCAAAGGGCAGGCCGCAACCGCGCGGGCCACGATTTCCTCGTTAAAGGGCCAGAGGTCTTCCAGGCTTCCCCCGCCACGGGCCAGAACTAGCGTGTCCAGAGTGCCAAATCTCACGGCATTCTTCATCATGGCGACGATCTCGCCCGCAGCCTCGGCGCCCTGCACGCGGGCGGGCAGCACGATGACTCGCCCGCGCCAGCCGCGGCGGGACAGGATGCTTAGGAAATCTCGAAGCGCGGCGCCGCTCGGGCTAGTAATAATGCCGACATTGCGCGGCAGTGCGGGCAAGGTTTTTTTGCGCTCGGCAGCGAAGAGGCCCTCTGCCTCCAACTTGCGGCGCAGATTCTCGAAACGCTCGCGCAGGGCGCCCTCGCCAGCGGGCAGAATGTGCTGGCAAACGAGCTGGTAGCGCCCGCTTGGCGGATAAATGTTCATGCGCCCGAATGCGAGCACCTTCAAGCCGTCGCGCAGAGGCGTTTGCAGAGAGCGCGCACTTTGGCGGAAGAGCACTGCGGGAAGCTGCGCCCCTTCGTCCTTGAGCGTAAAGTAGCAGTGTCCGCTGTCCTGACGGCGGAAGTTCGAGACTTCGCCTACGACCCAGACTTGCGAAAAGGCCGGTTCGACAAGCTCTCGCAACAGGCCCGTTAGCGCGCTTACGCTAAGTATTTCTTCAGGATTGCGCTGCATCCTCGCCCAGTTCCGCGCGACAGGCGCGCCGTTTTTGCAGATAGTCTTTGGTCAGCTTTGTAGCCACGCCAAGGGCGACAATTATGCCAAGGGCTATGAGAGCCTTCTTACCCTCGCCATGCATGAGCGAGTCCCCAAGGAGCATCATCGCAATGGCCGGAGCCACCTGAAGGGGCACGCCAACCATCATGTAGGTGCGGAAAGGTATGTGCGAGAGGGATAGAATGTAGTTCTGCGGAGTGTAGGGCATCCCGCAGACGCGGATCAGCACGCTGAACATGACTTCGCCCTTTTTGGTGCGTGCCTTGGGTATTTCCAGCCCCATGCGCCCGAGTATTCGCAGCGCGAGCGGCTTCATGAGCGTGCGCACAAGCCAGTAGGTGAGGGCAAGGTTGGTAGGGACGGCTATCAGGATTCCAAGCAGGGCTACGGGCGTCGGGTAAATGCCGGTCGAAATGTAGAATATCGACATCGGAATCGGCACGATGGGCACCGTGGCCAGAAGAAGGAAGAACAGGGGCGCGGGAATCTGCTTTAGCCAGTTGACGCTAAGATCCCGATACTCCACGTAGGCTGGCACCCAGAGGTCTTTGTAGTGGAAGGCAAGCCCCGTGCAGACTATGGCGGCAAGAGCGCCAACAGCCACCCCGATAATGCACCAGCGTCGTATAGCTTCCTTGTTCACCTTGAGCGCAGAAGCTAGGCGGGCAAGCCGGTTGCGGCAACGAGTTTTTTTGAGGAAACTGGCACAGTGCAGGGCTTTTGCGTGAATGTTGCCCAATTGTCGAGATGGCGCCGCTTGTGTTACGCAAGACGGATGTGGCGCAGGGCCTTGCCCATGTCTTCCAGGTGCAGGTGCAGGGCGTTTTGCGGCAGCCACTGTTCCACCTTTTCGGGCCATTCCACAGCCATGCACCAAGGGCTTTTGAGGAACTCTTCTATCATCAGCGCGTCCATGTCCTCGGCGCTGCGCAGGCGGTAGGCGTCCAAGTGGGCGAGCATCCGCGTTTTCCCGCGGTAAATCGTGAAGAGGTTGTAGCTCGGGCTTGTGACGGGGGCGTCAATTCCCCACGCCTTCGCCATCCCCGCGACAAAAGTCGTCTTGCCGCAGCCAAGGTCGCCGTGCAGGGCAATAACGCTATCCTCGGGCAAGGCCTTGGCAAGAGCCTCGGCCAGAGCAACCGTCTCCGCAGCGCAGCGCGTATCCACGCCCTTTTTAAGCCTGTCGAAGATGTTCATAGCCCTTGTATTCGAGCGCCTTGCCAGTGGCGGCGTCAAGCAGTTGCGGTCCATCGCCATCGCGCGCCACTATTGTTCCGATGCGGAAGGGCGGCGCTCCGAAGCGGTCGTTCCAGCTTTCCTCGAAGCTGTCCGCAGCTTCGGCAGAAACGGTGAAGGCAAGCTCGTAGTCCTCGCCATCGCAAAGAATGTGGCGCAGTATCGCTTCGGGGTCTCCGTCGGCGTTGGCGAGAGTCTCGGCGGACGGGGGCAATTCGTCGATATTGAGCGATGCGGCCAGTTTGGCCCCGCAGAGCGAGGGAAGGTCTTTGCCGAGGCCGTCGGAAAGATCCATGCAGGAGCTTACTTCGGGCAGAAAGGAAAGGAACATGCCCTGTTCGACGCGAGGCTCGAAGGTGAGGTGGTGCCCGTCTATCGAGCAGCCAAGAGGGCCGCTGACAAACAAAACGTCTCCCGCCTTCGCCGTTCCGCGAAGCAAGGGCTTGCGGGCGCGACCTGTCAGGGTGAGCGTAGCGGCGATAAAGGGCGCTTCGCTCTCTGCAATGTCTCCGCCGACTATGCGGGCGCTGAAGCGTTCCGCGGCCCTTGAAAGGCCCTTGCAGAAGCCTTCCACCCACGCGAGACTCGTCGTCGCTGGCAGGAACATCGCCACTACGGCGTTCGCGGGCAGCCCGCCCATGGCCGCGATGTCGCTCACGTTGCGCTTGAGCAGTTTTTCGCCCGCCAGTTCGGGCAGGCAGTCCTTGTCGAAGTGCTTGCCGTAGATAAGGCTGTCGCAGGTGATGAGGTTGGCCTTCGGCTCTGTCACGGCGCAGTCGTCGCCCATGCCCTCTGGGCTTGGAGGCACGCAGGGGCCGAGCCATTCGCGAACGCGCTCGATAAGGGCGGTTTCGCCAATGGAGGCTACGCTTTCCGCTGTATTGTCAGTAAAGGGATTCATGGAATCAAAAAAGTATGCGCCAGCGCACTCTTCCCTAGGCTTGCAGCACGATGAGGAACACCGAGTTCAGGTTGAACAGTGCGTGCATGAACATCGGCACTTTTATGTTGCCCGTGGCCTCGTATGCAAGACATAGCGCCACACCCAGCAGCATCAGCGTCGGGAATGCGAGCAGGTTGTAGTGCAGCATCGCGAACAGGGCCGCTGTCGAGAATATGGCGGCTTCCTTGCCGACACGCCCCTTCAGGAAGCGGTAAAGGCCGGCTCGAAACACCATTTCTTCCACGACGGGGGCAAGCAGGCCGGCCATTATGACCAGCAGTATGAAAGCGCCCAGAGGCTCGGTCACCGAGAGGTCGGTAACCACGTCCTGCGCGTTCATCGGCAGGGGCAGTCCCATGCCTTCGAGCAGCTTCAGCGTGCTGCCCCAGAGCATTTCCAGCAGGTAGCGCAGTGGCATCAGTGCCAGTATGTAGAGCAGGGCCTTGCGAAAGGCCGCGCCCGTATGCATCGGCTCGCTGTTGAAGGACAGGCGCCGTTCAAAGGGCTGGGCAAGCCAGAGGATGAGGAAGATGAGCGCCATGCCCAGTTGCAGCGTCGTGCCGTCTATGGCGCTTCGCCATGCGCGCAGGGCTGGAGTCGGGTCTTCGCCAAGGGGGAGCAGGCGCGCCGTTATAGAACCGGCGACAAGTGCCCACATGAAGAGCATACAAAACAGTATGCCTATATCAATCCAGCCCACGCGCCATTCGCGAACGCCCGGGGCGGGCAGGCCGCGCCAGCGTTGATGGTGGGCAAGGACGCAGAAGAGGCTTATGCCGCCTGCGACAAGCAGCAACACATGCCATGCCGAGGCGATGTATCCCGGGCTGGCCCAGTCTGGGCTTAGTTCAAGCATTCAGGGGAGGGGGAAAGAGCGGAGGGGAGTCTCATTGAAGACAATTCTTAGAGCTTGAATGATTCTCCGAGGTAGAATTTGCGGCTGTCGGGGTTGTTGATGAGTTCCTCGCTCGTTCCCTGACAGAGCACCTTGCCGTTGTGCATCAGGTATGCGCGGTCCACGATGCTGAGCGTTTCGCGCACGTTGTGGTCTGTTATGAGAACGCCGATGCCTTTGGTCTTGAGCTTGCGCACGATGTTCTGCACTTCGGCCACGCTGATGGGGTCAACGCCGCTGAACGGTTCGTCCATCAACAGGAAAAGTGGCTGTGTGACAAGGGCGCGCGCGATTTCGAGCCTGCGCCGCTCGCCGCCGGAAAGGGTGTACGCCTTTTGTTTGGCAAGGCGGGTCAGGCCCAGCTCCTCTAGCGAGTGCTCTACAATTTCCTTTCGCCTTGCGCGGGGAAGGGCGAGCGTTTCGGCCACTGCCTTGAGGTTCTGTTCCACACTCATGCGGCGGAATATGCTCGCCTCTTGCGGCAGGTAGCCAAGCCCCATGCGGGCGCGGCGGTACATGGGCACGTCGGTAAGGTCGCTGTTGTTGATGTAAACCTTGCCGCGAGTGGCCTTTATAAGGCCCACTATCATGTAGAAACTGGTCGTCTTTCCCGCTCCGTTGGGGCCGAGAAGACCGACGATTTCTCCGGCGTGAACGTCTAGGTCCACTCCATCGACAACGGCGCGGCGACCGTACTCGCGCACAAGTCCGCGCGCTGCGATGAAAGTTGTTGCTGCCTGTTCCTCGCTCATTGCGCCTGTCCGTCGCTGCCTGTGGCTGTTTCGGCGGCCTTGTCCTGCTCGCCAGCATCTTTTGCGTCGCCTTCGGGCGCATTCTTTTTGGAGTCCTTGCCGAGGGCTTCCTCGTAGTCGAGCTTGGGGATGGCCTGTTCGGACAGGACGACGCGGGGGCGGCCACCGCTCTGGCCCGGCTGCATTTGGTCAAGCGGAACGGGCAGGAACTGCACGCCGCGGTCCTTGCTGTTGTATATGATTTTCCAGCTTTCGATAAAGTTGCCCGGGTCTTTCGCGTCGATGATGCGCGGGTTTTCCGATAGTATCACAAGCCCCTCGGATGGGATCACTTCGACGCGTCCGGCTTTCGCGATGCGGTCGGCCTGCGTGATGGTGACCGAGCCGGTTGCCACGATGCTCTTTACGCCGCTCATTTTGCCGATTGTTCCCTCGCTGCCTTGTTCGCGTGGGGTGATGAACACCAGCCTGTCGCAGCTAAGAGTCATGTCCGTCCCGCGTGCGTCAACGTGGCCGTTGAACTCAATGCGGCTAAGTTCGCCCTCGGTGACGATTTCGACCATGTCGCTGTCGATAACCGTCTGCTGTGCAGCTTCTTCAGCGCGAAGGAGCGCAGGTGAGGCAAGGCACAGGGCCAGAAAGGTGAGCGTTTTGATAATGGGCGTTTTCATTCGAGTATGGGGCCGAGGCTCATTTCCAGAACGGCGTGCGCCTTGGTGTTGATGAGCAGGGTCCGTTCTTTTGTCTGCCATGTCCAGTCTTCGCCTGTCAGTAGAAAACCTTCTGCAATCACAAGTATTTCCGACGGTCCGCCGATGCTTCCCTTGCCTGCGGCCATCGTTGCGAGCGGGCTTTCGATGAGCAGGGTTTCGCTCTGCCGCTCGCTTGCTTCAAAGACTCGCAGCCTCACATCGCTAAGAGTCACCGCGCCGCCCTGGCCGATAACCGCGCTTCGGCCTTCGAGCTTCCAGGTGCGCCAGCCGTTTTCCTGATCGAAGTTGTAAATGCTGAAGCGTTCGACCGGTGCGTTCGGCGCGAGCGAGCCTGCCCAGTCTTCCGCCATCCCCGCCTGCGGCCATGCCAAAGCTAGACCCGCCAGCAGGGCGGCCTTGGCTCTTATACTGCCGGAGTGTGGCTTTGGCATCAGCGATTTGAAAAAGTAGGCTATTTGATCCGTTCGAGGACAGTTTTTACCAGCTTGGAAATGCCTGCGTTCACGCGGGTAATGGTCGTCGTGCTGTACATGTAGGCCGGTGTTGAGACGATGTTGTTCTTTTCGTCGATTACAATATCGTCAACGTGGCAGTTCACATGTTCCCCGCCGCAGTCGCGGATTAGCTGGGCCGTTTCCTTGTCGTTGCCGACGGTGACTTTGGCGCAGATGTCTTCCGCTCCGAGAACCCTTGCGACGAGGGCCGGGGAAATGCATATCGCGCCAATTGGTTTGCCAGCCTTGTGCATGGCCAGAATCAGGCGCTCCACTTCGCCGTCCACGGCGCAGGCGGCCCCGTCAAAAGCAAAGCTGCAAAGGTTTTTGGCCACACCGAAGCCGCCCGGGAAAACAAGCGCGTCAAACTCGGTCTCGACCGCGTCTGTAAGGGGCACTATGTCGCCGCGCACGATGCGGGCAGCCTCTTCTATGACGCTGCGTTCGCGATAGCTGGAAATCTGTCCGTCGAGGTGGTTTACGACGTGCTCCTGTTGGATGTCGGGGGCGAAGCACTGCACTTCGACTCCTGCCTTGTCCAGCTCCAGAAGCGTTATGACAGTTTCCTGAATCTCGGCTCCGTCCTTGTATCCACAACCGGACAGTACTACAGCGACTTTGGGCATTTTTACTATGTGTTCGTTGTTTGTCAGTTTTTGCTCTTGATGGGAAAGAAAACGAGAGAGCCGTAACAAAACAACACTTGTAGGGCATAATTGGCGAGACTTCAAGGAAGGACGGACAGCTTGCGGCCATAATGCGACGGATGCGGAATCGTCCGTCGCGGCCCGCGTCGGGTTCCCGTCACAGCCTGCCGAGTATATTGGCAAGAAGGCTCAGTCTGTCCGTGGAGCCAAGAGAGGCCGACAGGTAGCGTGTCAGGGGGCGGGTCGGGCCATAGGCGCAGAGTCCGTCCCAGAGATTGCGCAGGGCTTGCTCGCCGCCGCCTTCGGGGAGGCTGTTTTCGAGCATGTAGGCGGTCATGCCTTCGCAGAGCTTGTCCTCGAAAAGGCGCAGCCTTTCCTCGCTCGCCTGAACGCGGCCCCGCAGCACCTGCTCTGCCCTTTCTAGGGCTTCGGCGGCTGCGATGTTCTGCCTTGCCCTTGTCTGTGAGCGGCGCGGGGGGAGACCGTCCGGCCCGGGAACGGACTCTCCCGCCTTTATGATGGAGGCCCCGAGGGTGCCCAGCTCGCTTAGTTCGCTAAGGCGCAGGTTGGAAAGATCCTTGTGTGTGGTATCCAGCCACTGGAGGGCAAGGGCGGGAAAGGCGGGATCGCCGTGGCGGTAGCTGTCCAGCACGGGGGATAGCTTATCAAGGCAGCGGCCCAGTTTGTCGATGGCGACGCAGTGTATCATCGGCGGCTTATTCGGGGCAGAGTCTGTCCGCTCCGCCGTCGGGCTGGCTTGTCCACTCCAGCCCTTCTTCGTGAATGGTCATGTTGATGCGCGTAATCATTTCCGGGCCCGCGCCGCAGTTTTTCACATTGTCCGTGCCTGCAATCACTCGTATTTCGGCAGGTTTGGCCTGTTGGCGGTAGCAACTTTGGGCAGCGGCGCGGCGAGCGTCCTCAACGAGTATGCCTCCGTCTTCGCCGTGCAGAAAGGCTTCCGTGCGCAGCCTTGCTCTTGCCGGATCGAAGGGCTTGCGCTCCGCCTCGGGCAGGTCTTTTTGTCGGCCGATGGCGAACTCCCGCAGTCTTGTGAAAAACAGTTCCTGAAGGAGCCTTCGCGTGGCTTCGGCCACGCTGTCCGCAACGTATGTCTCTATGGAGGACTGTTCGCTGCTTGTGGCCACATCGTTGCCGTTGCGTTCCAGTGCCTCGTCAATTACAGCGCCGATGCGGGAAGTGAAAATGTGTTTGTAGCCCTCGAAACGTTCCTTTTTCAGCGTTCGGGTATCCTTTTCGGATTCCTCGAAAAGGCCGTTGATGAGTATCGAGTAAAGGCAGGCTTCGTTGCGCTCTTCCTCTGGCAGGCTTTCCATGTCCGCCTTCTGTTTTAGGCGGGCAAGCAGCAGGCCCAGCCCTCTTTGCAGGGCGTGGAAGCAGGCCGAGGCTATGTTGGCCGATGTATTCAATGTTCCCGCCTCGGATGGACTCATGCCGCTTATGAGAAGGGGCAGACTGATGTTAATGTTGCGAAGGCGAAGGCGTGGCACCGGCAGGCCTTTCAGCAGCTCGTTGCGCCGGTATATGTGGGCAAGGCGCAGGGCCTCTGCGTCGGCCACGCCTCGCGCGTGTGCGATGCTGGACACTATCGCTCCCACCAGTTCCGAGAGATTCTGATCCTGTTCCGCGCTGTTCATTGCCTATGGCCTCATGTTGTTTACCTGACTCAAAAACGGAGTCCGGGAGGGCTGGGACCGCCCAAACTTCGGGAAAAACGTCAATAGGCGACCCTTTATGCGGCTTCGTCGAGCATGACGCTCGTGTCGCTTGTCAGGGCAAGGTCGTTGTCCACGGTGATGCTTATTACGCCCGTGGTCGCGTCCTTGGTGCAGTCGCTTATCTTGTAATGTGTTCCTGACAGGGTGAAGCTCGCGCCCTTTATTGCGGTTATGTCGAGGTTGTCCGGGTTGGCGCTGAGCGTGAGCGTCTTGCCTTTGCCTGTGGCGATTACGATGCTGCCCTTGAAGGTCTTGCCCTTGCGTTCGGTGATGGATTGCTCGAGTATGGTCAGGATGCGCTCCGTGCCGGAGGGCATGTCCGCGTTCTCGGCTTCCACTTTGACGCGCATGTCGTAGGTGCGCTCCTCCTTGTCGGTTGCGGAACTGCTCTTCTGGTAGGATACCTTGGACTGCAACTTTGCCGATACGAACCAGCCGGACTTTACCGACAGGGTGTTCTCGGTGTTGAAGTTGGATTCGCTTCTGCTTTCGATCGTGGAGGTGATTTTCGCGTTGAATTCAACAGTGGCCGACTTGACCGAGATGTACGGCACGGGGATCATCGTAAGGAAAGGCACCGTGAGGGTGAATTCCTGATCCTTTCCGTCGTCGTTCTTGCGGTTGTATTTAAAATCGACGTTTACGACCTTTCCGTCCTTGTCGAAGGCCACTTCCTTGATGAAGTTGGCCGTGGTGATGGCAGATTTTGCCTGTGCCTCTACAACGGCGTTGAGCGGACCGCCTATAAGGTTGCCGAAGTCGAGGGTTGCTAGTTCGCGTCCTGATACTGGCATTTGCTATTCTCCTATTGTGTATTGCGTTGCAAGGCAAGAGGATGCGTTGGCTCGGGCGAGTGTGGCCCCTCCGAGAGTCACAGCATTCCCTGCATGTTTACGATATTTCGCACGCAGTACAAATAGAATAGCATCACGCCGTTTGCAAACTCGTGTGGCAGCGTTATTGCAATTTCGCGTTAAATAATGCTTTCGCGAGTGTTACGAGTTGGTACCTACTTTTTTTGTCGCGCGCCTATTCGGCGGCGGCTTTCAGAACTTCGGACAGGGTGGGGTGGGCGTGGACGCATAGGGCTATATCTTCTGCGCTTCCGCCGTATTCCATGTGTGCCACCGCTTCCGCTATCAGCTCTGACGCGCTTTGGCCTACTATCTGCACTCCAAGCAGGCGTTCGCTTGCCTTGTCGGAGATTAGCTTCGCAAAGCCGTCAGCGGCGTCGCTGGCAAGGGCGCGCCCGTTGGCCGCGTAGTATGCCTTGCCCACTTTTACCTCTATTCCGCGCGCCTTTGCCTGAGTTTCGGTCAGGCCCGCGCCAGCGACTTCGGGGCTTGTGTAAACTACGCCCGGTATCAGCTCGTGGTTGAGCGGCGGGGCCTTGCGCCCCGCGATGCGCTCGGCGACCAGTCGCGCCTCGGCCTCAGCCTTGTGCGCCAGCATCGGGCCGGCCACAAGGTCGCCAATCGCCCATATGCCAGCCGCCTTGGTGCGTAGCTCCGCGTCGGTCTCGACTCTGCCCTTTTCGTCCAAGGTAACGCCAGCCTCTTCGAGGCCGAGCTTTGCCGTGTTCGGCCTTCGCCCCACGGATACGAGCACCTTGTCCGTTTCAAAAGTAATGGCGTTGCCGCCCTTTTCAGCACTAACAATCGCGTTGCCGTCCTTCACTTCGCAGCCCGTCACCTTGGTTTCGAGATGGAATGAAAGGCCCTGCTTGACGAGCATTCGTTGCAGGTATTTCGACACGTCCGCGTCGAAAGTTGGGGCAATTTGCGGGAGAAACTCCAGTAAGGTCACCTCGCTGCCAAGTCGCGCCCACACGCTGCCTAGCTCCAGCCCGATGGCTCCGGCGCCGATTACGAGCAGCTTTTCGGGCACCGCTTCAAAAGACAGCGCCTCGGTGCTGGATACGACTCGCTTGCCGTCAAAGGGCATGAAGGGCAGCTCCACTGGGCTTGAGCCTGTGGCTAGAACGATGTCCTTTGCGGTTATTTCGCCTGCGTCCTTGCCCGCGATGGAGATTTTGCCGGAGCCGAGGAGTGTCGCATGTCCTTGCAATACGCGGACCTTGGCCTGCTTGCATAGCATCGAGATTCCGCCCGAGAGCTTGTCCACAATGCCTTGCTTTCGCGCCATCATGAGCGGCACGTCCATTGTCGGCACTCCCGCCAGTGCAATGCCGTTGGCAGCGGCGTCGTTTTGCATCGCGGTTAGCAGTTCGCTCGAATGCAGCAGGGCTTTCGATGGGATGCAGCCGATGTTGAGGCAGGTGCCGCCCAGAGCTTCGCGCTCATCTACAAGTGCGACCGAGAGGCCAAGTTTCGCGGCGTGCAGGGCGCAGACGTATCCGCCCGGACCGGCGCCGATTACGGCAATGTCGTAGTTGCTCATGGGGTGTAAGGGGAATATAGACTGCCTGTTTGCAAATACAAACAGCTAATGGCTCATAATTGCGCAGTTGCTACATTCTTGAGCCTTCCGCGCCCCGTTCTCTTCCCGCGATGTATCTGGCGTGCCTGACTATCAGACTTTTGCGGCTGGCAGTTTTTCGGCTACGCGCTGTATCGCCCTGCGCAGCGAGGGCAGGGTGAGCGGCTTGGACAGGTAGTCGTTCATGCCGGCTTCAAGGCAGCGTTCGTGGTCGCCGGCCATGGCATACGCCGTCAGGGCGCAGATGTACACGCCCGTGTGATGGTCTCCGCATTTGCCGGAGCGCACTTCCAGCGTGGCGTGGATGCCGTCCATCTCGGGCATTTGCATGTCCATGAACACCACGTCGTACACGTTTTCCTGAAGTTTCTTTACAGCTTCGCGCCCGTTGTTGGCTAGGTCGCATTTCTGGCCCAGCTTTGCGAGGAAGCGTTTGACCAGAAGCTGGTTCATCGGTTCGTCCTCCGCCACGAGAATGCGCAACGGGCGGTCCGTTTCCGGCGGGTTGGGGCCGTTGTCGGCAACGCTGTTTCTGCGGCTCTTGTTGAGCTTGGGAATGGCGTTCTGATCCGCCGGAGTTAGCGGCATTGTGAAGAAGAAAGTCGAGCCTTTGCCGGGTGTGGACTGCATCCACATGCGTCCGCCCATCGCTTCGCAGAGTTTTTTGCTGATGGCAAGGCCTAGGCCCGTTCCGCCAAAGCGGCGCGTGGACGAGGAGTCCACCTGACTGAAGGTCTTGAACAGACGGTCGGACTTTGACGGGTCTATGCCGATGCCCGTGTCGTTCACCTGGAAAAGCAGATGGTGCCCGCCTTCGGGCTGTTCCTGAACCTGTACGATGACCTGCACCGCGCCGTGGTCGGTGAACTTTACGCCGTTGGATACGAGGTTTAGCAGTATGCGGCGAAGCTCCAGCTCCACGGCCATGACCTTTTGCGGCACATCTTCTTGAATGCGCGAGAACAGCTCTATGCCCTTGCGGGAGGCTTCGACCCACATCGAGTCTATGATACCGGCGACCAATTCGGAAAGGTCCACGGGGGCGAGTTGAACCTCGACCTTGCCCGACTCGATTCGCGAGAACTCCAGAACGTTGTTTATCAGCTCCAGAAGCGTTATGCCGTTTGCGCGGACTATTTCCATGTAGTCGCGCTGGCGCTTGTCCACGGGCGTGTCCAAGAGCAGCTCGGTGAAGCCGATGATGGAGTTCATGGGCGTGCGGATTTCGTGGCTCATGACGGCCAGAAACTCGCTCTTTGCGCGGAAAGCGGCATCTGCGGCCCGTATGGCCTCGCGCAGTTCCTGTTCGACCTGCACGCGCTTGGTGATATCTTCCAGTATGATGGCCACTCCGCTGCCGTCCGGGCGCGGGCGGGAGTGCCACTGGCAAATCATTTCCTGCCCCTCTTTAAGGCTGATGCGGACCTCTCCGCTGGGGCATTCGTTCTTGTTTTTGAGAATCTCAAGAATGAACGACTCTTCAAGGCCAAGCTTTTCGGCCAGGCTTTCGTCCACCATATCCTCAGAGGCAAGGCCGAAAAGTTTTTCGGCGTAATCGTTCCAGAAAGTCAGCCTTCCATCGTTGTCCACTATCGCAAGGGCACAGGGCAGGGAATTGCACACGCCCTCTTGTTTTGGCTCATCCGACTCCGTCCGGGCTTGCAACTGCATCGAACTTAGTAGTTCGGGGACGGCTTTTAGCAGAGCCTCTTCGCCTTCGCAAATGAGTATCTGTGCTTCGTTTCTCTCAATGGCCCCAAAATACTCCGAGGCGGGGATTGTCCCGGGAACCGTTATTATGAGCGCGGCTCCGGGCCAGCGGTTTGCCGCGTTGGCAA
>JAFGLA010000004.1 GCA_016928295.1 Opitutales bacterium
CCGGGCCAGCGGTTTGCCGCGTTGCCAAGGACTTGTCGCCAGTCGGCCTGTGGGTGATGGAGCAGGATTATGTCTGGTTGCGCAATGCGCCCTACATTGTAGGCACCCGAGACCTGCCAGCTCCCGTCGCTTGAAGCGTTTAACGCTTCGCAGATGCGCTCCGAGGATTTGGCGTCTCCGATGTCCAGAGCGACGTTAAGGACTGTGCTACGGCACTTGTCAGGCATTTCGCAGTTGGAAAAAGAAAACCGTGAGTGAAAATGTGGGAGATAAAAACGACATAAGATGAGTGAAACCCACCATGTCGGCTCTTGTTAACACACTACTAAAATGAAATGGCAAGTCTGCATTTCTGTCTCAACGCAAATAGGTGCCCGTGTTCAAAAAATGTAAGTTGTTGTTACGTCGTTTCTAATCAAGAAGGTCGAAATGGTCGTCAAATGTCGATGCGCAAGCCGTCCCAAGCGTAATACACATTAGTAGGTAATGACTTAGAGCTACTCTCATAGTCGATGTCGTAAGTCATGTGTGTAAAAAAAGTGTTTTTTGCTTTTATTCGCTCCGCAGCGGCCAGAGCTTTTGCCGTGTTCATGTGAGTGGGGTGCTCTCTTGGGCGAAGGGCGTCCAGTACGGCTACGTCCGCTCCGCGGGCAAGCTCTTCCGCCACGGGGGTGATTTCGGCGCAGTCTGTGTAGTAGGCAAGGCGTGCGCCGCTGCTCTTTTCGGTGAAAACGAGGCCAATTGTTTCAACCTGTCCGTGGGGCAGCGGCGTCGCTTCGATAGTGCCTTGCTCAAGCTCCATTCTCGCTGGCATCTCGTGCAGGCTGAATGCGGGGTAGCCGTTTGATATGGGCTTTTCACGCACGGCGTAGGGGAATATGGCACGCACTCGTTCGAGCGCTTCCACCGTGCTGTAAACGGGCAGGGCGCTGCCGCCTTTCAGGTCGCAGTAGCGGCGCAGGTCGTCCATGCCGAGGATGTGGTCGGCGTGCCCGTGGGTCAGGATGAAAAGGTCTATCGCGGGGATTTTTTCGCGTATGCACTGGAGGCGCATTTCCTGCGCGGCGTCCACCTGAATGTGCAACCCGTCCATAACCACGTGCACGCTGGAGCGCGTGCGCCAGTTTTTGGGGTTTGCCATGTCGATGGGCGCATCGGCGTTTTGCGCAATCATCGGCACGCCCTGAGAGGTGCCTGTTCCAAGAAATATCAGTTGCATTACAAGGGGAGATAGCTGCTCTCAAGTGGCAGGTCTGGCAAGAAAGTAAGCATGTCGTTTCCGCAATGTTGCCTGGCGACACTTGCCATCGTGCCACCCGGGCCGTGTGCTGTATTATTACAAGAGCGCCTGTTCGAGCGTTAGCGCGGCGCGGATTTTGTCCAGATCTTCCATGTCCGGCGGCACTGTGGCAATGGCTTCGACGAGGGTTGTCGTTCCCTGTTTCACCTTCAAAAGCGAGTCCTGATGCAGTGTTGCCATCCCGCCGCGAACAGCGATGCGCTTCAGCTTGGACGCTTCCATCTTGCAGTTGATGCCGTGCACCAGTTCGTCGGACACGGTCATAAGCTCGTGAATGCCCACGCGGCCCTTGTAGCCTGCCCCCCCGCATACGGGGCAGCCGTGCGGATTGGCTCCGTAAACGCTTCCGTGCCACTTTAGTGCGGTC
This sequence comes from Opitutales bacterium, assembly GCA_016928295.1. Taxonomy (GTDB): domain Bacteria; phylum Verrucomicrobiota; class Verrucomicrobiia; order Opitutales; family Oceanipulchritudinaceae; genus Verruco-01. The sequence goes on from JAFGLA010000004.1 coordinate 1,668, forward strand.
TGGAAAAGCTCCGCCTCGCGCCCTTCGAGCGTGTACTGCTGTTTGCAGTTCTTGCACACGCGGCGCATCAGGCGCTGGGCGCACACGCAGAGCAGGGACGCGGAAATCATGAACGGTTCCACGCCCATGTCCGTCAGGCGTGGAATGGCGCTCGGCGCGTCGTTGGTGTGCAGGGTGCTGAAAAGTAAGTGGCCTGTGAGCGCCGCCTCGATGGCAATCTGGGCCGTTTCGCTGTCGCGTATTTCACCGACGAGGATGATGTCCGGGTCCTGACGCAGAAAGGCGCGCAGGGCGCTTGCGAAAGTGAGGCCGATTTTGCGGTGCATCTGCATCTGGCATAGGCCCGGCAGGGTGTATTCAATCGGGTCTTCCGCAGTGCGTATCACAGTGTCCGGCTCGTTGATTTCGTTGAGCGCGGAATACAGCGTCATGGATTTGCCCGAGCCTGTCGGCCCGCAGTGCAGTATCATTCCGTATGGGCGGATGATAAGCTCCCTGTATTTGGCAAGGTTTTCGTCCGAATAGCCTAGCGCGGTCAGGGGCAGGGTGCTCTTCTGCTTGTCGAGAATGCGCATGACCACGCCCTCGCCGTGGTTTAGCGGCGCGGTGGCTACGCGAAGGTCGATGTCCAGTCCCTTGCGGTTGAACTGCTTGTAAACAATGCGTCCGTCCTGCGGCAGGCGCTTCTCGGCGATGTCGAGGTTGCTCATCACCTTCAGGCGGGCCAGAAGTGCCGTGGCCACCTTGGGCGGGACGCGCAGCTTTTCGTGGCAGATGCCGTCCACGCGCACGCGGACGCGGGCAAAAGTCTCGAAAGGCTCGATGTGGATGTCGCTGCCGCCGGAATAGTAGGCGTCCTCTATTATGCGGTTGGCCAGCTTGATAATGGGGGCGGACTCTTCCTCAAGGTTCTCGTCGTCGAGGTTTTTTACATCCGCGGTGTATTCCTCGCTCAAGGCATCGACAACGTCTCCAAAGCCCTCGCTTCGCGGATGCTGTTCCTGCTGCTTGTCCTTGAGCTTGTCTTCAATCTCCGCCTCCAGCGCCAGAAGCAGGACGACTTTCATCCGCGCCTCTTCCTGGGCGAGGTTGGCTACGGAAAGGTTGAACGGGTTGGAAACGGCTATTACGAGCCTCTCTCCGACTACGCCCACGGGCAGAACCTTGTTTTCCTTGCAGAAGTCCTTGTCGAGCTTCTCGAAGGTTTTGTCCCCCACAATGAAAGAGCGCGCGTTGAACGGCGGCAGGTCGCAGGCCTTGGCCTTGGCCACGAGTATGTGAAACTCGGTTACGCCGAACTCCTTGGTCAGCATCTGCTCGACCGCGTCGCCGGACATTTCCTCGGGACTTGTGATGAGACGGCTGGCCTGATCTTCAGCCAGTTTCCCCATCAGGACCAGATTATCGACTATGCTGCGTTGGATTCGCGCAAGTGCCATATGCTGAGTATATACTAGGGCCGCTCTTCTGAGTAGAGAAAACGCTGTCCGTCAAGCGGAAGTGCGTGGCGGACCGGACCTGCGGGGCGATATTATTGGGCGAAGGTTTCGGGCCTCGTACCAATGGATACCTCTCCGGCGTGAATCTGCTGGGTTTGACCGTTTTCGAGTGTGAGGAGGAGGTTGCCGTGGTCGTCGATGCCGTCTGCGGTGCCGACGATCTCGGTCTTGCCCTTGCTTCCCTTGACGACGCGGCCGCGAAGAGCGTCGTAGCGGTTCCAAAGTTCAAAGATTTCGCTCTTGTAAGCACCCGATACGTAGCGTTCGTAGGCACTGTTGACCGTCTGGATAAGCTCGGAGGCTATCTGGTTAATCTTGAGCGGCTTGCCGTTCAGATCCGCCAGCGAGGTGGCGACCTTGGCCATATCCTCGGGCCACTTGGTGCACTGGCTGTTGACGTTTATGCCGATGCCGAAAATGAGGTCTCGCGTGCGGTCGGAGTCCACCCTTGCCTCGGCAAGAATGCCTGCGAGCTTGCGCCCGTTGGACACGATGTCGTTGGGCCACTTGACCATGGCGTGCAGTTCTAGGCGGGTGCTGATAAAGTGGCATAGCTGCACACCCATCCAAAGCGTGATCATCTGCATCTGCGAAGGCGGCAGATAGGGGCGGAAGGCGAAGCTGGAGTAGAGGTTGCCCTCGTCAACGCTGTGCCATGGCCTGCCCATGCGGCCCCGTCCCTTGGTCTGGCGCAGGGCGAGAACGGCGAACGGGGTGGGGCGCCCCTCTGCCAGTATGCGTTCGGCCTCGGTGTTGGTGCTGTCCACCTCCTCGCGGAAGTTCAGCTCAACGTTGGACTTGGCCAGATCAAGATATGCGCGGATTAGGCCCTCGTTTAGCGTCGAAGGTTCTTCTATCAGGCGGTACCCGCGGTGGCGGACGGCTTCCACGCCGAAGCCTTCCTGACGGAGCTTTTCAAGTCTGGCCCAGACGCCGACTCGGGATATGCCCAGTTCCGTGGCAAGCAGATTGCCGGATACGAAATTGGAATTTGATTCCAACAGGGCCTTTAGGATTACAACATCAGTTTCTGGCATGGCACAGGGGGTCAGCTACTTGCTTAACGACAACCGTAATAATAGGGGGATGCTGCCGCAGCAGGGAGGGATGCTCCTAGAATAGTTATGTTCGCACCTGTTGCGAGCAAAACTTTTCCACATGCCTATGTTATGCTTGACACTTACTTTTCCTTTACGGGCGGGATAAACACGGTGAGCTTTTGCGGTGGCCGTAACACGCCGCAAAAGCCGCTCGTAGTGGAAAACATGGTTAATTCGGCTCTTACGACCAGTCCAGCCCGATGTCTATCCAGACAGAGCCGTGCGTGATTGCACCGGTCGATGCAAAGTCCACGCCGACGGTTCCGATTTCGGGCAGGGTTTCGATCGTGATGCCCCCGCTCGCCTCGGTTCGCGCCCTGTCGCCGATGAGGGCAACGGCTTCGCGCAGCATGGGCACTGGGAAATTGTCCAGCAGCAGGATATGCGCACCCGCGTCTAGAACGGGCGGGATCTGCTCCAGCGAATCAACCTCCACCTGCACGGCGAGGTTCGGATAGCAGGCGATTGCGCGGCGAACGGCGTTCAGGAGTGCATCGCCCCCGCCGGCGCCAGCCGCAGCAAGGTGGTTATCCTTCAGCATCACCCTGTCGAAAAGGCCCATGCGGTGGTTCCAGCCCCCGCCGCAAGCCACGGCGTATTTTTCCAGCACCCGGAACGCGGGCGTCGTCTTGCGCGTGTCCAGAAGGCGCGTGGCGCTGCCCTCAAGCGCGGCGACGTAGCGGGCCGTGTGTGTGGATATGCCGCAGAGCTTCTGCATGAAGTTGAGCATGATGCGTTCCGCGCGCAAAATTACGCCGACCTCTCCCTCAAGGGTGCCCAGTGGTTCGCCTTTGGCAAGGGTGTCGCCATCCTTGCAATGGGGGCTGAAAGTGACATTGCCGCCGTAGATTTCGAGAATTAGCGGAACAAGACCGAGGCCGCAGCACACAAGTTCTTTGCGCGCGTTGAGGACGGCCTTTGCCTTAGCGCCACGGGGCATGAGGTCGGTTGTGACATCGACGGCCTCTTTCGGCCTCATGGACTCTATCAGACCCGCTCCGCCCATGTCCTCGTCGCGGGCCGTCCGGATGAGCTTGCTCAGGTATTCGCTGTCAATTTGTTTCCAGCCGATGCGGGAGGAAAAGTCTTCAAGAGGTCGCTTGCTCATGTGTGTTGCGGGTGAAATGTGGATTATTTTGTCACCTTTATGGGCAGAGTGGCTAAAAAGTCACGAAATATGCCGCTATCTAAATAGATTATCAAATCTCCGCCTCTTTGGCGTTTGATAAATAAGGCCACCTCAAATAACTGGTTTCGTAGCGAGAAATCAAAGTTGTTAGAGCTGGCCATACATAATAACCCCACGAAGGACCGCGCCGCCGTTTTTTATCATCTGGCTGCGCGGCTTTCAGATATAAATGAAACACACAGTAAACATCATTCGCGCAGTCTTCTTCATCGTCTGCGTGCTATGCGGTTACCTGCTCGCATACACGATTCCCGAATGGGACGACTATCGCTGGGTGGCCGTCGGCATCAGTGCCGGAGTCTCGCTTCTGGTCATACTTATCGACGTGATGCTCAAGGGCTTTTCCCTTCGCGGTTTCTCCGCTGTCACTTTCGGAATGTTTCTCGGCTGGCTGGCCGCCGCGCTCTTGTCCAGTTCCCCGCTTTTTGACCAAGGCGACCCGCAGATTCTCTACCTTACGCGAATCGCACTCTTTCTAATCCTGAGCTACGCCGGAGCGGTCATCGCCCTGCGCGGCAAGGACGAGTTCAACATTGTCATTCCCTACGTTCGCTTTGCCCCGCAGCAGGTGGATTCACCTCTGGCCGTTGTGGACGCGAGCGCGCTTATCGACGGGCGTATCGTGGGCATCTGCGAAAGCCGCTTCATGGGCTTCAGCCTTGTGATCCCGACCTTCATCATCGAAGAACTGCACCGCATTGCGGACTCTCGGGACATCCAGCGGCGCGAACGCGGACGGCGCGGGCTGGAGACCTTGAACAAGCTGCGTGCCATGCCCTATGTGGACATCCACATCCACGAGAGCGACGTAAGCCGCAAGGAGAACATCGAGGCGAAGCTCATTTTCGTTACCACGGCCCTGAAGGCCAAGCTCCTGACTACGGACTACAATCTGGCCCAAGTGGCGAAGTTCCACAACGTGGAATGGCTGAACCTGAACACTCTTGCCCGCTGTCTGCGCACGGAATGCGTCGTCGGGCAGCGCATGGAGGTGGACCTTGTAAAAGAAGGGCGAGACCCGGACCAAGGCGTTGGCTATCTCTCTGACGGATCGATGGTTGTCGTCACGGACGGGCACGACTACATAGGCCGTACAGTGCTTGCGGAAGTGCAGAATATACTCCCTTCGGCAGGTGGCAGGATGGTTTTTGCGACTCTTGTTCCCGACTCCTGGGACGAAGACACCCCAGTGACTAATCAAAAACGAGTAAAACCCTGATAATGAGCAGTTGAACGTTGCAAAACTACCCTCTGCGAGTATGTATGAATACCCTGCCACTGGTATGGAGCGTGGCGGGAAGGATAATCATCCAATAAGGCGTCGTGACTCGCGAAGTTTTAAGCACGCTAATCGTCTGTGGCGGCGTCCGATATCTCCGAAACTACACCTCAAAAAATATCAGGAGAGAATAATACGATGCAAAAGAGAAAAGGCTTCACACTCGTCGAAATCATGATCGTGGTCGTTATCATCGGCCTTCTGGCGGTCATGGCTCTTCCGGCCTTTAACAAGGTTCGTCAGACTTCGCAGACAAACGTTGTCATCAACAACCTTCGTCAGCTCGCCAATGCCGCTGACCAACACTTCATTGAGACCGGTGAGACCCAAGCAACTTGGGCAGATCTTGTTGGCACCGACAAGTATGTAAAGACAGCACCCAAGGCTGTCGGTGGTGAGAGCTACGCAAACTCCTTCGCGACAATCAACCAGGGCTTCACCCAGTTGACGATCAACGTTCCTGCTCTCAATACGGTTGTTACTTTCAACCAGTAAGCTACCAGAACAGGTATTTACCGCATAATTTACCCGAAGGGGCCGCCAGTAACTTGGCGGCTTCTTTTTTGTTTAAGTCGGTTCATCGAGCATATAGTATTGCGTGCGTCGTAAGCAAAGCCCGATGCGAGAACCCAAGGCAGCTTGCTTCTTCCCTAACAGCGATACCCCGTATGCGCCAGATATACGCCAAACCTCTTGTCCTTGCTGTTTGCACCGTTCTTGTCGCCTCTCTGGCACTGTTTATACCTTACGACGCAGCGATACTCACCGCGTCCTGGGGCAACTACTGGCTAGCCGCCGCCCTGTTTGTCAGCTTTGGCGCGGTAGCGTGGCGAATGCTTCGCGCCGCGGGCGGCCTCGTGGCTGTAAAACAATGGCTTTTTCGCCAGTGGCCGATTATCGCAGCCGCGCTCGTGTTTTCAGCCGTCGTTCAAGTCCACGAGCCGCACCAGCCCAAGATATTGTACGACGAGTACGCCATCTGCGGCACGGCCTACATGATGCACTACGAACGGCAGGCCTCGTTTCCGGCACGCGCGCATTACGTGGAAGGCTCCCTGCGCGTTCTTAACACCATGGTTGACAAGCGCCCCGTTGCCTTCGCTTTTCTACTCTGCACCCTGCACGACATAAGCGGCTACCGCGTGGGCAACGTGTACGTGTTGAACGCAGCATTCACATTCGCGCTCTTTCTACTGCTTGGCATCTGGGCAAGACGCGCGGGCGGCTTCGGGGCGAGCTATCTCGCCATGCTGCTTGTTGCGGGTCTGCCTCTGCTTGCGCAAAGCGCCACGAGCGCGGGCTTTGAAGTGATGAACCTTTGCATGATTGCGGCTCTGGTTCTGGCCGCTGACTACTACTGGAGAAAGCCCGCCGCCGAAGGGCTGGACATGCTCATAGTCTGTGGTCTTGTACTTGCCACGACGCGTTACGAATCCATCCTCTACCTTGTGGGCATGGCCGCTGTGGTGCTTTTCAAGTGGATACGCGAACGTCGCCTTAGCATGAGCTGGTTCAGCGCGTTCAGCCCCCTTCTGCTCGCCTCGGCGCTCGTCACTATGCGCGTATTCCTTGGCAATCACGACTTTCATCAGGTGGGAGACGCGCCCTTTATCTCCTTTGACTACTTTTCGGACCACGGCGCCGCCGCGCTGTACTTCCTGTTCGCGGGGCCGTATTCGGATCAGGGCAGCTCGCTTCTGCTTTCCGTAGCAGGGTCTGTATCGCTTCTGCTAATTATCGTCGGCTCGGTGTCAATGCTTTCAAAAGGCAAGACGCTCAGGGCCTCGACGGCGGCATTTCTGCCCATACTGGCCATCATTTTAATCAATACGCTCGTTGTGATACTCGGCGCTCTTGGCCTTTTGGATAACCCGATGACGACGCGCCTTGGACTTCCGCTGCTACTCGGGCTGGTGTTTTGCGTCGTGCTCGCGGCAGTGGATTTTGCAAAAGGCAGGGCGCTCCCCATGTGGCTGCCCGCAGTGGCCGCTGTGTGGTTTGTTGGTGTTTCGATTCCCCAGCTCGCCCGCCACCGCATGACGGACATGACGAACGTGAGCCACGAGAGGGCATTTTTCCGCGAATGGGCCAAAGAGCACGGCACAACGCGGGATTTGTTCGTGGACGAGTCCTCGGTGGGGCTGATTTTGGAAGGATTTGCGGCGGTGTCGTACGTGTCGGTGGACATGGCACCGTGGAAGCTCGACGCGGTATTGCGCGAGGGCGTTTACGACAACGTCTATGTCCTTGAGCGCAGACACTACGACGGCAAGGAATGGGTGCGCAACGAGATGTGCCCCCTCAAGGCGGACTTGCGCCTTCGCGAGCTTGCAAGATACCGTTCCCGTTCAAACGGCCTGGCAACGGTAAGCATACTGGAAGGCGTGGATATGGAAGCGCCCAAGCTGCCCGAAAACTACGTGGACAGGCAGTACTTCGTCCTGCCTTAGTTAGCGTTTTCGGTTTGCAGACGCCTACACCTCGAAAAGCAGGCGAATCGGGTCTTCTATGGCCTCTTTGACCTTCACAAGGAAAGTCACAGCCTCTTTGCCGTCTATCACGCGGTGGTCGTAGGACAGGGCAAGATACATCATCGGCCTTGCCACGACCTGCCCGTCAACGACGACCGCTCGTTCCTTGATGGCGTGCATTCCCAAGATGCCGCTCTGGGGCGGGTTAAGAATCGGCGTGGACATCAAAGAGCCGTAGATTCCCCCGTTGGTTATGGTGAAAACGCCGCCTTGCAGATCGTCTATTGTCAGCTTGCCCTCGCGGGCCTTTTTGCCGTAGTCGGCGATTGTCTTCTCGATCTGCGCAAACCCCTTCGCGTCCGCATCGCGCACAATCGGGACGACAAGTCCGCGCGGTGCGCCAACAGCGATGCCTATGTCGTAAAAGTGGTTGTCCACAATCTCGTCGCCGTCTATTTGCGAATTGACCTCCGGCACCTCCTTGAGCGCCTGCACGACGGCCTTCACAAAGAAAGACATGAAGCCGAGCTTCACCCCGTGCTTCTTCTGGAACGCCTCCTGATGCACTTTGCGCAGGTTCATGACCGCGCTCATGTCCACCTCGTTGAAGGTCGTCAGCATGGCGGCCTCCTGTTTGGCGCGAACGAGCCTCTCGGCCACGCGGCGGCGGATGGGCGTCATCTTGCGCCGCGTCTGCCGATTTGAAGATTGTGAAGGGGCTGGGGCGCTCTTTTGCGCGGGGGCCTCTGGCGCTTTCTGCGGCTCGGGAGCTATAACGGCGTCCGTAATCTGTCCGTTGACGGGAGTTGGAACCGCGTTCGCCGCAGCGCTTGTCATTATGTCGCTCTTGGTCACGCGGCCATCCTTGCCCGTGCCGGAAATTGTCGCCGTGTCCACCCCCTTTTCAGCCGCCAGCTTGCGGGCTGCGGGGCCGGATTGCGGCGCGGAGCTTGCGGAGGGCTTTGCCTCTGTCTCTTCCGCCTTTTCTTTCGCAAGCGGAGCCGACGCGCCTTCCTCGATTAGCGCGACAACTTGCCCGATCGCCACCTCGTCCCCCTCGTTTGCTTTCAGGTGGATGACGCCGTCGGCGGGAGCGTTGCCCTCTGCGGTCACCTTGTCCGTTTCGAGCGAGAACACCGGCTGGTCCCTTTTGACCGCGGAGCCGTCTTCGACGAGCCATTTGGCAAGAATGCCGGACGTGATGGACTCACCCATCTGGGGTACCTTGATTTCGGTGGCCATAATGTGACTAATACACGCTTTGGGGTTTGGGCGAAAGCCCTCTGTTGCGAAATACTTATGACGCCTCGGTGGCGCTCGGCGCTTCCTGCCATTTGCCGTGCTCCTTTATGAGCGCGACAAGGTGTTCAACCGCCTCTGAGGATGGGATGTTAATCTGCACCGGTTTCTTCCCGACGTAGAGGTTTATCTTTCCCGGAGCGCCGCCCACGTAGCCGAAATCCGCGTCGGCCATCTCGCCCGGGCCGTTCACGATGCAGCCCATTACGGCGATGGTTACGCCCTCAAGATGCCCCGTGGCGGCGCGAACCCGCTTTGTAGTGCTCTCAAGGTCGAAGAGCGTGCGCCCGCAGCTCGGGCAGGCCACGTATTCGGTGCGCGTGGAGCGCGTGCGAGAGCCTTGCAGGATGCCGTAGGCCGTCTCCAGAGAGCGTTCGGGAGTTGCGGCAGTCTCCACGCTGACGATGTCGCCTATGCCCTCGCAGAGAAGCCCGCCGATTACGACCGCGGCATCCATCATGCGCGCCGTGTCGTCGGCAGGCAGGCCCTTGCGCACGCTGTCCATAAGCGCCTGCGTGTGGCGGACCCAGATGGGACTTGCGATGCCCGCCTCTGCAAGCATCTGCGCTATCAGGCGATATTCGCCCGCAGGATGCAGCGGGGCCTGCGGACGGGTGCAGGTAAAAATGAGTTTCGGCGCATCCTCTTTCTTCAGCACGGGAAGAATGGCGGTCAGTTCCGCAGGCGTGGCGTCCACTACAAAGGGCGCTTCAGCCGCGTTCATGGCGTCCAATGCGCGGCGAAGTTCGGCAAATGGCGGGGCTTCTCTAACGATAGCTGCGAACTGCTCTTTTGCCTTCGGTAATTCTCCCGACGCCGGAGCGAGGGCGATTTCCGCCCTCATCTTCGGGTTTCTGACGTTCCAGAGCGCCAGCCTTCGGGAAAGCGTGCCTTCCTCTCCATCGGTAACCAGTGCGACTCTCGGCAGGGCCTTCCCGCCGATGGGAAGGTTCCCTTCGCCAAGGGATAGCTCCACGCTTTCGCGCCGCTCGTAAATGTAGGGATTGAGGCGGATCGCGGGCCGCTTTGCGGCTATTTCCGCGTGCTGTTCTGCCTCTGCCCAGAGAGCTTCGGCTTCTCTTGCAAGGGCGATTGCCACGGGCACCTCTTCCACGGGATCTTCGGTTAGCGAGACGCGGATTGTGTCGCCAAGGCCGTCGCGAAGGATGGTGCCAATGCCGAGCGCGCTTTTTACGCGCGCGTCTTCACCCCCGCCTGCCTCGGTTACGCCAAGGTGCAGCGGGTAGTTCAACCCCTCGGCATCCATGCGGGCGGCAATCAGGCGGCTTGCCTGAATCATGACCTTGGGGTTCGACGCCTTGAGCGACACCACGATGTCGTGGAAGTTGTGCGCCTCGCAAATGCGCAGAAACTCCAGCGCGCTTTCGCACATGCCGGCGGGAGTGTCGCCGTAGCGGTTCATTATGCGGTCGGAGAGCGAGCCGTGGTTTACGCCGACGCGAATGGCGCGGCCAAGCTCCTTGCAGCGCGTCACAAGTGGCGTCACCGCTTCGTGCAGGCGCTCCAGCTCCGCCGCGTATTCGGCCTCCGTGTAGTCGCGCGCCTCGGGCAGCTTGCGGTCGGCGTAGTTGCCCGGGTTTATGCGGATTTTCTCTACATGCAGGGCCGCTTCCATCGCTGCGGCTGGCAGGAAGTGTATGTCTGCTACAAGGGGCACGTTTGCAAAGCCTGCCGCGGAGAACTCGCGGCGAATATCGCCAAGCGCCTTTGCCGCCTGCACATTGGGCGCTGTGATGCGCACAATCTGGCAGCCTGCTTCGGCAAGGGCTATCGACTGCGCAAGCGTGGCCTTCACGTCCGTAGTCAGCGTGTTGGTCATGCTCTGGACGGCTATTGCGTTGCCGCCGCCGACCTTGACCGCTCCTATGTTGACCACGCGGGTTGCGCGACGCAGCGCCACAAGGCGTGAACGTGAATAGCTATCGGGAAAGGCAGGGATGCCGCTCATGCATGGCAATCTGCCACCAATGGGGCATATGAGCAAGAGCGCAGGATGCGGACCTTACCTGTTTGCTTCAAATGGCGAGGCTGGCAGTCCTTCGGCGTTGTAAAGGTTTGCGCCCAGAGGATTGCTTGCCCATGCGTAGCGCACAGTCTGCGGCTCCTTTACCTCGTCGCTCCATACGAGCACCTTGTCGCCGCAAATCTTTGCCCTTGCCATGTGGAACACTCCGTCGGCCCCTGCGATTGTGAACTGGCGTAGTTCCGGCCCATCCTTGGCCACGAGGCCGCCGCCGACGCTGTCAAAGCTCAGAACGGCTTTAGTGCCTTCGACGCTCATTCCGGCAAGGAGCGGACCGCTCGACACTATGTCCCGCCCGTAGGCGAGCTTCAGCGCTGCAAGCGCGAGCCTTTCGCCCACGTCCAGCTTGTTCGTGGGGTGAATGTCGTTCCATTCGCCAAGGTCGATGTTTACGCCCATGCCCGTGTTGGGCACGGAAAGAGTCCTGCGCTGCTGTTCGCGCAATGTCGCCCATCCGCTTTCCGCGGGGCCGCTTGTCGGCTCCATGAAGTTGGGAAGCTGGGCGTAAATGAAGGGAAGCTGCCCCCATATCGCGCGCCAGTCGTCGATCATGGCACGCAGGAATTCGCCGTATGTGGCGGCTCTTCCCGTGTCGCTCTCGCCCTGATACCAGACAAAGCCTTTGAGGTTGAGCTTTTGCAAAGGTCCGAGCATTCCGTTGTGCAGGCCCATCGGCATCCAACGGACAAACACCGTCGGGGCCTTCGCGGGCATGTCCGCGCCGTCCTTGACGAGCCATTCGCCCTTGAGGTCGAAGACTTGTGCGCCCACTTCCAGCTGGTATGGCTTGTCGGGCATGAAGCTCGCTCCGCTGCCGCCGTAGCAGGTGAGGCGGATCGCGATGCTGTTGCGGCCCTCTTTAATGATTCCTGCGGGGACTTTGTAGCGGCGGGGCGGGTATTCGTAGCCCGTGCTGCCTACTTCCTGTCCGTTAATCCATGCCGTGTCGGCGTGAATCATGTTGCCGAGGCGGAGCAGGGCGGGCTGACCTGCCAGCTCTGCGGGAATTGTAATGTCTTTTCTAAGCCAGATCGTGCCGAGAGATTCCACGCCCTGATCGGCCATTACTCCGGGGATCGTAACGCTGCCCCAGTCGGAGCAGTCCATGACTTCGCGGTACCATTCCGTGCCAGTTTTCAGACCCGGGTCCGTGCGGTCGCGAGTGCCGTACCAGTCGCTTTCAGTTTCGCGATTTCTCGCTTCGATTCGTTCCACCATTGCGTCGTCGCGGAAGCGGAGGGCTTCTTCGAGCAGCTCCGGGTAGGCCGAAAGCGCTTCTTCGCTCATCCACGAGGCGATGGGGGAGCCGCCGTTGCTTGCGTTGATTATGGCAACAGGAACTCCTGTTTCGGCCTCCAGTTTGCGGGCGAAAAAGTATGCTACGCCCGAGAAACTCATGAGACTGTCCGGGTCTGCGCTTTTCCATTCGCCTGATGCGTAGTCGTCCTGCGGCGCGTGAAAGTTGTATGAGAGGGGGGCGGTAAAGAAGCGAATGTTGTCGTTTGCGCTCTCTGCCAGTTCGCGGGTGTAGCGTTCGGCAATGCGGCTCATGGGTGTTTCCATGTTGCTCTGGCCCGAGCAGAGCCATACATCGCCCATCAGCACGTTCTTGAGAACTACCGTGTTCTCGCCCTGCACGACGATGTCGTAAGGGCCGCCGGCGGCCAGTTCCGGAAGTTCCACGCTCCAGCGTCCTTGCGCGTCGGCCTTTGTCGTGGCTGTTTTGCCGGACATGCTTACGCTCACTTTTTCACCGGCGTCGGCCTTGCCCCAGATTTCAATCGGCGCGTCGCGCTGAATTATCATGCCGCCGGACAGAATGCGGGGTAGTGTTACTTCCGCCGAGGCAGGAATTGCTGCAAGCAGAAGCGCGGATGCACAAAGGGGGTAATAGCGCATGATAAAAGCCTATGGACAGGGCGTTGTAATGCAAAACCTGTCCGCGTTCTAACAATATGGCAGAGTCTATTTTTCGCTTTTGAGGTACGCTCTATCAGCTGAACACAAGGGATGCTCGACTTAGGCGGCTTCTTTTACGGCTGGCAGCTCTGCTTCGCGGGGAACAGCGGCGTAAATGGCGCTTATCGTGTATTTGATCACGATTTCTCCGAAAATAATCTGCGCGAGGAGCATCGGCTCGAAAATGCCCGCGAAGGCCACGATGTTGAATAACACCGAGTCCATCGGCACGCTGACCGAGTTGGAGCTAAGTACGCGCATTGCCCATGAACGCTTGCGCAGGCGGTGGTAAATCTCCGTATCGGCGGCCTCCGCTATGACGATTGCCAGCATTGAGGCTACGAACACGCGCGGCCCGCTTTCGGCGAGAGAAACCGTGCTGTCGGCCAGCCAGTTCCAGCCTTGGGCGCGGAACCACTCCGTAAGCGGCATCCCCCAGCCGTAGGCGGCGCTTGTCAAAAGGGCCAGAGTCAGGAGCGCGGTCACGCCAATCACCTTGTACACAAAGCGGCGCCCGCCAGCGTTGTGCATACGGTCGCGCTGGGTGAAGGTGATTCCGAAAATGAGCGTGCCAACAGCCACCTGTCCGAACACCGGAAAGGGAATGAAGGCCGTTGCCGTGAGGTTGCCCAAAAGAACCGCCGCAATGTAAATTAGAGCCGCTTTCATCGTGATAACGAGTAGGTGAACATTATTCACGCGCACATGGAAAGCAAAATCAGGCAGCGGTGCGCTTTGTGGGCCGTAAGTGCCTATTGGGGCGAGGGACTTTTCAGTGCCGCGAATTGTTCTCGCAGTGGGCGCTTTGCGCTGATAATTTCAGCCTCTACGATGTTGGAAATTTCCCTTGCCAAAGATGCGCGTAGAGCGCGAGTACTGAATGGTCACCCTTGGGTGTTTGCTGGCGAACTCGCCTCTCCACTGCCCGCCGGAACGGACGGAGAGGGCCTTGTCCTGCGCGATGCGAGGGGACGTTTTCTTGGCAGCGGCATTTGCAACAGCACCTCGAAAATCGTGTGGCGCCGCTACTCAAGGAACCAGCGCGCTTTTGACAGCGCATTCCTGTCCGAAGCCATTGCCCGCTCAATCGCCCGCCGTGGCAAGGAAAGCGTGCGCCGCCTTGTGTGGAGCGAAGCGGACGATCTGCCCGGCCTGATTGCGGACCAGTTCAACGATGTGATTGTCATGCAGACGCTCACTCTGGCCATGGACAAGCGGGCGGACGAGATTGCACGCATTCTTATTGAGCAGACCGGCGCAAGCGAAGTGCTATTCCGCAACGACGCGCCCGGGCGCAAATACGAGGGCCTTGCGCTGGAAATACGCACCCTTTCGGGCAAGCCGCTCGAAGCGCGATGGATGGATATTGACGGAATCGAGTATTATCTGGATTTGGCCAGCGCGCAAAAAACGGGTTATTATCTCGACCAGCGCGAACAGCACCGCTTTGTCGCCACTCTGGCCAAGGGACGCCGCGTTCTGGACGGCTTTTGCAATCAGGGCAGCTTCGGCCTTCAGTGCGCAAAGAACGGAGCGAAGGAAGTGCTGGGCATCGACGCGAGCGAGCTTGCCGTGGAGCAGGCGAACGCGAATGCGGAGCGCAACCATCTTTCGGCAAAGTTCGAGGTTGGGAACCTGTTCGACTTTTTCACCGCAAAGCGCGAGGAACGCTTCGACCTCATAGTGCTCGACCCGCCAAGTTTCGCCCGCAACAAGTCGTCCGTGGACGGTGCCTTGCGCGGCTACAAGGAGCTGAACCTGCGTGCGATACGCATGCTGAACCCGGGCGGAATCCTGGCTACGTATTCCTGCTCCAAGAGCGTCAGCCGCGAGATGTATATGGAGGTTCTGGCAGACGCCGCCGCGGATGCGAACCGCAAGTTGCGCCTCATTGCCCAGACCGGCCAGCCGCTCGACCATCCGGTTATTCTAGGAGTCCCCGAGACGGAATATCTCAAGGGCGCCGTCGTCGAAGTCGAGTAGGGCAGCACCAGCGCGGATTTTTAGAACAGATTGCACGCCCCTTCCTTGGCATGTGGCGAGGAAGGGAGTTTATTTACCCCACCCATAGTAACACTCCCAACCCTGAAGCATGGAATGAGACACTCCCACGTTTGTATTGCCGCACTTGCAATTATTGCCACGTCTTTTGACGCATCCGCTGCCACACTTGTGTGGTCCGACGAGTTTGAAGGTTCTTTCGGCTACCCCGACCAGAGCAAATGGAGCTACGAAACGGGAGGAGACGGTTGGGGAAACAGCGAGCTGCAATACTATACAGATAGACGCGACGCGTTAGCTAACGCCTTCATCTGGGAGAACAAGCTCATCATCAAGGCACGCAAGGAGAGCTATGAGGGTATGGCCTATACTTCCGCTCGCCTCAACAGCAGGGAAAGCTGGCTGTACGGGCGTTTCGTCATTCGTGCAAAGATGCCCTCCGGCGCAGGCACTTGGCCGGCTATCTGGATGCTCCCCACGGACAATGCCTACGGCACTTGGCCGGATAGCGGGGAAATCGATATCATGGAGCATCTTGGTAAGGATAGCGGCACAATATACACCTCTTTGCACACTGAGGCACAGAATCACATGCTGGGCAATTCCCGTTCCGCTAGTTTTGTCGTCAGCGATGCTACAAGCGCGTTCCATGACTATCGCATCGACTGGACCGAGACCGGCATATGGTTCTACGTGGACGATGAGCTGAAATACTACACTCCCAACGAGTCCGTCGAGGGGAGCGAAGACGCTAGCGCGTCATGGCCCTTTGACCAGCCTTTTCACCTCTTGCTAAACATGGCAATGGGAGGCTGGGGCGGCACAGTGGACGAGTCCGTACTGCCGCAGGATTTTGAAATTGATTACGTTCGCGTCTATTCGCTCGAAGGGGCCGACGGTCTTGCCTATCGCTACGATGGTGTGGATGTCAACGGTTGGACTGACAATCCGGTTTTGGGGCAGATTTATGTTCGTTTGGACCCTTGGATATGGTCCGACAGGCTTAAAACATGGCTCTACGTGCCCACCCCGCCCGACGAAATCGGCGGCTGGACTTATGTTTTTAATTAGGCGCTCCCCCGGGTTTGCGCACCGATACCGGTTCTTGCAGTTGCCTCAAAGGAGTGTTTGAAAACCTGTGTCCCTAGGGTTGCTTGTTGCGCAGGCCCAGCTCTTTGGCTATGGCTCGCATGTCCGGAAGGATTTTTGCACCGGTCTTTTCAAGCCTTGGACGTTCGTTGTGCCCGTGCTCAAGCAGTATGCATTGGATGCCAAGCTCGTGTGCAACTTCGTGGTCGTGCTCGGTGTCTCCCACCATCAGCACCTCGTCGGCACTGCCGCCGATTTTTGCAAGGAGCCGCCTGCCGTAATCGACCTTGCTCGCCGCGTATATGTCGCTGTTGCCCGCAAGGTGGTCAAAGTATTGGCTTAGACCCATATTCTTCACCATGCTGTCGAGCATGTCCTGACGGTAGGCCGAGAGGATGGACTGGCCAAGTCCGGCGCTTTTCAGTTCGCCAAGCAGTTCCTCGGCCCCCGCGTGCAGTTTGCACAGGTGGCGGCGGGACTCGTAGGCGTTTATATAGACATGGCTCATGCGCTCGAACTCGCCGTTACTCACGTCAAAACCGAAATCCCGATAAACTTCTACCACCGGAAAACGGAAGCGGCGGCGGTAATTTTCGCTGTCAACCGGCGGCAGCCCGCGCTCGGCAAGCATTCCGTTGAGCACATCCACGCAAAGCCATACATCGTCCAGCAAGGTGCCGTTCCAGTCCCAAATAATGTGGCGAATGCTCATACGGGCGCACTTTAGCCCTGCGTCTTCCCTTTGTCCATAGTCAGGAAGCGGAACAAATACCAGTGAACATTATTACATTTGTTCTTGCAAGGCGCGCGTGAAAAATACAGGCTTGGATTATCGACGAGCAGTTCGTCCCCAATACCTGAACCCTAAGCGATTTTACTCACTATGGCACGTGCCCGCAGCAGCAACGAACCCGCCCCCGACAGCGGCAACCGCGAACTAGATCTGGCCCTGTCCTCTATCAACAAGCAGTTTGGCGACGGCGCCATCATGCGCATCGGCGACGCGTCCAAGAAGAACATCGACGTAATTTCAACCGGTTCGGTCGCTATCGACCTCGCCCTTGGCGTTGGCGGCCTGCCGCGCGGGCGAATCGCCGAAATCTACGGGCCGGAGTCGAGCGGCAAGACTACACTGTGTCTTTCCCTCATCGCTCAGGCGCAAAAGAACGGTGGTCGCGCGGTGTTTATCGACGTGGAGCACGCCCTTGACCCGCGCTACGCCCGCGTGCTGGGGGTGGATGTGGACAACCTTTTGGTCTCTCAGCCGGAATGTGGCGAGGACGCGCTCAATATTGCCGAGGCACTCATTCGTTCCGGCGCAATCGACATCATCGTGGTGGACTCCGTGGCGGCGCTCGTTTCCAAGGCGGAGCTTGACGGCCAGTTCGGCGATTCCACCGTTGGCCTTCAGGCGCGAATGATGAGCAGCGCGATGCGCCGCCTGACGGCAGCCATCAACCGTACCCACTGCGTTTGCATCTTCACAAACCAGATTCGCGAGAAAATCGGCGTCATGTTCGGCAGCCCCGAGACCACGCCCGGGGGGCGCGCCCTGAAGTTCTTCGCCTCCGTTCGCATCGATATTCGCCGCATCGGCCAGATAAAGGACAGCGCAGGCAAGGTCATGGGCAACCGCACGCGCGTGAAGGTAGTGAAAAACAAGGTCGCTCCGCCCTACAACGAGTGCGAGTTTGACATCATGTACAACGAGGGCATCAGCCGCACAGGCAGCGTCATAGACCTTGGCCTTGAGCACAAGATTTTGGAAAAGCGCGGCTCCTGGATAAGCTACAACGGCAACCTGATCGGTCAGGGGCGCGAGGCTGCAAAGCAGTATCTTGCAGAAAACGACGCCGTGTCTGCCGAGCTTACCAAGCTCATTTACGACAAGGTGGCGGGCGCTGGCGGAATCGCTGGCGGCATGGCCCTTGGCGAGAGCGAGGAAAACAGAGGCAGCGAGGAAGACGCAGCCCCGATCGACTCGGAATAGAGACGCCCCCTTGCAGGGCGGCGCACCACAGAGCGGGCGCCTCGGAGAGGCGTCCCTACCAGTGCGCATAACATATTGACTGTCTTACGGGTAGGGACGGCTGTCTCTAGCCGTCTGCGTTGCGCATTCATCTCTTAGAGATGTTGCCAAAAGTCTTCCAAAATACAACAAGATGTTTTATCCGCAGATAAGCAGGGATTAACACAGATATAATAAGTAACTCTTTGTTTCTTAGTAATCTGCGAAAATCTGCGTAATCTGTGGTTAAATACTCTTATTTGGGGTTCCTTTTGGCATTTGCTCTTCGGCGCGTTCGTTCCCATAGGGTTTTTTAGGGGGGGAATCGCTCTATGCCTGCAACTTTTGCAGGGCCTCCAGAGCGTCGGCTGCCTGAGTGTCCGGCTTTGCCTTGCGCGCTATCCACGCGACTTTGCCGCCGACAATAAGAAAGCTCTGCCTTGCGTAACCGTTGCCCGTGGGGCGGGGAACGCCAAAGGCCTCGCCCAAGGCGCCGTCCTTGTCCGCAACAAGGCGGAACGGCAGCGCCTGCTTTTCGCGAAAGCCGGTCTGCGCCTTCACGCTGTCGCGGCTCACGCCCAGCACCTGCAAGCCCTTTTCGGCCAGAAGCTCGAAGTTGTCCCTCAGGTTGCAAGCCTGCCGCGTGCAGCCCGGTGTTTGGCTCTTGGGGTAGAAATAAACCAAAAGCGGCCCCCTTTCATACAGTGACGAAAGGTCCAATAGGGACGAATCATCAAGCGTTACAGTCAGTACAGGCGCGGGTGAATTGACGGAAAGCTCTGCCATGCACTAACTGATGCACCCGTAAGAGGCATTATTCCACCGCAAAGGAGAAAATAATCCCGATTAGAGCCTGCTCCAAGCCCATCCAAAGTGGAAATTTTATTCGTTCTCCACCGGCTTTAAGCATATAGTTGAAAGACGAACGGCAGTATAAGCGGCGTCAGAAAAATCAAACTCCTGTCGAAATACAGGCATTCACTCCGGACAGTTGGTTTTTCCGACGCCTACCTGGCTGCGTGAGGCAAACCCTCGTTGAAAGGCATTTGCGAAATGGCAAAGATTCTTGTTGGAAAAAGCGCCCTTGTCACCGGCTCATCGCGCGGCATTGGACGACTTGTGGCAGTCGGGCTGGCAAAGCACGGTTGCAAGCGCGTCATATGTCACGGGCGCAGCTCGCAAGGCTGTCAGAAAACGGCGGACGAAGTGCGCAACGCAGGCGCGGAAGCGATTGTGATACCCGCGGAACTTGACGATCCCTTGCAAGTGGAGGAACTCGCCGACAAAGTGTTGAAACTCGGCGGCGTGGACATCCTATACAACAATGCCGCTGTGATGCACCCATGGCGCGAACACGCAGAAGATCTGCGCCAAGAGGACTGGGCCTGGTCCTTTCAAGTGAACCTTTTCGCTATCACGCGCCTTACGAGCCTGCTCTTGCCGCCGATGCGCAAGAACGGCTGGGGCCGCATCGTGAACGTGACAAGCGGCATCGACAAAACGCCGCAGCTTGCCGCCTACGGAGCGAGCAAGTGGGCCTTGGATAAGTGGACGGACGACCTTGCCGCGGGCCTGAAGCACAGCGGTATCATAGTCAGCCGCATGGACCCGGGCTGGCTGCGCACGGACCTTGGCGGACCCAACGGCGAACACGAACCGGAAAGCGTCCTTCCGGGCGCGCTCGTTCCGGTCGTCCTGCCGGACGGTTCGAAGAGCGGCCAGTTTTTCCGCGCACAGGAACTGCGCGACTACGTAATCGAATAGGCCATGTTCATCGTTCAAATCACATACACAGTCCCCCTCGAAACGGTGGACAAGCACCTTCCCGCCCACGTCGAATGGCTGCACGAGCATGAGGCTGCGGGGCACTTTGTCGTCTATGGGCGGCTCGTTCCGCGCAGCGGCGGCGTCATCGTGGCGGACCTTCCAAGCCGCGAGGCTCTGGACGCAATTCTTTCCGAAGACCCGTTCATGAAGCACGCGGTGGGAACATATCAGGTGCTGCAATTCTCAGAGAACAAGGGTTACAGGGCAAAGCACGGCCCGAGTATTTAGCACGACTTAGACCACCTCTAACAACTTTGATTTCTGCTGCGAACGGTCTTTGCGGCGTATGGCTGCGTTTCGGAAGTTCGCTGGATTTCTCCAATACTACTCACTTCCGAAGCCTTGCCATCCATCCGCAAATCCTCGTTCTCGCTATGAAACCAGTTATTAGAGGTGGCCTTTAGACAATCAACCAACAGGCAAGAGCACATGGAAAACTTCACATTTCAAAACACTACCAGGATTATTTTTGGCCGCGGCACTCAAAAGCTCGTCGGCGAGGAATGCTGCAAGCACGCGAAGAAAGTGCTCCTGCACTTTGGCGGCCAGAGCATCAAAAAGAGCGGCCTCTACGACGAGGTTATCGAGTCGCTCAACAAGGCGGGCGTGGAATACGTCGAGCTTGGCGGTGTGCAGCCCAACCCGCGCCTATCGCTTGTGCACAAGGGCGTTTCGATCTGCCGCGCAGAGGGCGTGGAACTCATTCTCGCAGTGGGCGGGGGCAGCGTTATCGACTCCGCGAAAGCCATCGCGATGGGCGTCCCTTACAGCGGCGACGTCTGGGATTTTTACACGCACAAGGCCACTCCCGCAAAGGCCCTGCCCGTGGCGACAGTGCTCACGATTCCCGCCGCAGGCAGCGAATCGAGCGATTCGAGCGTTATCACCAACGAGGACGGCTGGCGCAAGCATGGCTACACAAACGGCATCATGACGCCGCTCTTTTCCATACTTAACCCCGAGCTGGCTTTCACTCTGCCGAAGTATCAGGTCGCGGCGGGAGCGACGGACATCATGAGCCACCTGATGGAGCGTTACTTCACAAACTCCCATCCCGTGGAACTGACCGACGGCCTCATCGAGGCGACGCTGCGAAACATGGTGCGCAATGTACCCAAAGTCCTTGCGAAAATGGACGATTACGACGCGTGGGCCGAGGTGATGTGGAGCGGCTGCGTGGCACACAACAATCTGCTGGACACGGGCCGCATCGGCGACTGGGCCTCGCACGGCATCGAGCACGAACTTTCAGCATTATACGACGTTGCGCACGGGGCGGGGCTTGCCGTGGTGTTCCCCGCGTGGATGCGCCACGTTTACAAGCATAACCTTGGTCGCTTTGTCCGTTTCGCAGTGGAAGTATGGGGCGTGCGCAACGATTACTGGAACCCGGAGGCGACCGCACTCGCCGGTATTCAGGCCCTTCAGGACTTCCTAGTTTCCATAGGTATGCCCGCTACGCTCAAGCAGCTTGACATCCCGGGCGACCACATTGACGAAATGGCGGCCAAGGCCACAAACCACGGCCAGTGGAAGCTCGGCAACTTCGTTAAGCTGGGCAAGGAGGACATAGCCGCAATACTTCGCAGCGCGCAGTAGAGTCTTCCATTGGCATTTACACTCTAAAAACAATCAGGCGCCACTCCCAAGGGCACGTTTCGTGCATCCTTTACGGAGTGACGCCTGCTTGGAGGGTGTGAATCCTCCCTGTTTGAATGGCTTCGGTCTTAGTAGGGGAGCGGGTACTTCTTGCAGAGGTCCGTAGCTATTGTGCGCGCCTGTGCAATCTTGCCCTCGTCGTTCACGTTGTTGATGACGATGTCGATCGCCTCCGCCGTCTTGCGGAAGTCCTCTGGCGTGAAGCCGCGAGAGGTCATGGCAGCGGAGCCAAGGCGCAGGCCGCTCGTCTGGAATGGGCTGCGCGTTTCGCCGGGCACGGTGTTGCGGTTGGTCGTGATGTTGGCCCTTTCGAGCGCCTCCTGCACCACCTTGCCCGTAAGGTCGGGGTGGCTCTTGCGAAGGTCTATGAGGACGAGGTGGTTGTCCGTGCCCCCGCTCAGAAGCCCGTAGCCGCGCTTTACAAGCTCTTCAGCCATCGCCTTGCAGTTGATGACGACTTCTTTGGCGTATTGCTTGAACGAAGGCTTGAGCGCCTCGCCAAAGCAGATTGCCTTGCCCGCGATGATGTGCATCAAGGGGCCGCCCTGACCGCCCGGGAACACCGCGCTGTCGATCTTCTTGGCATACTCCGCCTTGCAGAGGATGAGGCCGCCGCGCGGACCGCGAAGCGTCTTGTGCGTTGTCGTCGTGACAAAGTCCGCATAGGGGACGGGGCTTGGATGCTCGCCCGCAGCGACAAGGCCCGCGATGTGGGCCATGTCCGCAAAGAGGTATGCGCCGACGTCCCTGGCTATCTTGGACATGCGTTCAAAGTCGATGATGCGCGGGTATGCGGACGCGCCCACTGTGATCATCTTGGGCTTGACCGCGTGCGCCTGCTCTTCGAGCTGGTCGTAGTCGATGCGGCCCGTTTCGAGGCTGACTCCGTAGTGGGCGATCTTGTAGAGCTTGCCCGAGAAATTGACCGGATTGCCGTGCGTAAGGTGGCCGCCGTGGGAAAGCTCCATCGTCAGGAGCTGGTCGCCGGGCTGAAGGACCGCCGTGTAAACGCCGAAATTGGCCTGAGAGCCGGAATGGGGCTGCACGTTGGCGTGCTCGGCACCGAAGAGCGCCTTCGCGCGGTCTATGGCGAGCTGCTCGACTACGTCCACGTGTTCGCAACCGGAGTAGAAACGCTTGCCCGGGTATCCTTCCGCGTACTTGTTTGTCAGCACGCTGCCGCAGGCTTCCATGACGGCTGGCAGAGTGAAGTTTTCCGAGGCAATCAGCTCGATATGATCCATCTGGCGGGCCTTTTCGGCCTCCATGGCGGCGAATATATCAGGATCGAGTGTTGCGAGTCTGGCGTTGTCGATACTCATGTTCGTTTGTACGAGGTTCGGTTGGAAAGAAAACATCGCGCCTTTACGACGGGTGCTTGTCAATCCTGTTTGTCGTAAAAAAGCGTAAGGCAGGGCCGTGGAGCAGGACAAACACGCACGCATTCCGACGGGAGTCGAATTGTCAGACGCTCCTTAGCCCGATGCGCCCAGCTTCTCGCGCAGGAACTGCACTACCGAGGGAATCGCTTCCACAATGGCGTCGCGCGTGTCCTCGTAGGTTTGCATATCCGCCCCGTACGGGTCTGGCACTTCCGGGTTCGCGGGCGGGGGCAAAAGCTCCCTCATCAGGAGCACCGGGGCCTTCAGGTCGGGGAAGTCCATCTTTATGGCCCTGCGGTGGCTTTCCGTCATGCATAGCACGAGCACTGCGCGGGCGAGCATCTCGGGGCGAAGGTCGCGGCTAAGGTGCTTGCTGTGGTCCAAGCCGACCTTTTTGAGAGCCATGTCCGAGTGGTAGGATATGCGCTGCCCGGGCCAGCCGTTTACGCCCGCGCTTGTCACTCGGAGCGACTTGAGCGGTTCCGGCTCAGCGGCCAGAGCATGCCTTAGCAAGGCTTCGGCCATCGGGCTACGACAGATATTCGCCGTGCAGACGCAGATTACATACTGTGGTTGCGAAGCCATGTAATGGGGTGTCCTTTATAGTCTGCATTCATAAAGCTACTTTGCAACATTTACGCCCATGCACGCGACAAAAACGCCGTGTCCGTACATGAATTCCCCCCGCATGCACTCCCATACTTGCGGGGGGGCGATTCACGAATCATGTCCCTATGACTCCGAACCGATGTTCCGGGGTATCAGAAGGCAAACAAGCTGCCGTCTGCGGAACCAATGTATAAATTGCCGTTATGTATTAATGGTGACGCAAGTAAAGCTCCAGATTCAAAGAGGACGTTAACAGAGTGATAAACCTCATCAAAATCGTCGTTTCTGAATATTGAGGATAAGTTCCACGATCCGTCTTCCTTGAACAAGCGCCCGTTGTTATCCAGCGCGTTGGGTGAGCGAAACTCGGCGATAATTTTGCCTTCCTTCAGGTCCACAGCGAACAGGCTTCCCTGAAAGCTACCGAAGTAGGCCACCCCGTTGACAATGTTTGCGGAGCCGAAAACCATCATGGGCATATTCAGCTTCATTACGTCTTCGCCCGTGGCTCCGTCCTTGCCAATGAACCAGGAGGGGATTGATGTTCCGTAGTAAACCTTGCCGTCCCATATGGCGGGCGTTGCATTCACCCAGGTCAGGTTGCTTTTCCACTTCTCTTCGCCGCTCTTTGCGTCCAGTGCGTAGAAATTAAAGTCGCGGCAGCCGAAATACACCGTTCCCTCGCACACCGTCGGGGAGGACTGAATGCCAGTGCGGTTGTGTTTTTCAAGGTCGTCGCCTGTCTTGAAGCGCCAGATTTCTGCCCCGCTTTTTGCGTCCAGCGCATAGAGATAGGTGTCCCAGCTTCCAAAATAGACTATGCCATCCGCCACTGCGGGGCTGGTGTGAACTACGTCGCCAGTCTGGAACTTCCAGGCCAGGTCGCCATCTGCAAGATTTAGCGCATACATGCAGCCGTCGCCGCTGCCGATGTAGGCAATCCCGTCCACAACCGAAGCCGATGACTGGTAGCAGTCCCAAAAGTCGGGCACGGTTTGCGTGGCTGGTTTGGAGCCGTGAATGCCCTTGGCTTCGAAATGGCGTTCGCCCGCGGTCTGGAAGCGCCAGCGTTCCTTGCCGCTTTTTTCGTCAAGGGCGTAAATGATTCCGTCGTAACTGATGAATACCACCAGTCCCTGTTCCACGGCGGGGGTGGAACGTATTTTGCCACCTGTGGCGAATACCCACTTCTCGGTGCCGCTATCCGCGTCTAGAGCGCGCATCTTTCTATCGTCGCTGCCAAAGAATATCACTCCGTCCGACTCTGTCGCGCTGGATATTATAGGGCCGCCGGCTTTGTATTCCCAGCGTGGGGAGCGAATGTCCGGCAAGGCTCCTTCGCTGTTCGCCTCGTGGGTGGGGCCGCCCTGAAAGCTGCCTGCGCTTGCGTTGTTACAGATTAGTCCGGCGGCTAGTGCGACTGCGGCATATACGCCGAAGCTCCCGCGCGTGATTTGTTTTTTCAACATGGGTATGGGTATTTTTTGTGTTGGGGTAAATCAGGGGAGGGGTGATAAATGCTGCTCCACATAACCGGGCTACGTCCATCGCGTGTATCAAAAAAGAACGAGTTGCGTACTGCTCCCAGCTACTACACCATGGCGTTGGGATATACTTCACTTTTTTGCGCAATTGCTGCCGATGGTTAACGCAGGCCCCCCCCGCGCGGGAACAAATAGGCAGGCATAAGCGTCTAATTGCAGAGAGGACTTCCTCTTAAGTAACCAAACCCCTTTCAAAACCATGTTCGCAATTTCCATAGCAGTCATACTTCTTGCACTTGTAATAGGCGTCTGGGCGCAGTCGCGCATCAGCAGCGCATACGCCAAGTGGAGCCGTGTGCCGTCCCGCAGCGGGATGACCGGTGCCGAGGCGGCGCAGTACGTCATGCGCGAGGCTGGCATAACCGATGTGCGCATTGTCGCAATCCGCGGCCACCTGACAGACCAC
>JAFGLA010000083.1 GCA_016928295.1 Opitutales bacterium
ACGAGCTGGAGCAGCTTGCGCTTGCTCATGACCGTGTAGGTGATGTTCAGGCGGGCAAACTCGATCTGACGGGGTTTGTGCGGGACGGGCAGGTTCTCGATGAACCAGTTGTAAAGAGGGCGGTGGTCCTCGAACTCCAGCGTGCAGAGGCTGTGCGTTATCCCTTCGATGGCGTCGCTCTGGCCGTGGGCAAAGTCGTACATCGGATAGACGTGCCAAGCCGTGCCCGTGCGGTGGTGGGGCGTGTGCACAATGCGGTAGATGACAGGGTCGCGCAGGTTGAGGTTCGCGTGCGCCATGTCTATCTTGGCGCGCAGAACGCGGGCGCCTTCGGGGAACTCGCCCTTGTTCATGCGGTTGAACAGGTCGAGATTCTCCTCCACGCTTCGCTTGCGGAAGGGGCTTTCCATGCCCGGTTCGGTAAGCGTGCCGCGGTGCTGGCGAATCTCGTCAGCGGAGAGGTCGCACACGAAGGCTTTGCCCTCTTTTATCAGATACACGGCCCAGTCGAAAATCTGCTGGTAGTAATCCGAGGCGTAGTAAAGGTTCTTCCATTCCCAACCCAGCCAGCGCACGTCTTCCTGAATGGAGTCCACATATTCGACGTCCTCCTTGGAGGGGTTCGTGTCGTCCATGCGCAGGTTGCAGTAGCCGCCGTAATCCTTGGCGATGCCGAAGTCCGTGCATATGGCCTTGGCGTGCCCGATGTGCAGGTAGCCGTTCGGCTCCGGCGGGAAGCGGGTGATGGGCGTTTTGATAAGGCCGGAGGCGATGTTTTCCTCCACTATTTCCTCGATGAAATTCTTTGCGGGCATTGTGTTTGTTGCAGTTGCGGCCTCTAGTGGACCGTCTTTGTAAAGTCTTGGGTATTCTTCGCTTATGAAGCTGGTTTTAAGGTATTGCGAAGCTATGTTTTGATTCTTCGCAACGATGAAAGGCGTGCCCTTGTGCGTTCGGACCGTGCCTTCCCGCTTATCTGGCGCCGCTTAGGCGCGGGCTTGAACGGGGCGCGTTTGTCGTTGTCGCGCGGGGGTGTCTGCGCGTGAACGGCTGGGCTGGAATATGACTGACGGCTTCATTTCTTCCGTGCTTTATGCAATGAAAGACTATCGTTACACCATTTTACTCTAATCGGGCAATCTTTTCAGTGCTCAAGTTGCTATCTGGCAGAAGGAAGTATGCATAAATTGCTCGTCCATTCTTGCGCAACTTCCATCTTGAGGGCGCATCAGCGTTAGTTTACAAGTGTCGCATATGAAAAATGGCGCCGCTTCTAGTAACGATTCATCTCTGAAGGACAAGCTGCCCCTGCTTACTCGCAGGCGCCTTTCTCTGCTACTGATGTTTGCGCTTCTTCTAGTCGCGGGCGGCGTTTTTCAGGCGCTTGCGCATTACTGCGGCATAGTGCTTCACAACGAGGACGGCCCCTTGGAGCTTGGCAGCGCGGCAATGTACGCGCTCGCACTCGCCTTTGCGCTGCCAGTTTTAATTCGCAAGCCTTCCGTTCTTTGGGCGGCGGGTGCGACGATGATCCTATGGGCATTGCTGCGGGAGTTGGACTTTCAGAAGATGTTCACATACCGCTCGATAGAGTCCCTAGGCTTCTATACCCGCCCTATCGCCAGCTTGAAGGAAAAGCTGCTTGCCATTCTGGCGCTGCTGCCGTTTGGAGCAGCAGGTCTGTATCTTGCAAGCCGCGTGTGGCGGGAGTTTCGTTCCGGCTCTTGGCGCGGTGCTCTGTGGGTGGACTACATGGCATGCCTCTTCGCCCTCGCGTTCTGCGCCTCGGTTTCCGAGAAGCTGTTTGACTTCGTCGCCATCGAGGAGACTTGCGAGCTTGGCCTCGCGCTGACCGTATGCGCATGGGTGCTGAACGCCCGCCGCGCGGCGAGGCTCCAGCAGTAGATGGCTGGCAGAGCCGCTTTTCCCGCGTGTTGTCGGGGATGTTGCTCGCTTTTTATTGCGCAAAAAAACATGCAGGCTCTTTCGGGGGCCTGCATGTTTTTGTGACGCTGTTACGTTTAGCTTGCGAAGGCGCGCAGGCGCTTCATCACTCGCTCCTTGCCCAGAATGCGCAAGATTGGGTGCAGTTCCGGTCCGCCGCCGCTGCCGCAGACGGCCAGTCGCAGCACGCCGAAGAATGCGTAGGGCTTTTCGCCGTTGGATTCGCCAAGCTTGTGCAGGCAGTTCTGGATTGCCTCGTCTGTCCAGTCATTCAAGGCTTCCAGCGCGGGGATGAGCTTTGCTATCCGGCCTGGAATGTCGTCCTTTTTGCCGATTTTTTCCCGCGCCTTCTCGTCGATGGCGTAATTCTCGGTGAAGAAGAACCCAGCGTAGCCGGGCAGGTCGTCGTAAACGAAAATCTTCTCCTGCACGAGCTTGAGCGCGTCGGCCAGTGCGGCCTCGTCGTAGATGGCAAAGTCCAGCCCCGCCTTGGCGAGCACGGGCTTTGCCCCCGCGACAAACTCTTCAACGGGAAGTGCGCGCAGGTAGGCGCTGTTCAGGTGCAGCATCTTCTTTTCGTCGAAGCGGGCGCTGCCCTTCATTATGTCCGTCAGCTCGAACATGCGGATGACCTCGGCTATGTCCATCTTCTCGCGGTCGTCCTTGGGAGACCAGCCAAGAAGGCAGAGGAAGTTGCGCACCGCCTCCGGCAAAAAGCCCCGCGTCTGGTATTCCTCGATGAGGGCGCCCTTGTCGCGCTTGCTCATCTTGCCCTTGCCCACTGCGGGGTCTTTGAGAATCAGCGGCATGTGCGCAAACTGCGGCACGGGTGCGCCGAGGGCCTGGAATATCAGCACGTGCTTGCTCGTGTTGGAAAGGTGGTCCTCGCCGCGGATTACGTGCGTGATGCCCATCTCGATGTCGTCGATGACGTTCACTAGGTGGAACACCGGCTCGCCGTTACTGCGTACGATGACAAAGTCGCGATCCTCGGCCCTTTCGACGTGGCCGCGGATAATGTCCTCTATGACGACGGGCGCCGCCTTCACCTTCTCGACCTCGGCCTTGGCGTAGTCGTCGTATTCGGTGTAGCGTTCGCCTTCGAGGCGCAGCCATGTCGCGCCGTCCTTTTCGTAGGCCTTGCCCTCGGAGAGCAGCTTGTTGACGTAGCGGGTGTAGATGTCGCCGCGCTGGCTCTGGAGGTATGGGCCGTAGTTGCCGCCTACGCCCGGGCCTTCGTCCCAGTCCATGCCCAGCCATTTTAGCGAGTCGTAGATGACTTTCAGGTATTCCTCGCTGTTGCGTTCCTTGTCCGTGTCCTCAATGCGGAGGATGAACTTGCCGCCCGTGTGGCGGGCGTAGAGCCAGTTGAACAGTGCTGTTCTGGCACTGCCGATGTGAAAGAAGCCCGTCGGGCTGGGTGCGAAGCGTACGCGTACGTCCATAATCGGCCCAAGTTTGCGCATGCTGCGTCCGAATGCAAGCGTAGGCGAAAAAACGCGTGCCTCGCATGGCTTTGTAGCGGGGCATTGGGGATGTGGCGTCTCCGAATGCATTTTGTCACATTGGGGCCGTCGCAAATGCTTGCCGAGGGCGCTTTTTCTCTATTTCAACATACGCGGAGAAGGTATCATTTGGCGGAAGCTGCGTCAGTGAATCTTTGCCACTCGCCCGACTTTCAAAAGCCTTCCAGACGAGTCGGCTGACCGGTCGAGGAACTTACAAATCTCCCTTGTATGACGAACCGTATATCCCTGAGTGGGACTTTTTGCGGAGGACTTCTCCTTGGGTCAGCCGTGTTGGCGGCTCTACCAGTGCTGTCGTTTGGTGCAACTGTAACCGTCACAAACGAGAACATCTACACCTATCAGAACTCCAGTCTTCATGCTCATGTTCTGGACGGCGGCCACAACTATGTGACAAGCGGCAGCATCGACATTACCTCGAACCTGAATAACGGCTTAATTGTTGGTAACACAAATGCTGGCAACGGCCTTCTCATCGAAGGAGGTTCTGTCAAAACTGCCGGTGCTTCCATCGGCTACGCTTCAGGTGGGGAGGGAACTGTTACCCTGAACGGCTCGGGGGCCTCCTGGGACTGCCTTTATAGTAGCATCTATTACAATCTATGGGTTGGGCAGAACGGCACGGGTACCCTGAACGTGAACAACGATGCCACAGCCCGCATGTCCAAGCTATACGTCGGTTATGGTTCGGGTATTTCAGGTACGGTGTCGATAAACGGCGGAACAGTGACAGCCAGTTCTGAAGCTGTAATCGGGTCTTATGGCTCTGGAACGGTCCGTGTCCTTGGCAGCGGCTCCCTTACTACGGTGGGCGCAAGAATCAGTAACCAGATTACATCCACAGGTACGGTTCAGATAAGCGGCGCCACTGCCCGCTGGACCAATACGGGCGAATACCATCTGGGCAATGGTGGGAGCGCCACCATGCGCGTTGAAAACGGGGGAACTTTGACTTCAACCAGCGGCGTTTTTGTCAAAGACGGCAGTTCGCTTACGGTCACTTCCGGCGGAACAATCACTGGCAATCTTGGTTTCCGCGTTGGCGGAGACTCTTCAGACGGCGAGATGACGATAAGCGGCGGAGGTATCGTTCGTAGCACCTACGGAAGCGTGATCGCCAACGGAGCACATGTGGCGACAGCCACCGTTACGGGTGCTGGCAGCATATGGGAAGCAACATCCACGCTTACTATCGCGAACTCCTATTCCGGCACCACCGACAACACCCTCATCATCGACGATCTGGGCCTTGTCAAGGTGGGTAGCGGTGGCCTTGTCATCAATCAGTCCAGCGAGTACAACAATAACGTTCGTCTTGGCGACGGCTTTCTGGCGCTGTTGGGTGACAAGACAAGCTCACTTGCTTCCTGGCTAACGGCAGGGGCGTTCTATATATGGGACGCCGCGACATCCACTTGGGCCGTTGCGGAAGAGGGCGACATCGAGGCTGTGTATTACACCGATGCCGCGTTGGCCAAGCTGGCGACTTCTTCGGGCGCGTTCGCCGGTTACGAGGATCTAGGCGGCTACACGATCTTTACCTCGACAGCCGTTCCGGAGCCGTCCACTTATGCCCTGTTGGGCGGATTGGCTGCGCTGCTTGTGGCAATACGTCGCAAGCGCATGGCGGGTGGAGAGTAATCTGGCTTAATTGCTATTTGCAAAGCGCGGAGTGAATCCAAAGGGATTCTATCCGCGCTTTTTTTGCGTACAGGCTTTTTCACTATGCGCCCAGACTGTTTCGCGAGGATGGGGGCGCTTTTCTCGTAACTCACCGGTTGCAAACGAAAAACGCCTCCGTGCTTTGCAGCTGGAGGCGTTTTTTGGAAAAATGCTATTTGCAGAGTGGCTTGGGCTTAGACCTTGCGTCTGCGGGCAACGGCTAGGGCGAGTGCGCCGAGTCCTACGATGCCTGCGTATGTGGCCGGTTCAGGCACTGCGGCAACTGTCCAGTAAGCTGGGTTTATGTTGTTTCCCACATTCGTTAAGGAGACGGATTTAAGGAATGTGGAGGTATCATTTCTGTTGCTGAACACCTGGTTTCCACCATTTACAAACCAAGCGAACGCTTCCGCGCTGTAGTTTGAGGAGAAATCCGAGATTGCGTATCGGTCTTTGAACTGGGTGAAAAAGCTGGTCAGGGTTCCAGTTGCGTCGCTTGTTATACTGCCACTGCTGGCACTATCCAATCCGTTGTCATCAGGGATGTTGAACGTTGCTGTAATTGCTCCGTTCCCGAAGTCGAATGAAACGGACACAACGTCTGTAAGCGCCCATGTCTGGTTTTCCAGAACGCTGTTCCCATTGTCCACCACGATGACGATGCGTGCGGCATCGCCTGGGGACACTTCGCTGAAGGTGCTGCTTGAAACAGTGTCTGTGTACGTGAACGAGAACGGGACAGCAGAGGCCGAGAGTGCCAGCCCGGCGACTGCAAGCGTTGTGATGAGAGTGCTTTTCATGGTTTAGCGCAGAATTGGTTAAGTGATTTCGCAGTCATAAAAGGTGTGTGCTAACGGTCGGTCAAGGCTGATCGCTGGTAGTTTTCCGTGGTTTGTTAATGTGTTTAAGCACGCATCAATTAAAGAAAAATGCGACGTTCTTAGGTTTAGGTACGTTGTTTGGCCATTTAGCATATGTTTGTGCGCCAAGAATGGTGCTTGGCCTGAACGACCATGCTTGACAAGGCGCAGTAAACATGAAATCTGCATTCCGGCTTAATGGCACAATGCTGCCATTTTGCGGCGGCAAATGCTCGCCTATTGGGGAATGACAGATGGAGATGCTGAACACACTATTTTCAAATCAACTTCTTGCGCTGTTCGCAGTGCTGGGGCTGGGGCTTGCGCTTGGCAACCTGACATGGAAAGGCGTTGGGCTTGGCTCGTCGGGAGTGCTGTTTGTCGCGCTACTGGCAGGCCATCTTGGCTTCTTCCTGCCAGCAGGGGTGGGGCGCTTCGGCCTTGCGCTGTTTGTTTACTGCGTGGGCATTGGTGCCGGAGGGCGCTTCTTTCAGGCTCTTGCCCGTGAAGGCGGCAGTCTTGCCAAGCTGGCACTTTTCATCGTTGGAACGGGTGCGCTTATTACTTGGGTGCTTGCCCAAATGCTCGACATTCCGGCAGGGCTTTCGGCAGGGATATTTGCGGGCGCCTTGACCAGCACCCCCGCTCTTGCCGCAGCCACGGAAGGGGGCGGAGACATCGCAAAGGAAGTCGCCATCGGCTTTGGCGTTGCGTATCCATTTGGCGTAATCGGGGTTGTGCTCTTTGTTCAGCTATTGCCGCGTATGTTAAGACGTGGGCGTAACGAACAAGAACAGGACCCGGTAGAACAGAGCGAGTACGAACGCATCGTGACAAACTCGCTCATCGAGGTGTCCAACCCCAATCTCTATGGCCGCAGAATTGGCGAGGCGGACATGGCCGGCATCACCTGCTGCCAGATCTCGCGGGTGTTGCAGGACGGCAGGCTTCGCCCTCTGAATGCAAGCGACATATTTCAGGCCGGACAGATACTTCTGCTAGTTGGCAGACCCAAGTCGCTGACAAACGCCTGTGAATTCATCGGGCGCAAGGCGGACGGCAATTACCTGCTGGACGCGGAGAACGAACGTCGCCGCCTCGCCGTTACAAGCGCGGAGTTCGCAGGCAAAACACTGCGCGAGCTTGCTCCTCTGGAACGCTGCGGCGTTGTAATTACGCGCATCACCAGAATGGACCAGACCTTTGTGCCCGACGGCGACACCCGACTTGAGAAGTATGACATACTTACCGTCGTAGGCCGCCCGGGAGACCTCGACACATTCTCGGTAAAAGTCGGGCACAGGCCGCAGGCATTCGAGTTTACCGACCTTGTCTCGCTCGCCCTCGGGCTGGCGCTTGGCGTTCTCTTTGGCATGATTCCGCTCGGTCTTCCGGGCGGCGCCAGCATGACGCTAGGCGTAGCGGGCGGGCCGCTCTTTGTCGGCCTTTTACTCGGCAGAATCGGCAAGGTAGGGCGTCTTGTGGGACACATACCGCGCCCCTCGCGCCTTCTCTTGCAGGAGCTTGGCCTTATACTGTTCCTTGCGGACGCCGGCATCGCAGGCGGTGCGGATCTCGCAAAGACAGTGGCCGAATACGGCCCCGTGGTATTCCTGATGGGGGCGGCAGTCACGCTCTTGCCCATGTTGCTTGCCTATCCCTTTTCAAGACGCTTTTTCAGGACGACAAGAATGCAGACCTTGGGCGGAATATGCGGCGGAATGACGAGCACGCCCGCGCTCGGCGCACTTACAGCAGGTTGCGACACGCAGGAGCCTGTCGTCAGCTACGCGACCGCGTATCCCGTGGCGCTCATAATGATGACCGTGTTTGCCAAGCTATTGTTGGAAAGTCTTTTGTGATCGGAGTAAGAAGAGGATGAGTTTCGTAAATCGAGAGTTCGACTAAAGGGCACATCTAATAACCGGTTTCGTAGCGAGAACGAGGATTTGCGGATGGGCAGGGCTCAAGCCCTGCACCACCGATGCTCCCGCATCGGCATTGACTGTCTTGGGATAGGAGCACGCAGTCGCCGTAAGGGCGGAGCCCTTCAAACAAGGAGGGTTTACACCCTCCCGCCGCAAAGACCGTTTGTAGCCGGAACCAAGGTTGTTAGATGTGCCCTACAAAACATAGCAATAAAAGGGTCCGCATCTCATCGGTGCGGACCCTTCCTTATGGAACACTACGTAGAAAAACGCTTATTACGCGTCCAGATCTGCCATTGCTTTGAACTGGTCTTTCAGGGCCGGGTACAGGGCTTTGTAGATTTTGTTCGCTTTGG
>JAFGLA010000084.1 GCA_016928295.1 Opitutales bacterium
CCAAAGCGAACAAAATCTACAAAGCCCTGTACCCGGCCCTGAAAGACCAGTTCAAAGCAATGGCAGATCTGGACGCGTAATAAGCGTGCCGTATGATAGGTGGATTGGCTTTGCGCTAGAGTAGGGATAGCCTGCTTTTTGTGACCAGTCTAAAAATGTCTTAACAAAGAGGACTCCCGCTTAATTGCAGGAGTCCTCTTTTGCTTGCCGTGTTTGGCTTTGGCAGTTGCCTTATTGATATAGGGCAAGGGAATGCCTACCGCATATTGCCTTTATCTGTAGTCATCCGGATAATCCTCCCAATAGGAGGCTTATCCGGAGTGACGAAAGGCTGAATGAGGAGCCCCGGCTGCGTTTCGCTGATTGGCAGGGGCCCGTCCCAGTCTCACCAGCAAAGCCTTGCCGGATTTTCATTCAGCCTTCCGCAGCTCGCCTCCATCTAAACGCAATATGCTCTAATCAATCGGGCCGTCTCCGGGTCTCATTGGTTCGAAAACGAAGCGAAGCCCGCGGTTGTATGCTTCGGCGACGCCTCCGCCGTGATGTTCGCCTTCGAGAACTCGGAACTCGTAGGCAAAGTCGGCGTAATTACCGTTACTGATGATCGTATCCATCGCCTTTATGTCAGCTTGGAAACCTTGCCATTCGCGCGAGCCTACGCACATGAAGAGGCGGGCGGGGACACTGTAAGTGCCGCGTTCGTTATCGCCGATTGCTTTTGAGTGCAATTGCGATTCGCGGTTGAAAATCCAGCGGTGGTCCCAGTTCACGGCTGGCGAAGACGATATGACGCCTTGGAAAAGGCCGGGTTCTTCATACATGCAGAAGAGGCTGAAAAGCCCTCCCATGGAGGAGCCTGCCATTACGCGATATGATGGATCGGTTCTCAGGTTAGCATCAACGTAGGGGATTATCTCGTCGCGTATGGAGTCAAGAAACAGTCTGGAGCCGCCCATGCGAATATCGCCCATTTGCGCTGCCCAGCCGTAGTCCTGTTTGCTGGGGGAAAGCTCGAACATGCGTTCAACGCCGTAGTTCACGTTTTC
Source organism: Opitutales bacterium (assembly GCA_016928295.1). GTDB lineage: Bacteria > Verrucomicrobiota > Verrucomicrobiia > Opitutales > Oceanipulchritudinaceae > Verruco-01. The sequence continues at coordinate 1,047 of JAFGLA010000084.1, forward strand.
GCCAACATAGCCTATGCCGACGACAATGAACTCTGGCACGGCCTGATCATACCAGAGGCTGGAGCCGAGGGAGTGCATCTTTACGAAGCTCCAGTACGCGTCGGTCAGATATACGACAGGGTAGTGCTTGTTCGGATTGGATGCGTAAGAGTCCGGGTACCCGATGTAGAGCTGGTAGTCGCGGTTCGTGATGTCGCTGTGCAGGGGGCGAAGTTCGGTATTCTCAAGAACCATGTGCACGGGTTTGGCGGCACAGTTGTCCTTTGCTCCCGTATTCGTATCCGTAGCGGCGGCTTGGCAAACAGGCAAAGACAGTGCCAGAATCGCAGGCGCGGCGGTGAGTATTTTGTGTAGCATTTTCATGTGTCCTGGATGTTACACCAGTGATATTGATAATACTTCAAAAAATGACAAACGGTTTGAAATGCTTTTCATCGGACATTTATGAAAGCACTTTGGATTCTGTAGTTTACGGATGTTGGAGTCCGTATTCTCAATGTATGCCCTTGTTGACAGCATCTGCATACTCAACCGCTCTGTTATTCAGATTTTTGTAACATGTCCATGAGGGAGACTCTTCAAGCGGCGATTGCGGTATTGCATGGTTACTCTTCTGATTCATTCTCGCACATATGTGCAAAGTGATCCGTTTTGCTGTTCGCCTGGCAGTGCTGGCTGGCTGTTGTTCAACACTTATCGGAAGTGATTTCACTTCGGAAGCAGATGCCGACACGACCGTTGCGTTGAATCTTAACCCTGTGAATACCGAACCGCTTCCTCCCAAATGGATGTTTGGTTACATCCAGTCTCAATGGGGCGAGGACAGTTTTGGTTACGGCGATCAGGAAAGTTTCCTTGCCCATGCGCGTTCTTTGAGGGGCATGGAAAGCAAATACGGCAATCATCGTCACCCTTTGGATGTCATGGTTCTGGACATGGCATGGTGTGGCAATAACTGGGATTGGCCCAAAAACATGGTATGGGATTCTGAACGTTTTCCTGACCCCGTTGGCATGATTGAGGCCCTTCATGAGATGCATATTAAAATAGCCATGAACTATCATGACGGAGGATTCGGGGGCGAATGGCTAGCCCTGTTTTCAAGGGACCTGTACATGGGGTTGGATGTCCCTTGGCTCGACTTTTGGAAGGCTGGTTCGACTGAAGAGCTCCAGGTTTGGGAGCGAATGAAATTTATACGCGGGAAAGATACGCGTTTGGCGATAATCGGACGCCATTATGCGCGCCCCAATACCGACAACTGGGAGCCGGAGACGGCCGATACGAACGGTATCGGGATACTGAAAATACCCAGTGAAGATGCGATGGAAAAGAGCATGCCTGTTCACTGGACGGGAGATGTGGAGGGTTCCTGGCTTGGCCTGCAAGAAAGCGTCGAGGCTCTGGTTTACGGGCCGGACGGTGCTTCCGGCGGCTGGTCATATTTGCATACGGACACCCCTGGGCATAAAAATGGAACAGATCCGGAGCTTGCCGCCAGATGGATTCAGTTTTCATGCTTCACCACAACTACGCGCAATCACGGTATTACTCCGCGTGACGTATGGTCTTGGGGAGAGCAGGTGGAGGAGATATCATACAATTCCCGAATGCTCCGCTACCGCTTGCTGCCGTACCTTTATACAGGAGCTTGGCAGATATGGGATCAGGCCCTGCCTTTGACAAGGCCCATGAAACTGGCATTTCCGGGGCAGATGGACGATGAGAAATACCAGTTCATGTTTGGCGACTGGATGCTCGTAGCTCCTGTGTGCAAGCAGGTGTCCAGTTACGCGGACAACAAGATGCCTGTTCGCCTGCCGACTGGCTGCGAATGGGTGGATTACCACAGTCACGACGTTTACGCAGGAGGCAGCAGGGTCGAAGTGGATGTGAGCGATATTGGCCGCGTACCACTATATGTTCGTCGTGGCGCAATCATCCCGATGGGGCCGGAAATAGAATGGATTGACCCAACCGTTCACGCAGATCCGCTTACTCTGGATATATATCCTCTTGCCGTTGGTAGTTCTTCATGGTCCGTGTATGACGATGACGGGGAAAGCCTTGCCTACCAGCGCGGGCAATACTCCCTCACTTCCATTGCCTGCGAGGTTCATGATTTCTCAATCAATATCCATATCGGTCCCGCCAAGGGGGAGTATTCGGGAAAGCCGCAGAGTCAACGCTACGTGCTGAAGGTTAACTTGATGCCCCAAGCGCCTGAGCGTGTGCTCATAAACGGCGTTCAGCTCGAAAGGATAGGGGAGTGCGGGCGCCTTGATTGGCGTGATTCATCCTTTTCTGGATGGTCGCATGACTCTGCAACTAACACCGTTTTCGTTCATTTGTCCGCTCAAGACCCTTCTCAAGGTCATACGCACGTAAGCATCGAGTTGGAATAATGGCGGGCACTTTTAGCAGAAGGGCACCTCTGCCAACCTTGATTTCTACTGTGAAACTGGTTGTCAGAGGCGCCCAAAGGTGAACTCGTCGCGATGACGAGGTTTGTTTCTTTGCGATGCCTTATTTCTGGTGGAAGGATTCGCTTATGAACGCCAGTCCGTCGGTGATGCCGCTGCGCCAGTAGGACCAGTTGTGCGGGCCGTTTCTCATACGGTTTTCATGGTAAACGCCACGGTCGCGCAGTATGATGTGCAGCATTGCGTTGCCGCGGTAAAGGAAGTCGTCATCGCCGCAGTCCAGGTAGAAACGTACGCTCGACAGCTTTTCCACCTCGTAGGTGCGGGCTATGTTGAGCACGTCGTACTTCTGGAAGTGTTCGCCAATGCGTTCCTCGCCCTTGAGATCCGGGCCGAACACTGGGCCGAATACGCTGTTCCAGTGCTCGTCAGTCAGTTTTACAATGTCCTCGGAGCATTCTATGCCGGAACTGAACGCGGCGCAGGCGGCGAACATATCCGGGTGGCGCATACTGTAAACAAGAGAGCCGTAGCCGCCCATGGAAAGCCCCGCTATGCCGCGGAAGAGTTTGTCGGAGCGGATTCTGTATGTTGACTCGATTTCGGGGATGAACTCCTCAAAGAAGAAGTCCTCGTAGCGGACGGAATTGTCGTAATTATTAACATACCAAGTGCGCTCAGCGGCTGGCATTACGATTATCATCGGGGCGATTGTCTGCTCCGCGATGGCCTTGTCTGCCGCGAGTTGGATTTCGCCGAACTGTGTCCAGCCGGTATGGCTGTCGCCAAGGCCGTGAAGCAGATACACGACTGGATATTGGCGTTCCGAGCTGTCGTAATCGTAGGGCAGATACACGCTGTAGTTTACACTGCGGCCCAGTATGTCGCTGTTGACGCTTTTACCTTCTACTATTCGCCCGCGCGCGTATTGGGCGTTCAAGCCGCCTGCGAGCGCGAACACGAGGGTGAAAATGGCAAGGAGTTTGCCACAGGGTATGGTTTTCATGATTGGTTCCATGAGTTAGGGGGGAACAAGAAAGAGGGGCGGAAGTGTTTCTCGCTCCCACTTGGAAATGATTCAAGCTCTTATGGCGAAGCGAAACTGCTTTTACGACTCATTCAGACTTCCGCAGCTCGTCTCCGACAAAACGCAATGTGCTCAGTCACAAAATAAAACGCCGCCTGACATTGCTGTCAGACGGCGTCTCCCAAGTGCTTAACCAAACTACAAACTAGACTCTGAAACTATGAAAACTGCTACCTTAGATTACCGCTCCCACACGGCTTTCTTGCTACAAACCTTGATTGAAATTCTTTGCGAGGGTTGCGCTGTTCGCATCTCGCTTACATAAACTTAGAAGAAACAAAGACGGAAACGTTCAAAGAAATCGTAATTTTTTGCGGCGTTTATATAAAACACGTGCAAGTCCTTGCAGGCCAACGGTATGCTGTATTCATTTTTTAATGGTAATCTGTCGGGTCGAATAATTCTTGATGCGGAAGAGAGCCACCATCTTGTTTCCGTGCGCCGCGCGCGCGTAGGAGAAACGGTGATGCTTCTCGACGGGCGGGGAGGGAAGGCCAAGGCTCTTGTCGAAAACGCTTCGGCAAAGGCAGCCACTTTGCAGGTAGAAGAGTTTTCGCGCATGGAAAGGCCCAATTCTCCCGTGTGGCTCGCGCAGGCAATGCCGCTTGGCAAGACGATGGATACCATTGTACAAAAAGCTGCGGAGCTTGGCTGCGAATGCGTCGTCCCGCTCTGCACTGAGCGTTCAGAACTCCGCCTCGATGCTGAAAGAACACTCAAGAAGACGCAGAAGTGGCGCACCGGTGCCTTGGAAGCAATCAAGCAGTGTGGCAACCCCTTCATGCCGGACATTGTCGAACCCTGCGGGCTGGATGCCTTGTTCAAAATGACCCTGCCGCCCTTGCGCCTTGTATGTTCTCTTGAGGAAGCGTCCCTTCCGCTCCTGGCTGCACTCAAAGATGAAAATGCAAAGGACGGGGTAGTTCTGGCAATAGGGCCTGAAGGTGATTTTTCCGCCGCCGAATACGCGCAGTTTCGCGAACACTCTTTCAAGCCGGTTACGCTTGGACCGCTAGTTCTGCGCGCGGACACAGCGGCAATCGCCTCAATGGCCATAGTGAGTGAAGCACTTCGCTTTGCTGCTTGCCCTTTGCCCTATAATGTTTGAAATACAAGACGATGTGTAATTCGGCCCATTGAGTCTCTCTCTCATGAACTGTGGCCGCAGTCTGCCTTACCCCTACTCAGCCAGGAAGGATAATGAAATAAAAGGATGAATGAGAATCGAATCCTTCTAGTTCAGGACGATCCCCAGAATACGGATTGTATTGCCGCAATTCTCAAATCCGAAGCTTTGCAACTGGTGGCGGTCGCCATGGACGCGCAGCAGACGCGCACTATGAGCCGCGAGCACGCGCCCGACGTTGTGATGGTAGATACTTCATTGCCTGAGTTCGACGCTGTCCTTTCCGAACTATCGCGGATGGAAGGATGCACGATAGTGTATCTTCACCGCGAAGGCTCTCAGCCTGCCCCAACGCCCTTGTTTGCGTCAGTGCCCGTATGCCGCGAGGAGCTTCTGGCCGTCCTTCGCACCGCACTTTATTATTCGCAACAGGAGCAGCTTCTCAAACGCTCTCGCAACGGAATGGCCGTTCTGCTTTCCATAATTACGCAGGTCGCCGTCCAGATAGACGAAGAGGGCAACATTTTGAACATGAACCCGGCGGCGGAGCTTTTTGCCCGCTGTTCCGCGCAAAAAGCCTCAGGCAAGGCTTTCAGCTCTCTGTTCAGACTGCATATGGGGCAGCAGCTAATAGATAACCCCGCCAAGCTCACACGCAGGCAGAGCTGCGAACGCTTCAGCATCCAAGGGCCGGACGGGGACGAGCGCACTGTGCTTCTACGTGTCAGTCCCTGCGGACAGTCCTGTTTTGAAATACCGTCCTGCATCGTATTGATGGAAGACTTGACCGACTCCTTGCTCTGCACTCGGGACAGGGACATGACGCATCAGGCCCTGCAAGGAGTAAGCGAAGCGGTCCTCATCCTCGGCCACGATAACAATGGCTGCGCTGGTGAACCCCTGTTCTGCAACAAGGCGTTCAGCGAGCTGTTTTCCTGCCCCGAGCAAAGTATATCCCAGAGGAAGCTGTCAGACTTTTTCAAGCCAATGCCGGAAACGCCTTGGGGCCAGTTGTTTGATGCAATTGAAGCTTCCGGAGAATGGAAGGGCGAAGGCCTTGCAAAGAGCCTTTCCGGTGAAGAGTTCAGCGCCCAGGTGTGTGTCCGCCCGATCAAAAGCGATACACTCGGACATTGCGGCTATGCTATTGCCGTTCAGGACACAACGCACATTCATCGCCTTGAGGAAAGCATACGCCAGTCGCAGAAAATCGAGGCCGTCGGGCGTCTTGCAAGCGGCATAGCGCACGATTTCAACAACCTGCTCTCGGTAATTAATTCCTACTGCGACCTTCAGGTTCTAAAGCTGGACGAGGACAGCCCCGCAATGCGTTACGCGCAGCAGATTCGTGCAGCAGGGCGCAAGGGCGTTGACCTTGTTTCGCAGCTAATGACATTCAGCCGCAAAGACAGGCCCAACCCGACGCAAATAGATCTTTCGCACGTTGTCGAGGACGTGAAGAGTATGCTTCGCCGCGTGATCCGCGAAGACATCGAGATGGACACCGTATATGGTGACGATATTTCCAGCGTGAAGGCGGATCAGGGGCAGATAGAGCAGATACTGCTCAACCTTTGCGTTAACGCCCGCGACGCCATGCCCAACGGCGGACGCCTGCGAATAGAGGTTGCCAATCGCACTTACGAAAAGAACGTGGTGCGCAATCACTGCACAATCCGCCCGGGCAGCTACGTGGTGTTGTCCGTCGAGGACAGCGGTTGCGGAATGGACGAAGAGACGCAGAAGCGCATCTTCGACCCGTTCTTCACTACCAAGGAGATAGGCAAGGGCACCGGCCTTGGACTGGCAACGGTCCAAAGCATAATGAAGCAGTACTCCGGGCACATCATAGTGCGCTCCCGCCCGGGAGAAGGCTCCCGCTTCGAATTGGTGTTTCCGGCGGAATCAAAGTCTTCCACGGGCGGCGGACTGTCATCGGAAAGTTCTTCCGGCCCCTGTCCCACGGGGAGCGAAAAAATCTTCATCGTAGAAGATGACGAGACATTTCTAGACTGCATAAGCGGCCTGTTGCGCCTGCATGGATATCAGGTTTACACCGCTTACGACGGAAGCAGTGCGCTGGATATGATGGCGCAGATTGACTACGACATCGACATGCTTGTGTCCGACCTCGTCCTGCCAAAGCTCTCGGGTAGAGAGGTTGCTGCGCGTCTTCTTGAGCACAAGCCGGAGACCAAGGTCATATTCATGACCGGTTACGACGATCAGCTCGACACATTCTACTCGCTTCCGGGAGATGCTATAATTCTTGAGAAGCCGTTCCCGCTAAACACTCTTCTAATCAAGGCTCGTGAGCTGCTTGATCAACAGCCCGGTTGATGCTTGGATTGGAATATGTGCCGATTTTTGGTCCCTATGATTGGTGCAGACTGTGTTTTGCATCTATGCTTTAATATTATTTCCACAGGCAGTAACGGTAACTGACCGTCCGCCCCTTTATTACGGTCCATTGTGGTCCGATCAAATATTGATTCATTACGAATAGTTCCATGCCACTCAGTGAAGAACAAATCAGTAATTGCGACGCCATTTTGAACCGAATCGCCACCGAGCTGGTTCTTGCAAGCGCCGGCAGTGACGACGGACTTGTGCCGGTGTATTCACTGGTAAACGAATTGTCGGGCGCGTCTGACACGCACGACGAGACTCTGCATCAGGCATGTACAAACGTGCGCCGTGCTCTGGACGAGCTGCTGGACGAGTCTCAGCCCTTTGACGCACGAACGCTCGAATACGTAAGCAATTTTACCACATGGGCGCAGGACGGTTTGCTCGCGCTTAAAAACGGGACAGAGCTTTGTCATTTCGCTCCCGCTCCGTGGATGGGCGACGGCGAAGACGAGGGCCTCAACGCCCGCGAGGAGGCGTGCAACGACATCATCAACCGAATCGCCACCGAGCTGGTGCTTGCCAACCCGGGCAGCGACGAGGGCCTTGTGCCGATATACTCGATGTGTTCGGAACTTATCGACGCTTCCGAGGCTCTCCCAAAGATACAGGTGTCGGCAAAGAACCTTCGCAAGGCTCTGGACAGGCTTTTGGATAGTGCAAGGCCATTCGATTACGAGGTGCTTGGTTACACGGGCAGCTTCGTTGCCTGGGCGCAGGAGTCCATGCGCAAGATTATTGAAGGCAATGAGGGTGCCGTGACGGTGTTTGAAGCCATGGAGGGCAGCGAAGCGGAAGCGGAAGATCCTCTTGCCGCCGCCATGCCCAAGCTGGCCGAGAAAGCCGAGGCGGTGAAGGCAGCCGCAGCAAAGGCTTCAGCACCGCGCGAAGTCGTTCCCGTGGTGCCGCAGGAGCTTAACAGCGAGGTGGACGTTCTTCTTGTAATCACCGAGGAAGATCTGGAAATACTTGGCGAGTTCCAGACCGAGGCCGTCGAGCACCTCGAAAACATCGAGGCTGCGGTTCTTGTCCTCGAACAGGACCCCCACGATTCGGACAGCCTTGCGCTCATTTTCCGCGCCTTCCATACGATAAAGGGCGTCGCCGGTTTTCTTCACCTTGTGCCGATTCAGTCTCTGGCACATCAGGTTGAAACACTGCTCGACCACGCGCGCAATCAGAAGCTAACGCTCGATTCGCGCATGATTACGCTCATTTTGCAGGCTAAGGACACGCTCCAAGGCCTTGTGGAGCAGATTACGAACGCGCTCGAAAAGGGGCACAAACCGGATCGCGTCATCCCGGTGTCCCATCTAATCAAAGCCGTGCAGAACGCGGTGCAGGATGGCTTTGACATCGCCGCGGGCAAGGTTCCTGCGCCGCGTCAGAACGATTCTCTCTCTGCGTCCGCATATGTCCCAGAAGAGCGCGATGAAGACGAGGACAGCGCGGCAGCTTCCGCAGCGTCACCATCTGCGATGCCAGCGTCGGCTCCAAGAGCCTCTGCGCCTTCCGCCCAGCAGTCCTCGGGGGGAAGCGGTGGTGCGTCCACGATTCGAGTAAAGACGACCAAGCTGGACAACCTCATGGACATGGTCGGAGAGCTTGTCATCGTCCAGAGCCAGCTAAGCGAGTCCAGCCGTGCAAGCGGCGCGGCGGAGTCGAATTCCGCGCTTCAGCAGAACATTTCTCAGCTTCAGCGCATAACGCGCGAGCTTCAGCACACGAGCATGTCTCTGCGCCTCGTGCCAATCAAGCCGACCTTCCAGAAGGTCAGCCGAATGGTGCGCGACATTGCAAGCCAGGTAAACAAGAAGGTCGATTTCATCACCGAGGGCGAGGATACCGAACTGGATCGCAACGTGGTGGAGCAGATTAACGATCCGCTCGTCCACATGATACGTAATTCGCTCGACCACGGTTTGGAAGACGAGGCCGGTCGCGCCGCTTCGGGCAAGAACCTCGTAGGGAAGATTATCCTCAAGGCATACCATCAGGGCAGCAGCATCGTAATAGAGCTTTCCGATGACGGTCGCGGCATGGACCCTGCCAGACTGATCAAGAAAGCGCGAGAGAAGGGCCTCGTGCGTGAAGATCAGAACATGGCCCGTCAGGACATTCTGAACCTCATTTTCGAGCCCGGTTTTTCCACTGCGGAGAAGGTCAGCGATATTTCAGGCCGTGGCGTTGGCATGGACGTAGTCCGCCGAAACATCGAGAAGCTGCGTGGCAAGGTGGAGCTGGAGTCAGAGCTTGGCAAGGGAACGATTTTCAAGATAAAGCTCCCGCTCACAACAGCCATTATCGACGGCCTCGTCGTGCGCGTGGGCGAAGATCGTTTCATCCTGCCGACAACTTCGGTAAAGGTCGCCCTCAGGCCGGAGAAGAACCAGATTTCCAAGATAAAGGGCAAGGCGGAGGTTCTGGACCTTCGCGGCAAGACCATCCCGATTGTGCGCCTGCACGAGAGATTCAACATCCAGACGGACATCACGCTTCCGTGGGATGGCATCGTCGTAATAATCGAGACCTTCGGAAAGCCCTACGGCTTGCTTGTCGATGACATGCTTTCCAAGCAGGAAGTCGTAATCAAGAGCCTAGGCTCCATGATGAAGGGCGTTGCGGGCGTAGCTGGCGGCGCGATACTTGGCGACGGCACAATCGCGCTGATTCTCGACCCGGGCGGCCTCATAGGCCTAGTGTAGAGTCAGGGAGTGTTTGAAAACTGGACTCCCGTCGGAATGCGGTCGTCTTTTCGGTGAAACCCGCCCAGGTTCGGCTCTCTTACGAGTTGCGCCTGGTCGAGCTTGGTTTTTCAGGCATCGAAAGCCCGTCCGACCACGTTCCTTCGACGTAGGTCGCCGTGGGAATCTTGGGAATGCCGCGCTTGTTTTGCGAGAGTTGACCGGCGAGAATTTCAAGCGCACTTGCGCCTACCTGTTCATAATTCTGGCGCACACCGGCCAGTTGTCCACTTGTGTCCTCAAGGAACAGGTCAACAAAGGCAACGTCCTGAGGGATGCGAATGCCCATTTCTGACATTATCGGCAGCACAAAGCCGCTGCGGCTGACAATAACCTCGGGCTTCCACTTCTCATACCACTCTTTGAATGCCTCGGGGGAGGGGAACACTTCGCCCTTGCTCTCGTTGAACCACGCAGAGATTGGCTCCGGCTCCGGGAACAGGAACATGGGGATGCGCTCAGCTTCCTCGATAAGCTGTTGTTCCACAAGGAAACCTGCGCTCCACATATGGTCCACGCTGTGGTCCCAGCCGCGGTGCATCACAAAGCCAATCTTCCGATAGCCGGACTGCATGATGCGCCTCATGGCAAGACGTATGATGCTGCACTGGTTGTTGGTCACGTTGTGCAGTTCCGGGTAGTGGGGGAAAAAGTCGATTTTTACCGCGCTGAAGTGTTCCCAGTCGAACATCAGGCTGTCGTCAATCTCGCGCGTGTGGGAGGCGATTATGAGGCCCTGAATGCCGCGACTTTCCAGAATGTGGCTAAGGTGCCCGTGCGAAAGCCCGGGTTCGCGCAGCCAGAAATGCTCCAACTTGTAGCCAAGCTGTTCGGCCGCTTTGCGCGCGCCTTCGTAAAAGTCGGGGTGGGCGGTGACGTTCTTCCAGCCCCAGCGCGTGGTCCAGTTGGTTACGTAGGCGATTACCTGCGTGGGCATCTCGCGCTTGCGCGTGCGTTCACGGTAAGAGACCAGTGCGTGCAGCATTGGGTCCGGCGTGTAGCCCATCTTTTCCGCCAGTGCCTGAATGCGCTTTCGCGTCGCCTCGGGCAGACGGCTACTATTGCGCAGCGCAAGCGAGACCGTAGTGACGTGCGTTCCGTCGGCCTTGGCAATGTCGGCGAGCGTTACGCGCTTGTTCCCGCTATTGGGACTGTCTGGCATGTCAGGGCTATTGCCTTGTTTGTCAGCCATTTGGGTGTTTTATAATAAGGAGTGAAAGGAGTGTTGAAGGCGTCAGGTCGGGGCAACCCAGCATGATTAAGTCAAAGGGGGAAATCATGCTACTGTTAGTATGCCCCCTAGGCATTGGAAAGCAAGAAGCATCTTTGTAGGCGATTGCGACAATGTTCTACTGGAACGCTTCCCTTTGACGCGGGTCTGTGTTCAGTTGGCGACACACCCTAATGGGGCCTTAGAGGAAATAGTTCAAGTGTGGAAAGCTGACCGGCAAGATTACGCCGCGATGCTATTGTTAGTATTTGCATCCCCTTGTTAAAGGGACGTTTCGAGGTCAAAAATACAGTATAGCTTGGTCCTCATGTGCAGGCACGCCTCGCTCGCTGAGTCTGCTCCATGTAATTCCGCGCTGCTCTTCTTTGATAATCCCTGCTTGTCCTACCCCCGGAGCCCTCGTGTCGGCCATATTGCCTATTCAATAGGCTTTGAGACACGCCAAATACTGTTACTCTGAAATGACGACGCATTTTCTAGGTAATCCCAGTGTTCGCAGTGCTTCATGGGTTGTTGCGGAAAGCCTGGAAATAGGAGCTTTCGCAAGTCGCACCGTCGAGTAGGGTTGCTAAAATTACATATCCCCGTTGTTTTACCCCTTTTGCAAGTAACAATCAATTGCTCAGATATTTGTTAAAATCATGCAAGCTTCACATCCATTTTTAGATACTGCACTCCCCTTGGAAGAACGAATTGATGATCTGCTTTCGCGCATGACTCTGGCTGAAAAAATCGGCCAGATGATGCACGAAAACCCAGCCATAGATCGTTTGGGTGTCCCGCAGTACAACTGGTGGAACGAAGCGTGCCACGGCATAGGCCGCGCCGGAAGGGCGACGGTGTTCCCGCAAGTTATCGGCATGGCTGCAACTTGGAACCGCGAACTGTTGCACGATGTGGCGAACGCCATTTCGGACGAGGCACGCGCCAAGCATCACTATTCCGTGTCCAAGGGCAAGCGGGGCCAGTTTCAGGGCCTGACTTTCTGGACTCCGAACATCAACATCGTGCGCGATCCGCGCTGGGGCAGGGGGCAGGAAACCTTCGGCGAAGACCCATATCTAACTGCTGAACTTGGTTCGGAAGTGGTCAAGGGCCTTCAGGGCGACGATCCCAAATATCTTAAAACTGCTGCCTGCGCGAAGCACTTTGCCGTTCATAGCGGCCCTGAGAGCGAAAGGCACGAGTTTGACGCCAAGCCCACGCCAAAAGACCTAGAAGAAACCTATCTGCCTGCCTTCAAAAAGCTGGTGGACACTGGCGTTGAGGCCGTGATGGGCGCATACAACCGCACTCTTGGCGAAGCCTGCTGCGCGAGCGAGTTTCTTATGAACGACATCCTGCGCGGGCGTTGGGGCTACAAAGGCCACTACGTGAGCGACTGCGGTGCGATTGACGACTTTCACAACTACCACGGCGTAACGAAAAACGCTGCGGAGTCCGCTGCTCTGGCCGTGCGCACCGGTTGCGATCTTAACTGCGGCTGCACCTACGGAGATTTGATTTTCGCCGTGGATCAGGGCCTTGTCAGCGAAGAAGACATCAACCGCTCTGTTCGCCGACTCCTGCGCACGAAGTTCAAGCTCGGCCTGTTTGACGCGCCAGATTCGTTGCCTTGGGGCAATCTGCCCTTGGACATCGTTGATGGTCCTGCAAATCGCGCTCTTGCCCGCAAAGCCGCAGCAGAGTCGGTCGTTCTCCTAAAGAACAAGGACTCCATACTTCCCCTGCGCCGCAATCCCGAGCGCGTCCTCGTCGTAGGCCCGACAGCCGCCAATTACGGCGCGCTTCTTGGCAATTACTACGGTGTCGCGCCGGAGATGGTGACCATTTTCCAAGGCATTCTCGAAGCCGTCGAGCCGAACACGCCAGTAAAATACAGGCCCAGTTGCCCACTTTTCAGTGCTCAGGCACCCGGTGTAAACTACACCGAAGGTGCTGCCGAAGCCGCAGAAATTGTCATAGCAGTGATGGGATTGGATCATACTCTCGAAGGAGAGGAGGGCGATACCGTCGCCTCTCCTTCGGGGGGTGACAGGGACACGATCGAATTGCCTGCCGTTCAGATGAACTTCCTGCGCAGCATTCGCAAGTTCGCCAAGAAACTCGTCCTGGTCCTAACTGGCGGAAGCGCCATTGCCTGTCCGGAAGCGTTTGAACTATGCGACGCCGTTCTGATGGCATGGTATCCGGGCTGCGAAGGCGGACGCGGTGTTGCGGACGTTCTTTTCGGCGCGGAATCCCCAAGCGGACGCCTTCCCGTGTCCGTTGCAAAGTCAACGGAAGACCTTCCCGCTTTCAACGATTATAGCATGAAGGGGCGCACATACCGCTTTGCGGATAAAGAACCCCTGTTCCCGTTCGGTTTTGGCTTGGGCTACGGCAAGGTCAGCTATTCCAACGCCGTTGCGGACAAGGCCAACGTTAGCGAAGGCGGGCATTTGAGCGTCCATGCCACAGTGCGCAACGATGGCGAACGAGCCTGCAAAGAAGTCGTGCAGTGCTACATTGTGCCGCCGCAGGACTGGCCCAACGCCCCCAAATCCACACTTGTTGCGTTTACAAAACTGAATTTGGAAGCAGGAGAAAGCCGCGAAGTCAGCTTTACCCTGTCTGCTGATTCATTCATGCAGTTTGATGCCGAAGGCCGACGCGTTCTCCCCGCCGGCAGTTACGGAATTGTAGTTGGTTCATCCTCCCCGTGCAAACGCTCCGAAGAGCTGGGTGCGGCGAAACCAGCGCAATGTTCGGTAAGTGTGTTATAGTGCTCATAAGCAGCAAAGCTGATAATTCCCTGACTTTTGTACAGTCACTTTTTGCGAAGTGGGAACCCGTGCGGGGTGTCTTCATGGTACGCCATGTGGGCACCCCGCCATTGGGATATATTTTCGTGCGGCACCTTGTCGCGCGAGCTAACATACGTGTAACCTCCTTACCTGTAACATGATGAAACACGCTATCGCGTTTCTTGCACTAGGACTGGCCCCTGTCTGCATAACTTCAGCAGAAATTCCCCATCTGCGCGAGCAGGGGGCTACAAAACAACTGATAGTGAAGGGTGAACCCTTCCTTATGCTGGGCGGAGAGCTTGGCAACTCAAGCGGCGAGAGCGGATACCTTGCCCCGTACTGGGACAAGATGGTGTCTATGAACATCAACACGCTCGTTGTGCCTGTAAGCTGGTTTCTTGTGGAGCCAGTTGAAGGGCAATACGACTGGAATACGCTCGACGGACTCATCCGAGATGCCCGTGCAAACGACATGCGCCTCGTTGTCATATGGTTCGGAGTCTGGAAAAACAGCATGTCCTGCTACGCTCCCGACTGGGTCAAAACGGACACCGCACGCTTCCCCCGCTGCCTTGCCTCCAACGGCAGGCCCGTCGAAATCGTCACCCCGCTTTCAGAAGAAGCCCTTCGCTGTGACGCACGCGCTTTTGCCGCGATGATGCAGCACATCAAAGCCACCGACGGCGAAGAAAACACTGTTGTGATGGTGCAGGTGGAGAACGAAATCGGCATGGTGGGCGACGCGAGGGACCATTCCCCGCTTGCCAATGCAGCATACGATAGCGCAGTCCCCGCGGAGCTTATCACTTACATGGACAAGCACTTTGACTCCCTGCACCCCACTCTTCGCGCCAAATGGCTTGAGAACGGGCGCAAAATGAGCGGCAAATGGGCAGAAGTGTTCGGAAGCGACGTTCAGGCTGAAGAGATTTTCATGGCTTGGCAGTTCGCGCAGTACACGGGCAAAGTGACCGAGGCAGGCAAGGCAGAGTATCCGCTGCCAATGTACACAAACGCCGCGCTGATTCGCCCGGGCTACGTGCAGGGACAGTATCCGAGTGCTGGTCCACTGCCGCACCTGATAGACGTTTGGAGAGCAGCCGCGCCATCGCTCGACTTCTTGTCACCGGACATCTACTTCAAAGACTTTATCTACTGGGCGGACGCATACACCGTGCCCGGCAATCCGCTCTTCATTCCCGAGAACATGGCCAACACCGACGCAGCCGTGAACGCGATCTACGCCATCGGGAACAACCACGCGATGGGTTATTGCCCCTTCGCAATCGAGTCCGTTTCGCCGCAGGTGGAAGGACTACTGCGCTCGAGCTACGGGATGCTCGAACAACTTAGCCCGCTAATCAACGCCAAGGCAGGTACGCCAGACATGGTGGGATGCATGCCGCAGGGCGATGAACAGAAACAGCCCAAGAACCTGTTCATCAAAGATCTATCGCTTTTTGTGAACTTCGAGCGCGTTCTCCCGTCCGCCAACACCATTGTAATCGGAGCCGACGGGACCGAGAGCAAAGGCTCTCAGGGCACAATTCCGTCCGGTGCCATAATCATTGCCACCGGACCTGACGAACTGGTAATCGCAGGAATAGGAGCTGTTGTTACCTTTGCCCCCCGGAAGGCCGGACCGGAAATTATCGGCATACTCAGCGCCGAGGAAGGCACATACGACGAAGACGGCAACTGGATACACCTTCGCTGGCTTAGCGGAGACCAAACCCACCAAGGCCGTCACATCCGACTCGACGCCGGAAGATTCAGCATACAGCGCGTCCGCCTGTATCGCTACCAGTAGTCTGCTGCTGGCAGGTCTAAGACTGTTTTCACACTCGTAACGAAAATAATACCCCGATGAAACGTTCAAGCATCATATCCCTGTTAACACTTTGTATCTCAGTGGGATTGAACGCATCGGAACAGGCTCTGCCCGTGGGGGCGCAGAGCCTGTTCCAGGACGAACCGCTTAATTCGCTCAAGGTGAACGTCCAGCCCTACGCGGCAGAGGCATCCTCGGTAAAGATAGTCACAGTCGATGACGCCTCGTTTTCCAGCGCATGGCAGGTCCGAAGTGGCGAGGACGTGCGCAATGTGGAAGATGTGGAGCTTGAAGGCTTTAGCGACATAGCAGTCGAAGAGGGCGGAACGGCCCTCATACACTTCTGGGCACGCTGCACGCAGACGATAGACGAAAGCGGAATGGGCAGAGTATTCGTCCACGTTCGCAAAAACGGAGTGGATTTCAACAGCAGCATACTGGCCACAGTCAGCGCAGGGCAGCAGTGGCAGGAGTTCTTTCTGCCCTTCAAGTTCATAGGCAGCTATCCCGAAAACGGGGCCGTCCTCCGCCTGCGCTTCGGCTTCCCGGGGCAGACCGTGGAATTGGGCGGTCTTGAAGTAACTTATTACGGAAAAACGAAAGAGCTTTCGGAATTGCCGCGCACCCTCTTTACATATGCAGGAAGAGAAGCGGACGCGGAATGGCGCAAGGAGGCTCTCGAACGCATCGAAAAGATTCGCAAGCGCGATCTGCAAATCCGCGTCGTGGACGCCTCCGGCAAGCCCGTTGACGCAGCGAGTCTAAGCCTCAAGCAGAAGCGTTCGGCATTTCAGTTCGGAACTGCCATCCCCTTGATACGACTCACAGCAGAGGGTAGGGATAACGAGATTTTCCGTGAGAAAGTGTTGGAGCTGTTTGAAGCCGCCAGCCCCGAGAATGATTTGAAGTGGCCCGTGTGGCTGGGCGAGTGGAACGATCTTGCTCCCTATTCACATCAGAAGGCTATCGCTGGGCTTGAATGGCTCAAGGAGCGCGGCTTCCACCTTCGCGGTCACGTCCTTGTATGGCCGGGCTGGAAGAATCTGCCGCAGATTACGCACGAGCTTCGCGACGCAGGCAGGGCAGAAGAAATTCTGCCGATAATCGACGAACACATCCGCGAGATGGGCGAAGTCACACGCGATCTGTTGCCGGAGTGGGACGTGCTCAACGAGCCGTACACGAACCACGACCTGATGGATCTTTTCGGGCCGCAGATCATGGTTCGCTGGTTCAAGGTCGCCCGTGAAGCGTTCCCCGACGCCGCGCTGTACTTCAACGACTTTTCAAATCACGATCAGGTGTTGGACGCAGCCCATGTTGCGCACTTTGAAGAGACTTTCCGCTACTTGCTGGATAATGGCGCTCCCGTGGACGGGCTTGGACTTCAAGCCCACATCAGCGGCCAGCCGAACGATCCTGAGCGCGTCCTGGCCACGTTGGACCGCTACTCCAAGGCGAGCGGAGGGCTGCCCATTCGCTTTACCGAATTTGACATCCGCACCGAAGACGAAGAGCTTCAGGCAGACTATACGAGGGACTTTTTTATCCTCGCATTCAGCCACCCGGACGTTGTCGGCATACAGCTCTGGGGCTTCTGGGAGGGCGCGCACTGGATACCCCTTGGTGCCATGTACCGCAAAGACTGGAGCGAAAAACCCAATGCCGCCGTTTACAAGGACCTTGTTCTCAAGCAGTGGCGTACGAACTTGTGCGCCGAAACGGGAGCGCATGGCGAATATACCACCCGCGCCTTCCTTGGAGACTACGAGCTAAATGTCGAGCATGACGGGCGCGTTGTAACGAAGACTTTCACCCTGCCGTCCGGCGACAGCCCGCAGCAGGTACTAATAACCCTTGAGTAAACCCCTCGAACTATCGGAACGATGAAGTTGTCCTTCAGACACTGTGCAATTCTGGTATTGTCGTGCGCATTCGGTACCTCGCTTCAGCTTGAAGCGGGCATCGTATGTGACTCCGGCATTCAAAATTCGCTCGAAATCGCCAACACCAAAGAAGCACTGCCAATACTGGTGGATACTGCCGACTGGTGGGGCGTAAGCCGCGCAAGCGGCGACCTTAAGGCAGACATTGAACGCGTTTCTGGCATCTTGCCGGAAATCGTGAACGACGTGAAGTCCGCTGGTAAAATGGCCGTCATCGTCGGTACACTCGGCAAGAGTGCGCATATCGACGCCATGGCCGAAGCTGGCAAAATTGACGCCTCTCTACTTGAAGGCCGCTGGGAGTCGTTCCTGCTTGAAGTCGTGGAGCAACCGTTGCCAGGCATCGAGCGCGCTCTAGTTATTGCAGGCAGCGACAAGCGCGGCACAATCTATGGCATATACACCCTTTCGCAGGAAATGGGCGTATCGCCCTGGTACTGGTTTGCGGACGTGCCCACGGCTCGGCGCGACAGCGTTAACGTATCCGGCAGACTTTACGACGACGGTCCGACGGTGAAATACCGAGGCATTTTCATAAACGACGAGGCTCCCGCCTTTTCCGGCTGGGCGGCAGAGAAGTTTGGGGGAGTGAACAGCGAGTGCTATTCCCACATCTTCGAGCTGCTCCTGCGCCTGAAGGGCAACTACATGTGGCCCGCGATGTGGAACAACGCATTTAACGAAGACGATCCGGAAAGCCCGCGCCTGGCCGACGCCTACGGCATCGTGATGGGCACGTCCCACCACGAGCCGATGATTCGTTCCCAAAAGGAATGGCACAGAAACGGCACCGGTGCTTGGAACTACGAGACAAACGGCGAAGTGCTACGCAAGTTCTGGGCTGACGGCATAGCACGAAATAAAGACCTTGAAAGCATCGTGACAATGGGTATGCGAGGCGACGGCGACGAGGCCATGAGCGAGGATACCAACACCGCACTGCTTGAGAAAATCGTGGCCGACCAGCGCACGATACTTGTCCGCGAAACCGGAAAGAATATCGAGGAAATCCCGCAGATGTGGGCCTTGTACAAAGAGGTGCAGGACTATTACGAGCACGGGATGCGCGTGCCTGACGACGTTACACTCCTCTGGTGTGATGACAACTGGGGCAACATTCGCCGCCTTCCCTTGACCGAGGAGCGCAAGCGTTCCGGCGGCGCGGGCATCTATTACCATGTGGACTACGTTGGAGGACCGCGTTCCTATAAATGGCTGAACACTATTCCGCTTACCAAGATCTGGGAGCAGATGCACCTTGCCTGGCAGTACGAGGCAACGCGCATATGGATTGTGAACGTGGGAGACTTGAAGCCCATGGAGCTGCCCATTTCCTTCTTCCTCGACTACGGATGGGATCCCGAGGCGCTTCCTTACGACTGTGTTGCGCAGTACCAGAAAGATTGGGCCGCGCAGCAGTTTGGAGCCGAAAACGCGGCAGAAATCGCTTCGCTTCTGGATTTTTACACCAAGGCGAATGCCCTGCGTAAGCCCGAGATGACTGCGGCGCACACGTTCAGCGTGCTAAACCACGCAGAGGCCGAAGATGTCCTTTCAAACTGGAAGAAAGCCGCAGCACTTGCTGAAGAGTTGATGGGCACGATTCCCGCAGAGAAGAAGGATGCCTTCTTCCAGCTTGTGTATTACCCGGTGGTGGCCTGCGCGAACCTTAACGAGATGTACATCAGTGCCGCGCGCAACGATGCATACGCTCACATGGGGCGAGCTTCCGCGAACACCTATTCCGAGCGCGTGCGCAAGCTATTCGCCAAAGATCAGGAACTTGCACGTCAGTACAATGAAGAGCTGGCAGGCGGCAAGTGGAGCCACATGATGGACCAGAAGAACATCGGCTGGACCTATTGGCAGCAGCCGCCTCTTGAAAGGGCACCTGCTGTAAGTAAAGTTCAGCCGCTTGAAGACGGTGCCATAGGCGTTTCGCTGGAGGCATATCCGTTCGCATGGCCTGAGAACGACATTTTCCAGCCCCGCGCACGTCCATTGCCTGTGTATGAGGGAGATAAAACCCCCACAGTGTTCGAAGTGTTCAACCGTTCTGACAAGCCCGTGGACTGGGCAGCGCGAGTCACTAGCCCTTGGGCAAAGCTGTCACTTGGCAAGTCATGTCCCAAGGCCGCGTCCGACTACTCATCGACACTTGTAGGTGCCGATTCCGTCTCCATGACCCTGCTTGTTGACTGGGCTGCAATTCCCGCAGACGCGAACTCTGCTGAAGTGGAAATTACCGGCATGGGGCCTGAAGGGCCTTGCAAGGTCCTTCTTGGCTTCCCGCTCGTGCGCAACCCCGGCACAAATCTGCCCTGGCTGGACAAAAACCGCGCCATCGCACTTGAAGCCTCGACATACAGCGAGGCCGTGGCAGGGCAGGGCGTTACCTGGAAGACGCTGGAAAACTACGGCATAGGCTACGGACGCAACGCCGTTACCACGCTGCCCTCTGTTCACGAACGTCTTATCCCCGGCGGCGACAGCCCGCATCTGGCCTACGATGTGTTCTTCAAGGACGCTGGCGAATACACGCTTGAACTCCAGCTCGCACCGACGCTCAACTTCCTCTCAGGCGACGGCATCAAGGTGGCCATTTCCATCGACGACGCCGAGCCGCAGATACTCACCGTCGGCCCGAAGGTGGACTCCGCCGATTGGGGCAAGGCCGTGAGCGAAGGCGTGCGCAAGCTAGTCTCAAAACACAAGGTGACAAGCGCCGGAGAACACCGCATCAAGGTTTGGTATGTGGACCCGGGCGTAGTGGTAAGGCAGATAATTGTTAATACCGACGCGCTGGCCCAACGCCCAAGTTACCTCGGCCCGCTTGGCATGGAGGAAATTCTTCCCTGCTGCGGAGTCAAATAGCATTTCTAAAGGCGGCGGGAGGGTGTAATCATCCCTCCCGCCGCCTTCATTCAATAGTTTTAACAAAGCTCTAATGGCACAGTTTGAAGAGCAGTCATAGTCTGGCATTACACACATGAATAATCCATTCGACATTAGTGGTCTGGTAGTTGTTGTAACTGGCGCCGCAGGCGTCCTCGCAGGGCAGACCGCCCGTCATCTAGCCGAACAGGGCGCCACAGTGGCCCTGCTCGACCTAAACAAGGAAAAACTCGACGCCCGTGTGGCAGAGTTTGAGAAGGACGGACTCAAGGCCAGCGGCCACGTGTCAAATGTCCTCAGCGAGGAGATTCTTGCCAAGACCTGCGAAGAAGTTGTGTCCATGCACGGTCATGTCGATGCGCTCATCAACGGTGCAGGCGGCAACATGCCCGGCGCGACAATCCCGCCCGACAAGACGATTTTCGACCTCAAGGTTGAAGACTGGGATAAGGTGCTCGCCCTGAACCTCAAGGGTTCGCTCCTGCCCTCGATGGCGTTCGGCAAAGCGATGCTTCAAAGCCCTAACAAGTGCTCCATCGTGAACTTCTCCTCGATGGCAGCCACGCGCATGATTACCCGCGTTCTCGGTTACTCCAACGCCAAGGCGGGTATTGACAACCTCACGCGCTGGATGGCGATGGAGTTTGCCCGCACAAACGGCGACAAGATTCGCGTCAACGCAGTGGCCCCGGGCTTCTTCATCGGCGACCAGAACCGCGGCCTCCTCATCAACCCCGACGGCTCTCTTACCGAGCGTTCGCACAAGGTCATCAACCAGACCCCGATGGGCCGCTTCGGCGAATCGCCCGAGGTTCCCGGCACGATCCAGTTCCTCATCAGCCCTGCTGCCAGCTTTATCACCGGCCAGATTCTGGCAATCGACGGCGGCTTCAGCATATTCAGCGGCGTGTAATCAACCACTTACTTATTCTTTCCATGAATCGCGACGCAATGCTCAAGGAATGTTTCCGCTGGTTCGGCCCAAACGATCCGGTGAGCCTTCAGGACATACGCCAGTGCGGCTGCATGGGCGTGTTCACCTCGCTTCACCACATTCCCTATGGGGAACTCTGGACGCGCGAGGATATACGCAAGCGCGTGGACCAGCTCTCCGAATACGGCCTTGAGTGGTCCGCCGTGGAGAGCCTGCCCATCAGCGAGGCCATTCGCACACGCACGGGAGACTTCGAGCGCCACCTCGAAAACTACCGCAAGAGCATCGAGAACCTCGCCGCCGAGGGCGTGCCGCTCATCATCTACAACTTCATGCCCGCGCTCGACTGGGTGCGCACCGACCTTGCGTGGAAGATGCCCGACGGCAGCGAGTGCCTGCACTTCGACCCGGCCCGCTTCGGCGTGTTCGAGATGCACATGCTCAAGCGCCCAGGCGCGGAGAAGGACTACACGCCTGAGCAGGTTGTCAAGGCCAAGGCCATGTTCGACGCCATGGACGAGGCCGAACGTGCCAAGTTCGAGAAGGCGATTCTGGACGTGTTCCCGGGCGTCAAGATGGGCGTCACGCTCGACAGCTTCCGCGCCATGCTCGCCAAATACGACGGCATCGACGAGGCAAAGCTGCGCGAGCATTACCGCCTCTTCCTCGAAGCCGTGGTCCCGACTGCAGAGCGCGTCGGTGCGCGGCTTGCCGTCCACCCGGACGACCCGCCGTTCCCGATTCTCGGCCTTGCCCGCATCGCATCGACAGAAAGCGACTTTCGCCAGATTGTCGAAATGGTGCCAAGCCCGGCCAACGGCATATGCTTCTGCACCGGCTCGCTTTCCGCCCGTGCCGACAACGATCTTACCGGCATGGTGCAGCGCCTTGGCAAGCATATCCACTGCGTGCACCTGCGCAGCGTGCAGCGCAACCCAGACGGCACCTTCTACGAGGCGGCCCACATGGAAGGTTGTGCAAACATCCCGGCCGTGATGGCGGAGCTTCTGAAGCTCAACGACACAAAGCCCGCAGATGCGAAGCTGCCATTGCGTCCCGACCACGGCCGCCGTCTGCTGGACGACCTGAAGAAGCCCGTTAACCCGAATCCCGGCTACGATTGCCTCGGCCGCATGAAGGGCCTCGCCGAACTGCGCGGCCTGATGCACGGCCTTGTTTACGCATCGCAAAGCAAGTAAGTAGTTATATTCATGTTGACCATAAAGCCAGCTTCGGAGTGCCTGTATGCCTGTGTTTCCCTTGGTGAAGTCATGCTTCGCCTTGACCCGGGCGAAGGGCGCGTACACACAACGCGCAAGTTCGACGTTTGGGAAGGCGGCGGCGAATACAACGTCACACGCGGTCTGCGTCGCTGCTTCGGCCTGAAGACAGCCGTCGTCACGGCCTTTGCCGACAACCCGGTGGGTCGCTTGGTCGAGGACTTCATCCTAAACGGCGGCGTTGACACCGACTTCATCGTCTGGCGCGAATACGACGGGGTTGGGCGCAAGGTCCGCAACGGGTTGAACTTCACAGAGCGCGGTTTCGGAATACGCGGTGCCGTGGGTACGCCCGATCGCGGCCATACGGCCATTGCCCAACTTGCCCCGGGCGACGTGGACTGGGAGAAGATATTCGGCGAACGCGGCGCGCGCTGGTTCCACACAGGCGGTATTTACGCGGCCTTGAGCGACACGGCACCTCTTGTTATACTGGAGGCAGTGAAGGCCGCAAAGAAGCACGGCACAATGGTTAGCTATGATCTCAACTACCGTCCCTCGCTCTGGAAGGACTACGGGGGCCTTGCCAAGTGCCGCGAGGTGAACCGTGAAATTGCCAAATACGTCGATGTGATGATTGGCAATGAGGAGGACTTTACCGCCTGTCTTGGCTTCGAAGTCGAGGGCGTGGACCACAACCTGTCGAACGTCGAGGCGGAGTCTTTCAAGAAGATGATCGAGAAGGCCGTGGCGGAGTTCCCGAACTTCCGCGCCTGCGCCACGACTCTTCGCGGGGCAAAGACGGCCACTCTCAATGAGTGGAGCGCGCTGCTCTGGCATGACGGGGCCTTTTACGAGCCTGCCCGCAAGTTCCAGGGGCCTGACATTCTGGAAATCTTCGACCGCGTGGGCGGCGGCGACAGCTTTGCCAGCGGCCTCATCTACGGCTTCCTTGCAAAGAACGATCCGCAAATGGCCATCAGCTACGGCTGCGCCCACGGCGCGCTAGCCATGACCACTCCCGGCGACACCAGCATGGCCACTCTGAAAGAAGTGAAGAAAATTGCCGAAGGCGGCGGAGCCAGAGTGGAGAGGTAATACAATACGCTTTAATGTATGGAGTAAACACGTCAGGCATTATGCGTAAGTAATTCTCATAAGAATATTTAACCACAGATTACACAGATTTTCGCAGATATCTTTTTAAAATAAAAAGTTATGATTTTATAATCTGTGTAAATCCGTGTAATCTGTGGTTATAAATAGTTTTTGTTTTTCTCAGTTAACATCATTTATTATGAACGGTTTTGAACGCATTGCCTTGCAGCCCATTCTTCCTGTCATCGTCATTGACGACGCGGATTCAGCCCTGCCTCTGGCCGAGGCTCTGCTTGCGGGCGGGCTCTCTTCCATAGAGATCACTTTCCGCACCGCCGCCGCGCCCGAGGCCATACGCCGAATTCGCGATGCACTGCCGGAAATGCACGTAGGCGCGGGCACAATCCTCCGCGTTGAGCAGGCAAAGGCCGCTTTGGATGCAGGTGCTCAGTTCGCCCTGTCTCCGGGCCTGAATGAAAAGGTCGTGCGCTATTTTGCAGAGCGCAAGGTGCCATTCATCCCGGGCATTATGACGCCGACCGAGATCGACCGCGCAACGGAACTGGGCTGCACCTTCCTGAAATTCTTCCCTGCCGAAAACGCAGGCGGCGCGGCTGCGCTAAAGGGCATGAACGCCCCCTTCAAGCACCTGAAGCTGAAGTTCTGCCCCACAGGCGGCCTTACCCTAGCAAACATGGGCGACTACCTTTCGATGCCCGAGGTGTTCGCCATAGGCGGCTCCTGGCTGGCAAAGCGCGAGCAGATAACAGGCGGCAAGTGGGGCGAAATCAGCCAGCAGGCAAAGGAAGCCCTGCAAACCGCAGCCAAGTTCAGGGCACGATAGGGCCGTTTTGCATCAGGTCTTGATAGTAATTTTCGCATTACCCCGACTGCCTCCATGAAACCCTTTATTCACGACGATTTCCTTCTTAACAGTTCCGCGGCGCGAGAATTGTACCACGGTCATGCGGAGGGGCGGCCAATCATCGACTACCATTGCCACCTTTCGCCCAAGGATCTGGCGGATAACCGACGCTTTACGAACCTGACGGAAATCTGGCTCGAAGGGGATCATTACAAGTGGCGTGCCATGCGGGCCAATGGCGAGCCCGAAGCCCTTTGCAGCGGCAAGGGTGCACCCTACGAAAAGTTCCTCGCCTTTGCCCGAACTGTTCCGCAGACCCTGCGCAACCCCCTGCATCACTGGGCGCACATGGAGCTTGCCCGCTACTTCGGCATCAGCGAGCTGCTAGATGAAAAGAGCGCGCCCGCAGTGTGGGAGAACGCCAACGCGCAGCTCGCCAGCGAAGGCATGGACAGCTGGGGCATCCTCAAGAAGTTCAACGTGGTCATGATCGGCACGACGGACGACCCTACGGACGACCTCGCACATCACGCCCGCCTCGCAAAGAGCGCCTGTCCGGCAAAGGTCTTGCCCAGCTTCCGCCCGGATAAAGCCTTCGCCCTTGGCGACATCGCGGAGTGGAATGCATGGACGGACAAGCTGGAGGCCGCAAGCAACAAGGGCTGCGTAACACTGGCGGATTTTCTTGCGGCGCTCGACTCCCGCATAGACCATTTTATCGCGCACGGCTGCGTCGTCACAGACCACGGCCTGTTCAACTGCCCGGAGCAGATCGCTGGCGAATCCGAAGCTGCCGCCATCTTCGCAGCCGCGAGGGCAGGGCGCCCTGTAAGTGCCGCTCAGGTCGAAGCATTCGCTGGTCATGTGCTCGCTTTTCTCGGCGAACGCTACGCGGAAAAGGGCCTTGTCATGCAGCTTCACCTTGGCGCGTTTCGCAATGTGAACACGGGAATGATGAACAGTTACGGCCCTGACGCTGGCTGCGACAGCGTTGGCGACTACCGGCAGGGACCGGGCCTTGTAAAGATACTAGGCGAACTCTCGGCCCGTGGAAAACTTCCCAAAACCATCCTATACAACCTCAACCCTGCCGATAACTACCTCTTTGCGTGCATGTGCGGGAACTTCTTTGAAGAAGCATGTCCGGGCAAGATGCAGTACGGCAGCGGTTGGTGGTTCCTGGACCAGATGGACGGTATGCGCGCGCAGATTGATACGCTATCCAGACTCGGGCTATTGTCCCGTTTCGTCGGAATGCTTACCGATTCGCGCAGCATGATGAGCTACTGTCGCCACGAGTATTTCCGCCGCATCCTCTGCAACATGCTGGGGGAAGACGTGGAAAAGGGACTCGTCCCGCCGGACATGGCCGCTCTGGGCGCGATGGTGGAGAACATCTCTCACCGCAACGCCGACGCATACTTCGGCGTTAATATGTGACAGCAGTCCATCACAGCTTTGCCCCTCAGTTATATTGTTAGCCTGACCAAGCTCTTTCAGGTGCCAGCCATGCATGTTTGTATGTCGGCACACTTCTCGTTGTAACCCCCTGTTCCTCAACCCCGTTGAACAAGAACACCTCTTCATTTGTCCTTGGCGCATTGGCCGGAGCCATAATCGCTATATTCGTGATAGCCGTTGTCTCGCGAGACTTTCTGCACCGCTCGGGCGGGGCTCAGGAAGTGCGCGTTATCAAGTTTGCCCACGGCCTGCCAAGCTCTCACCCGGTGCACAAGGGTATCGAACTCATGGCGACGCGCCTAGACGAGTTATCCGGGGGAACGATGAGAATCGAGATATTCCCCGGCGAGCAGATGGGCGACGAGACGCGCACCCTTGAGCAGACCCAGCTCGGCACAATCGAGATGGTGAAGATTAGCGCCGCGCCTCTTGGCAACTTTGTCACAGCATGCAAGGTGTTCAGCCTCCCATATCTTTTCCGCGACTCGGATCATTACTGGCGCGTTCTGGATGGCGAAGTCGGCAAGCAGATGCTTGAGGAAATATCCGTTCGCGACGACGGCAAGTCCAGCGGCCTGGTCGGAGTGGGCTTCTTTGACGCGGGCAGCCGCAATTTCTATGCGCTAAGCCCCATTAACGGCGTTGAGGACCTCAAAGGCAAAAAGATACGCCTGATGCGCGACCCTGTCGCCATGGACATGGTGTCCGCTTTCGGTGCCTCGCCAGCCGCCATTCCTTGGGGAGAGCTTTACAGTGCCCTTCAGCAGGGCGTGGTGGACGGTGCGGAGAACAACCCGCCAAGCATCGTTTCCGCGCGGCATGGAGAGGTGTGCAAATACCTCACCATGGATCACCATTCCCGCATCCCTGACATTGTTCTTGCTGGAGCAAAGTTCTGGGACAGCCTTAACGAAACCCAGAAGGGCTGGCTCATGCAGGCAATGCAGGAGGCGAGCGTTTACCAGCGTGAACTTTGGGCGAGATCCAGCGAGGAGTCTCTCGAACAGCTACGTTCAGAGGGCGTGACTGTCATAGAGCCTGACCTTGCCCCGTTCCGTGCCGCAACCATGCCTGTTGTGGAGAAATACTCCACAGGCAAAGTGGGGGACTACTACAAGGCCATTCAGGAGGTTAAATAGACATGGAAGGGCCTGTTCCATCCTCTCCACCTGCGCCTTGGGTATGTCGCCCGATGCGCGTAGTCTCGCGCATAACCGGCTTTGCCGCAGTGCTGGTTTTCACGCTCCTGACTCTCGATGTCCTGCTGGGCGTGTTTTCACGCTACATAGGCGGAGTGCAGGTTCGCTGGACTGAAGAGCTTGCCACCTTCCTGCTCGTATGGCTGGCCTTTCTCGGGGCCTCGATCGCGTACATAGAAGACGCGCACCTTGGGATAGATCTTCTCGTTACGAAGCTGCATCCCGAACATCGGCTGATCGCACACCGCATCGTGCACGTTATCGTTCTCGTGTTCATTGTGAGCGTACTGGTGTACGGCGGTACCCTGTTGAGTGTGGAGCGTTGGGACTCGGCACAGATGATGCCCACGCTCGGGATTCGCAAGGCCTGGCTCTACATGGCCGCGCCAGTGAACGGTCTAATTATGAGCCTCTCGGCATTGGCCAAGATTATCAGCCCCTGCAAGGCGGAACATTTTACCGGTGAGGAATGCTGAACATGAGCGCCGCAATTTCCATAATGCTACTGCTCTTTGCGCTGCTTTTGCTGCTCAATACGCCCATCGCCTTTGTGCTGGCGCTGGTGACAGCCGTTGCCGCATACGCGAGCGGAGCGCATCACGTGATTCTCACCACCGCAGCCGACATGGCAAGCGGTGTGGAGAGCTTTACCCTGCTGGCGATACCGTTTTTCATACTAGCCGGAGACCTCATGGGCGCGGGCGGACTGGCGCGGCGGCTCATCGACTTTGCCTCCTCGCTCGTCGGGCGCTTTACGGGAGGGCTGGGTCTTGTAAACACGCTTACTTGCATGTTCTTTGGCGCGATTTCAGGCTCTGCCGCTGCGGCGGTGTCGTCGGTTGGCGGAACGCTCATTCCAGAGATGGAGCGCAAGGGCTACAACAAGGAGCTAAGCATTGCGCTTACGACCACTTCCGCCACTACGGGGCTGCTCATCCCTCCGAGTAACGTCATGATTGTCTATGCCGTGGCAGCTGGCAACGTTTCGATTGCGGGCCTGTTCCTCGCGGGAATAATGCCCGGCATAGTGGTGGGGCTTTTCATCATGCTGACCCTGCTCGCCATTTGTATGCGCAGCGGTGTCGGCGGACGCGGTGAAGTGGCAGGTATTGGCGAGATAGTCCGCAGCGGTTTTTCAGCCTTGCCCAGCCTTTTGCTGATAGTAGTAGTCCTTGGCGGCATACTCGGAGGCGTTTTTACCCCCACCGAAGCCTCTGCAATAGCGGTTCTCTGGGCCTTTGTTCTTGCTGTTCCGATTTATCGTGAGATTCCGCTGCGCAAACTGCCCGGCATCGTGCGACGCAGCGCGCGCACTACCGGCGTAGTGCTCCTGCTCGTGGCTGCAAGCCGCGCCATGAGCCAGTATCTGACCGTGGAGCAGATTCCCCAGCAGGTGAGCGATGCTCTACTCTCCCTTTCCAGCGAACTCGTAGTCATACTCGCCGTAATCAACGTGCTACTGCTCGTAGTAGGCATATTCATGGATATGACTCCGGCGCTACTCATTTTCACGCCGATTCTGCTGCCTGTCGTGACCCAGTTGGGAGTGAACCCGATACACTTCGGCATCATAATGATAGCCAATCTCTGCATCGGTCTTTGCACGCCGCCCGTTGGCACTTGTTTGTTCATCGGGTGCAGCGTGGGCAAGGGGGACGTGGCGCGCGTGTCGCGGGCCATGTTGCCGTTCTACGCGGCAATGATATTGGCGCTTGTCGCAATCACGTATTTTCCGGCAATTACGATGTGGATTCCCAATCTGCTAAGCAAATAGCAGCCCGAGCCAGATCGAAATAGCGCTATTGGAAGAGGCTTTGCTGGCCCTTGTCGGCCATTTCTCCAATCATTCGGCGCAGCTCCGCCTCGTCTATCACTTGGATGCCCAGCTCCTGCGCTTTTGTCAGTTTTGAGCCTGCTTCCTCGCCTGCAAGGACGTAGCTCGTCTTTTTGCTTACGCTGCCGGATGCCTTGCCGCCTGCGCGTTCGATGAGTTCTTTCGCTTCGTCGCGGGATAGGCTTGGGAGCGTGCCCGTGATGACGATGGTTTTGCCAGCAAGGGGCAGGGCGTCGCTTTCCGCCGGTGCTTCGGGGGCGGTTGGAGTGAGTCCGTGGGTATCGAGAAGGCGCGCGATGATGTCTTTCTTGTCCGGGCGCTCGAAAAAGGCGTGGATGATATTAGGAGTAATGGGTTTGTTTCCTTTTCCGTCCCATTTGAACAAGCTCATAAGCTCATCTTCTGTCGCTTGGGCAATAAATGGGAGCGAACGAAAGCGATTCGCGAGGTCTTTCGCAGTCTGCGCACCCACCTGCGGAATGCCGATCCCGTGGATAAGCCTCCAGAGGTCGCGCGTTTTGCTTGCCTCTATGGCTTCGAGCAGGTTGTCCGCGCTCTTTTCGGCAAATTTTTCCAGATTCAGGAGCTGCTCCTTGGTAAGGGCGTAGATGTCCGCCTCGTCTTTCACAAGACCGAGGTCCACGAGCTGGTTCACCACCGCTTCGCCCATGCCTTCGATGTCCATTGCCTGACGGCTGGCAAAGTGGCGCAGGCGGCGGCGGAGCAGTTCGGGGTCGCTGTCGCCGCGCAGGCGCCATGCTGCCTGCCCGGGTTCGCGCACCGCGTCGAGGCCAAGCGCCTTGAGGTGTTTGGCAAAGTCGAATGGCTCGGCGTCCGCCGGGCGCTTGTCCAGCACGGCGTTGATTACCGCCGGTATTATTTCGCCCGCCTTTTCCACCACCACCCAGTCGCCAACGCGGATGTCCTTGCGTTTGATTTCGTCCTCGTTGTGCAGGGTGGCGCGGGAAACCATCGAGCCGGATATCAGCACCGGCTCCAGCTCCGCCACAGGGGTCAGAACGCCAGTGCGGCCTATTTGAATTGTAATGGCGTTCAGGCGCGTAACGGCCTGTTCGGGTGCATACTTGTATGCTATTGCCCAGCGCGGTGCCTTGGACGTGGAACCGGCCTTCTCTTGCAGGGCAATGTCGTCGAGCTTCACCACTGCGCCGTCGGTGTCGTAGGGGAACTTTTTGCGCTCTCGGTCCAGCTTCTCTATGCACTTCCACACTTCGTCGAAGCCGCGCGCGCGCAGCGGATAACCTTCCGGCAGGCCCGGCAGGCCCCATTCGCGGATTTTTGCGTGCAGTGCGCTTTGGGTGGGGAAGGTGATTCCTTCGTGGTAGCCTATGCCGTAGATGACCAAGCGCATTTGTCGTTTCTTGGCCTCTTGATGGTCTAGTGTTTTTATTGTTCCAGCAACTAAGTTGCGTGGATTCATGTAGGCTACTCTGCCTTGTTCGATTTGTGCCTCGTTGATTCTGTCGAACTCCTTTCGATCCATCAGAATTTCGCCCCGCAGTTCTACGGTCATGATATTTTGAAGCCAGGGTATGGTGCGAGGAAATAGCTCTGTATGTAGATTTTCCGAGATATCATCTCCTTCTGTACCATTGCCCCTTGTTAGAGCATATTTGAATACGCCTCTTTCAAATACGAGGTTGACTGACACGCCGTCGAATTTCGGTTCAATAACAAATTTCCAATCGTTCGATGGAAGTATTTTTTTCAGTTTATTATAGAAATCTTTGAGTGTTGGTTTCTTCTTATCTGATTTTGTGTCCTTCTTGGAATGATCCAAGCAATACACATTATCTAAACTGCCCATCTTTACGGTATGCTTTCGGAGGACGAACCCTTCAGAGTGGTCATTGCCGACATGCGCTATTGGTGATTTGGGGTCAGTTACATAATCATCGTCGAGGGGTATGGCGTTACCTAAATGCTGGTGCGATTGTTGGCCCACGAGTTTAGCAGGCGTTGACTCTGCGGTGCTGGTGGTGGCAATTGCTGCGAAAAGCGGGTTTTCCTCTTCAAGCCTTTTCAGTCTTGCCAGCAACTCATCGTATTCTGGGTCGGAGATTTCTGGCGCGGCATGTTTGTAGTACAGGTCGTTATGCCGCTCTATCTCGGCGCGCAGCCGGACAATTTCGCCTACGATGTCATTTTCTGCCATACGGGTTCATTTTTGGCCCGAAAAAGGCTGAATGTCCAATCAAACACACAAGCAGCCATGTTCGCGGAACATGTTTCCTCACACCCACCTGCACGTCAGCGGAAATTGTTTCCATTGAAAGTGTAGTGATTTTCAACACTTTTACAATACCTTGCCTATGAATACTATAAGAACTCGGGTATTGAATATGCTTCTCATTGCACTACCAGAAACGCTCAAACTTGGCGCAGAAGCGCCTCATTCCAGATGATCAGCAACATACAGTCCAACCATTGGCAGAGCCTCGCCGAAGCGATTCGCGAGGAGCTGCGCGAATGCGCATGGCTTTTGTCGCTGCTGGACGATCAGCAGAAGGCCATTCTGGGGCGCGACAATGGAGCACTTCTCAAGGTGAATGAAGCCATAGAGGAGCAGACTCACAGCCTCGCCCTTTGCAACCGCCGTCGCATCGACCTCATGCTCGCGGCCAGCCGTTCACAGATACTTGTGCCCGGCAGCACGATAATGGATCTTGCGCCCGACATGCCGCAGGCGATGAAGCCTCTATTTGAAGCCCTTTCGCTTGAGGCAGCCTCGCTTCGCGAGCGTGTGAACCGCCGCAGTCGTCAGAATCGACGTCTGCTCGAAAGAGCCTCGGGCGTTGTCAACGAACTACTCGGCGTCGTCCGTCCCGGCAGCATCACGCGGACCTACGGACGCAAGGGGCGTTTCCAGACCTATTCCTCGCTGAAGGGCAGCGTGGTCAGCACCGCAGTCTAGAAAGGAAAGAGCAAGCATTATGGCAGGATTAATGGGAGACCTAATCAACAGCTCACAGGCACTGGCGAATCATTCCAGCAGCCTGAGCACCATTGGGCGCAATCTATCCAACGTCAATAATGCCAACTACGCGCGCCAGAGCGTCGAGAAAGAGAGCTACGCTGGGCCGGGCGGTGCGTATTACACGCTGAGTCAGACCACGAGCGCGCGCGATGCCATTTTGGACCGTCAGGTTACAAACGAAGTATCCGATACGGGCGCGGCGAAGGCTGAATACGACCTCTACTACCAGCTCAACAACGTGATGAGCGAGTCGCTCAACGGCAGCCTTGGCGCAAGTCTTGAGACTGCTGAAGCGGCCGGTACCGGAATCACAGGCGGGCTTTCATCCTTTTTCAACTCATGGAGCGCGCTTGCCGCGTCTCCAAATAGCTACGGCGCACAGAGCAATGTTTATACTAGCGCGGAAGAGCTTGCCACGCGTCTGAACGATGCGAGCAAGTCCATCGACCAGGTCGAAGAGACGCTGAACGCGAGTCTCGACGACGACGTAAGCGAGGCGAACGCTCTTCTTGAAAAAATTGCCACGCTTAACAGCAACATCGTTCGCATGGAGGCCCGTCAGGTGGGCAGCGCAAACACGTTAAAGGACGAGCGTCAGGCCGCGATGGAGGATCTTTCCTCGCTAATCGACTTTTCAAGCACTTCAGAGAGCGATGGTTCTATAAGCATTTCCACAAACGGCGACCCGGCGCAGACGCTTGTTTCGGGCGGTGTCGCGGGCAGCATCGGCATTGCAGTCGATGCGGCAACAGGCCAGCGCACGGGCCTGACAACGACTTTTAATGGCACCACGAGCGCCTTCGCGCCGGAGTCCGGTTCGCTTAGCGTCCTTAATCCCAGTAACACGAGTGCTGTACTAACAGAGATGCGCGAGCAGCTCGACGCCTTGGCCAGTCAGCTTATCAGCTCGGTGAACGCGGTGTATCAGTTAAGCGGGCAGGGGGACTTTTTCTCCGGCACTGGCGCGGCGGACATCGCCGTTGCGGTGGCTGACGCAGCGTCGATAAAAGCGAACTATGATGACGGAGACGCTGTAATAACAGAAGACGAGGCCGAAGGCAGCAACGCTGTCGCAGATGCTATTTCCAAGCTATCCACGCAGTCGTTCGACGGTGCTACCGACGCTTTTGACGGAACATTTTCTACTTACGCCGCGTCAATCGCGACGGATGTGGCAGCAGAGTATTCCAGCGCGACTTCGGCACTGGAGACGCAGGAAGAAATGGA
The DNA here is from genome assembly GCA_016928295.1 of Opitutales bacterium. Classification (GTDB taxonomy): domain Bacteria; phylum Verrucomicrobiota; class Verrucomicrobiia; order Opitutales; family Oceanipulchritudinaceae; genus Verruco-01. Next base: position 34,364 of record JAFGLA010000084.1, read on the forward strand.
GCTGCTTGTGCGCGAGAATCGCGACAATATCACGGGCGTTTCCACAGAAGAGGAAATGACCTCCCTGCTGCGCACCCAGAGCGCGTATCAGGCAAGCGCACGGGTGATGAGCATCGTGAACACCTTGCTGGATCTTGTGACAACCCGCCTTGGAGCCTAATTTAACAACGAGTAATTCGCCGCCATGAGAATCTCAGACGTAACAAGCACCTACACAATCAGCTCCAGGCTCATGAATATCAAGAGCGAGGAGGCTCAGATAACCGAGGAGCTTTTGACCGGCAGGAAGATCAATTCCTTGCAGGACGATGCGGCTGTTGGCAACTCGCTGCTCCTTTCCCAGGCAGAGCGCGAACGGCTCGTCCAATACAACAGCAATTCGACGCTCTCCAACAGCATTGCCCAAAGTGGCATCGACGCTCTGAAGCACATCGGCGAAGTCAACGAACTGGCTCTGTCGATTGCTGAAAGCTCCACGGAGGATGATTCCACAACAGCCGTAAAGAATCTCGACAGTCTTATTGAAGACGTTCTGGCCACAGCCAATACGAAATTCGGCGACGAATACATTTTTGCCGGAACAGCGTCAGCCAGTGACACGGCGCCGTTTACTTTAGATGCCACGGGGCAGTACATTTACAACGGCACAGCGGAAGGCCGTTCGATAGAAGTCTCGGACGGAATCAGCGTTTCTCCCTTTACCGGCTCTGAAGGCACGCAGGCGATTCTGGACACGCTAAACTCGCTTGTGCTTTTGCGCGATGCGGTGGCTGCTAACGATAAGGACGAGATTGCCACACAAAGCGCGGCCTTGGAAAGCGCCGACGACGCGGTGCTGGAAGCCTCTTCCGACCTTGGAATGGTGCAGTATCGCCTGGAAATTATGGACACGCGCAATGCGGCAAAATATTCCGCTTACGACAAGGCGGAATCAAACGCCACCGCAGCGGACGAGAACGAGTCCACCGTAAACCTGCTCGCGACGCAGAACGCATACTCCGCAGCACTCCAGACGGCGGCAAAAATTCTCGATATGAGCCTGCTCGATTACATTTAAGCTGCAAATACAGCATTGAAATACAAGGGGATACAACACGTATCCCCTTGTTTGTTAGAAATATAAGTATCTTTGTTAAAAGTTGGCATGGAACAAGCTCAACTTACGGGTGCAGGAAAAAACATCCACCTACAAAACATAAAGAACTTATGTCACTCCTTCAGATGAAACCAGGGGTGGCGGAAATTAGGAGATAAAAGAAAATGTCTAGTTCCATACCGTTGACCTCTGGAATCAAGTCCAGCCTTCTGAGCCTCCAGAAAACGCAGAAGCTTTACGATCAGACTCAGGAAAACCTTACAACTGGGCTGAAGGTGAATAAGCCTTCCGACGATCCGGCCGCTTACTATGCGGCTGCCACCCTGAATGACCGTGCGTCGGCTCTTGAAGGACGCCTCGACAACATGGGGCAGGCCGTGCAGGCCATCGCCGCAGCTGACAATGGCATCTCTGCCATCACGAGCATTCTTGAGAATATGAAGGCGATTGTAGAGAACGCATTGTCCACAGACGTGGATGACGATTCCACACGCGCCGCTCTTGGCAAGAAGTTCAACGACCTGGTTGTGCAGCTCAACGGTTTTGCCGGTGACAGCGCCTACGGAGGGGTGAACCTGCTCGACAACGACCAGTCCATCAAGGTCCAGATGGGGCAGAGCTACAACGAGAGCGTGTTCACGGTTCAGGGCTTCCACATCGCAGGTGTGGAAAGCACGGGCACAGATAGCGAAGTGACGGCCATTGGCTCTGACAGTGTTCCTGACAGTTGGGGCGCCGGTGCAGCGGAGGTAACGAACTACTCTTTCGCCCTCAACAAGGTTGAAGATCCTACAACCGTCATCGGCATCAAGAGCTTCGGCACGGATGCCACAGGTGCCGCCGGTCACGAGATCGACTGGAAGGACTCCGATACCTACAAGGACACCCTTTCCGATGTGCTTGACCAGATCGAGAATGTAACGGCGGTGCTCGAAACACGCAGCAAGCTCTTCTCCTTCGACTCTAGCACCATATCGCTCCGTCAGGATTACACACAGGAGTTCATCAACACCCTCGAAGAAGGTGCCGACAACCTGACACTGGCAGATCTGAATGAAGAGTCCGCCAACCTCCTCGCCCTCCAGACTTCGCAGTCCCTGGGCGTGCAGGCAATGAGCCTTTCCAATCAGCAGACCCAGAACGTTCTGCGCCTGCTCCAGTAATTGAAGCGGCAAAAAGCTTCGATTGACAGGTAATTAAGACTCTTACGCTGGGCGGCCCGGCTGTTAAAGGCCGAGCCGCCCAAGTCGCGTAGGAAAACGCGGTTAGAAAACGGAAATCCACGGCGCCGCAGAACACGCGAGCGCCTCACAAACTACCGGCCATGTCCACTTTATCTCTGAAAGAGAGTTTTGAACGAATCGTTGCGCAAACCGAAAGCATGATTCGCGAAGTAAACCAGGCGCTGGACAGCTACGAGTCCGTGCTGGAAAACGGCACTCAGACGGAAAAAATGCTGGAGCTTGGTGCCTTATTGGCGAACGTTCGCCGCGGACGCGAGGAAGCATACGCACTTCTTGCCGCCGTCCCAAGCCCCAACAAGGTTCCCGCACACCTGTGCGAAGAAATCGTTGGCGTTACAAAAGGCCTGTTCGGTTTTATCGAGTCCTGCCAGCAGCGCGAAAAGCTCATTCAGCGCATGGCCGAGAGTCATGAACGCGGACGCTTTGTAGCGTAGCAGTTCATAACGCGCGAATACCCATCCGAGGTATTTTTTGCAGGGCACAAGCCGCCAAGTGGCGCGGAAGGTAAACGACCTGTCTGCTTGCCTATGGCCGCGTATCAGTTATTCATAATACATACACCTCCAATTTACATAATACCGTGCCACTGAAACTGAAACTTAAGCCGGGCGAAAAGATACTCATTGCGGGCGCATTGATCGCAAACGGTGACGCTCCTGCCCATTTTACCATAGAAAACAAAGTCCCACTCCTTAGGGAGAAGGACATAATGGCCGAAAAAGAAGCGGTCAGCATTTGCGAGAAAATCTATTTCGTAATCCAGCTCATGTATTTCTCTTCAAGTAACATGAAGGAACTGCACCAGCTGTATTGGAAGCACGTTCGCACGCTGCTAAAAGCATCTCCCAGCATGATGGAGCACATCAGTCTTATCAGTGAGAAGATTCTCGTTGAGAAATACTATGATGCCCTGAAGCTCACCCGAACCATGATAGACTACGAGAGGAAGCTCATCAGCCATGCCAAGGAATCCACTTAACGCATACGAGAAGGTCAGAAAACAGACCGTGTCGGGGCGTGAGATTGAGGCTTCTGTCCTTGAAAAGGGAGCCATAAGGCTACGCCGTTGCCAGGAAAACTGGAAGGGACAGAGGTTTGACCGTGAATTGGACGAAGCCCTGCGTTTCAACCAGCGCATATGGGACATTTTCAATTCCGATTGGCAGAGGCCGGACAATAAACTGCCCAAGGAGGTCCGTCAGGATCTGCTCTCGCTGGGCGTATTCGTTCGTAAGACCACTCTGGACATCATGGCTTACCCCGAGTCGCGCAAGCTCGATGTGTTGATTCAGATTAACGAAAATCTGGCAAGCGGCCTGCGTTCCAAGGTGGAACCTACGGAAAGCTCCGTTTAAGCCGCGGACTGCCCCACAAAGGAAAATTTCCCCCCAAGCATGGCAATCGTGGCAAAAAGGGAACGCGCACCCAAATGCGCCGAGCACAGGGAAGCGTTGACAATGCTCGCGAACGGAATGGCGCGCGATGCAGTGTTGAAGCTCGCCTCGCTGACTGAAAAGGAGCCGTTCAACGCGCAACTGTGCGTGGACATGGGCAAGGGCTTGTTGCTTCTTGGCATGAACGAACAGGCGATAATCGCGGCTAGGCACGCGATAGAGCTGGACTGCATGAACGTCGAGGCATTCTCCCTTCTCGCTTCCGCTTTGGACAATCAAGGCGAGTATGCACAAGCGGAGCAGGCCCTGCGCCGTGCGCTGGACATTTGCATAAACGGCGAAGCTCCGCTGCCGGACCTTGAAAAGGAGCCGATGCCAATTCCGCTCACTGCGTCGGATTGCGCTGCGATATTCATGGATTTTTCCCTCTTGGGAGACTGCGAAAACCTTGCCCTGCGCTCTCTGGACAGCGGCAAAGAATACCGGCTAACGCTGCGAGTGCGCGGGGTTTTACCCACGGACGAGGATGAAAAGTGGACTCTCGTTCGCGAGGGTACGTATGGACGCTCCCGCGTTATATCCGCACTTGACGAAAAGACTGCCACGGCGGTGCAGCTTTTTCCCGCAGAACAGTTCCCATACATACTTGAGAAAAAAGGCTGATGGACGAGGTTTACAAGTCTGCTCAATTAGCGCACAAGGCCGGTCATCTCGACAAGGCCGTTTCGCTGTACGAGCAAGCCATCGCGCTCAACCAGGAGCCCTGCCACGCTAGCTACCTGCTCGGTTGCCTATACATGGAAAGGGGAGAGCTTGAGCTTGCCAGCCCGTACATTAAGAAGGCAATTGAGGGCAACACCAAGCAGCCGACATACTGCGAAGCGATGGGCGTCCTCCACGAGCGCATGAGCCAGGATGAGATTGCCGAGACGTATTTCCGTAAAGCGCTCTCGTTGCCCAAGGCTCGCGCTGAAACATACACGCACCTTGGCAATATTCTTCTAAGAAGGCACGACGGAGCCGGTGCGTTGGAGATTTTCAAAAAGGCGCTCAAGCTCTTTGGCACTACGCGGAACATACTCGTAGGAGTCGTCGAATCCTGCGCCGAGCTGGGGCGTAGCGACGAAGCGCTGAAGATGATATCCCTTGCCAAGAGACGAAGCCTCTTTAGCGAAGAATTAGCCAATAGGCTCGAAGTTCGCGTGGCTCGCATGGTCAAGGACCAGTTCCTTGCTCTTGAAAAGGCAGAGAAGTGGGTCGCACAGGATCCTGAAAACATCGAGGCACTGAATGCGCATTCAATCGCCCTCATGGGGTTGGACCGCGTGAAAGACGCCATCAAGGTCTGCCTGAAGACAATAGAAATTGATCAGACTAACGCCGAAGCTCTTGGCCGACTAGCCTTTGCGCTATCACGCATGAACCGTTTTGCCGAATCGGTTCGCTACTACGTTCTTGCCCTGAAGGCCAATCCTGAGCAGAAGAAGCAATACGGCGGGCTGTCATATTCCTTGTACAAGACATCAAGCAAGGGCATACCGGAAAACCTGCCCTTGGCCGAACACTACGGCAGACTGATGTACGAGCTTGAGCCGGAATCGTTGCGCACAAACACCGCACTGGCCTCGATATACTTCGCCATGAACAGGATTCGCGAAGGCTCGGAATACTTTGACATGGCGGTAAAGGCCGTTCCAGACAAGCACAACACCTCGTCGAGCCGCCTCTTTCACGACAACTACGTATGGTTCCTCAGTCGCGAAGAGCAGTATGATCGGCACCTATCTTGGGCGCGTGCCACGCGAAAGCGCCTTGGAAAGCCCAAGGATAAGTTCTCAAACAAGCCGGATCCGGAGCGCAAACTTCGCATCGGTTTCAGCTCCGCGGACTTTGCTTTCCACCCTGTGTCGTACTTCTTCAACCCCGTTTTCACGGCACTGAAGGAGCACTTCGAAGTATGCCTTTACAGCAACCGTTCCGAAGCGGACGAGGACGAACTTACCCGAATCTTCAAGGCACATGCGCACCGCTACGTGGACGTTTCCTCCATGAGCGAGAGGGAAATGGCGGACCAGATTGTTGAAGACGGAGTAGATGTACTATTTGACCTTTCAGGCCATACATCGGGCAACAAGCTGGAGTGCTTCGCCCTGCGTGCCGCGCCCGTTCAGGTCGAATGGCTGGGCTACCCGAACACTACGGGTCTGGACACGATGGACTATCGCCTTTCGGACAGCATCACAGAGCCTGAAGGGGAAGCAGACCGTTTCAGCTCGGAAAAGATCATCCGTCTTGAAGGCGGCTTCCATCTTTACAGGCCCAATTATCAGATACCATCCGAAGTCGGCCCTTCGCCATTTTTACGCAACGGCTACATCACCTTTGGCAGCTTCAACAACCTGAAGAAAGTCAGCCCGGAATCCATCGCGGCGTGGGCCGACCTAATCAGAGCGGTGCCGAAATCGCGCATCCTGTTGAAAGACCGCGCCTTGGACTGCCGCGTCAACCGCGAGCGCATGATGTCGCTTTTTGCAAGCTACGGAGTCTCTCCATCCCGAGTGATAATCAACGGGATGATAAAGAACAACTTCGACCACCTGCGCCTGTACACCCAAGTTGACATAGCTTTGGACAGCGTTCCTTACAACGGAACGACGACCACTTGCGAGGCCCTCATCATGGGTTGCCCCGTGCTCACCATAGTAGGCGACAGGCACGCATCCAGAGTTTCCGCCAGCCTTGTCACAAACACCGGCCACCCCGAATGGGTCGCCTCGGACAGGGCCGACTTTGTGCGAATAGGGACGGAACTTGCCGCCGACAAGGGGCGTCTTTCGCAGATTCGTGACTCTTTGCGCAAAGAGATGCTGGATTCCCCCCTTTGCAGTGTGCAGAGGATGGAAGACGAGATGGTACGCGCCATACGCCACATGTGGCGGGAATGGTGCAAAAGCCAGTCCAAAGGGCACTCGAAAACCCTTGAAGCAGTTTCAATATCATAATACGAAGGAATATTCCCATGCCCAGCCAGATTCCCAATGACGACGTGGCCGCACAGGCCGAAGCCAAGTATCGCGAGGCCCTCAGCCTTGTCCGCGCCGAACAGAGCGCGCAGGACATGGAGCGCGCCGTGAAACTGTTCATGGAAGCGGCTGACATGGGGCATGTTCGTTCCCAGTGCAACGTCGGCTTCCTGTATTCCGAGGGCATGGGAGTGAACAAGGATATGAAGAAGGCCGTCGAGTATTTTCAGAAGGCGGCAGACAATGGCAATGCTCAGGCTCAGGCCAATCTTGGCGTGTATTACGAGCAGGGGAACGGGGTTGAAAAGAACATTGACACGGCAATTTCCTGGTATGAGAAGGCGGCTGCTTTGCGCCAGCCCGACGCGGCGTTCAACCTCGCGCTATTTTACTACACCGGCGAACACGTAGGGAAAGACTACGACAAAGCCATACGTCTGTTCCGCGTCGCTGCGGACCAGTACCATCCGGCTGCGTGTTACAGCCTCGGCCTTTGCTACAACCTTGGGCAGGGCGTGGAGAAGGACGACAACATGGCCGTATTCTACTACAAGCTCTCCGCCGACAAGGGGCACACAAGCGCCACATTCAACCTCGGTCTGCATTTTTACTACGGAATGGGCGGGCTGGAAGTGGACAAGCAGGAAGCCCTAGAGCTGTTCAAGAAAGCCGCTGCTAACGGCCACGCAAAGGCCAAGGAGGCGCTGGACAGCCTAGTTGCAGAGCTTGATGCCGCGTCGAAAAAAGTTGAGGACGACAAGTAGTCGGGTAGGGCACTCGCATTACTTTCTCATCGCCTGCCGCGCAAGTGCGGTTCGCGCTCTCTTTGCGCTGGCCAAAGCTGGAAGAGGCGGCACACTGGCAGAGCATACATGGACTCATTCAAGCGTATAGACTCTCGACTCGCCAACCAGTTGCGCGAGGTAAGCATTCAGCCTGACATCGCGCCCAACGCGCCCGGCTCCGTGCTCGTATCGTTCGGAAACACCCGCGTCATTTGCGGCGTAAGCTACGAAAAGAGAGTCCCGCACTGGATGATTCAGCAAGGAGTAGGCGGCGGCTGGATGAGCGCGGAATACTCCATGCTGCCGTATTCGACCATTGGCCGAAAGCCGCGAGACGTCGGCAAGGGCAAACAGGACGGCCGTTCTGTCGAGATTCAACGCCTTATCGGGCGCGCCATGCGTGCGGTATGCGATCTTTCCAAGCTCCCCGGATACACGCTCTGGATTGACTGCGACGTATTGCAGGCCGACGGAGGAACGCGCACGGCGTCAATCACCGGCGCCTACGTGGCGGCTCAGCTTGCCGTTCGCAAAATGCTCGCTCAGGGCCTTATCAAGGAAAACCCGTTCAGCGAGGCTGTGGCAGCCGTTAGTGTGGGAATCGTGGACGAGCGCGTATTGCTCGACCTTGCATATTCCGAGGACAGCGCGGCGAGTGTGGATTCCAACGTTGTGATGACAGCGTCTGGCCGATTCGTGGAGTTCTCCTGCTCGGGCGAAGAAGCCACATTCGAACGTTCGCAAGTGGACGAAATGGCTGAAATGGCAACCTTCGGAATCGCGGAGCTACTGAAGATTCAGGCCCAAGCACTTGTTTAGGTTGATTACGCATCAAGTCGCGCTTGTCGGTATCGTCACGCTAAAGCAGGCCCCCTTGCCCGGCGTGCTCTCTGCGTTCAGCGAACCGTTGTGCTTTTGGACGATGGCTTTTGCTATCGCAAGGCCCAGGCCCGTATGGCCGGAAGCGCCGGTACGTGCCTTGTCCGCCCGGTAGAAACGCTCGAAAATATGCGGCAAATCGTCTTCCGAAATGCCCGGGCCGTCGTCTTTTACCGTGATCAGGCACGAGCCGTTCCCGCTATGGCAGTTAACCCATACGCAGCCTCCTTCACGATTATGGCAAATCGCGTTGGCCACGAGGTTGCGCACAAGTATGGATAGCGCAGCCGCGTCACCCATGCATGGCGAAGGCGGGGCGGAGCAGTGGACCGCGACCTTGCGCTCATCTGCCATTGGCGCGAGCTGTTCCACTACATCGTGCACTATTGCGCTCATTTCGCAGGCGTCTGCCTTGATCGCGGTGCTCTCCTGCCGAGAAAGCAGCAACAAGGCCTCGATAAGCTGGCTCATGCGGCGCCCGCTATCGTGACACACCCTGAGCGCAGCGCGGTAATCCTCGGCACTGCGCTCGCGGCGAAGTATGCGTTCAGATTCCGTAAGAAGTGCGGTGACTGGGGTGCGAAGCTCGTGCGAAGCGTCCGCAGTGAAGCGTTTCTGCCTGTTGAACGCAGCGTGCAAGCGGTCGAACGTCAGGTTCAGCACGCGCGCCAGTTCGTCCAGCTCGCTGTTGCCGGTGGCGTCGATGCGCTCCTCAAGGTTGCCCTCCGCGATGCGTGAGGCGGTGTTGCTGATCGTCGTAATAGGCTTCAATGTCCGCCCCGCAAGCATCCATCCGCCAACAAGACTGACTAGCCATACGCCCAGCCCCGTCAGAAAAAGCCTTGTTCTGAAGTTCCGCATCTCCGCCAGCTCGTGGCTGATGTCTTTCCCCACGATGAAACACACTCCATGCCAGGTGCTTTTCACTATCTCCCGCCTGTTGCCAACGGATCGGATTTCCTCTCTGAAGCCCTGCCGCGGCGCGGTCGGAATGTCGCTAATCTCCGGCGTGTTCGGAGTTTGCAAAAGTACAGTGCCGTCGGTTTCTCTTAGGCTGAAATAAACGTAACCCGGGTCGCTGTTTTGATACGCAGATGAAAACTCTTGCCATACTTCGGGTTTATCCTCGCGCAGGATTTTGAACATAAGCTCCGGCGGGATCGGCGGTTCTTGTTCGTCATCGGAAGAAAGGCTCCGTTGTAAAATGTGGAAGCTCTCTCGCTCCTTGTCCACCAAGTCTCGGTCTATGCGTCGAATATGGTCGTTTTGTGCCATACGCAATGCCGTGAAGCAAAACGCCATAAGCACAAACAAGAGCAGCAGGCCATGCCAGACCTGAAGACGCCAACGGATGGAATGCAGGGGAGATCTCATTGAATGCTGTATCCGTGTCCGCGATGGGTGACTATGAATTCGTGACCGATTTTGCGGCGCAGGTTTGAAATGTGCACGTCCAGCAGGTTGGACATGCTGTCGTCATCCTCGTCGAAGAGATGCTCGTACAAGTCGCTGCGGCTTACGACCTGCCCGCGATGCAGGAGGAAGTATTCCAGAAGCACGTACTCGCGCGCTGTGAGGGTGATCTCGTTTCCCGCCACCTGCACCCGCCGCGCCACTGTGTCCAGAGTCAGCTCCCGAATCTGCATCACGGAATGCGTTTGACCCGAAGCGCGCCGTATTAACGCCCTTACGCGGGCGAACAGCTCGTCCAGCTCGAAAGGCTTTGGCAGGTAGTCGTCAGCCCCGCTGTCAAGGCCCTTGACCCGCTGCTCTGTCGAGCCAAGAGCCGTAAGCATCAACACGGGTGTTGCCGCCTTTTCACGCAGCTTTGCCAAAACCTCCCAACCGTTGAGCTTGGGAAGCATTACATCCAGAATAATGCAGTCATAGGCCGTGCTTAATGCCTTGAAAAGGCCGCTCTCGCCATCGTCTGCCACGTCCACGGCGTAACTCTCCTCGCGCAGGCTTTCTGCGAGGCTGCGCTGGATGGCGGAGTCGTCTTCGATTACGAGCAGGCGCATTTTTCTGTGTAGTGTGTGTTATCCCAATAGGGGCGTGCCCTCTGGCTTACTCGTGGCGCAGGGCTTCTATCGGGTCGAGTTGAGAGGCGCGCCTTGCGGGGGCGTAGCCGAACAATACGCCGATTGTGGCGGAAAATATGAATGAAATCATATTAATCTGCGTGTTGAACTCAAATGGAATGCCTATCAACTGCGAAAGTCCGAGGCATATCAGAAGCGCGAGCAGTATGCCAACAATGCCGCCGATGCAGGACAGCGTGATGGCCTCGACAAGGAACTGAAGCAGTACTTCGCTCGCCATTGCCCCGATGGACAGACGGATGCCGATTTCGCGAGTGCGCTCCGTCACGCTTACGAGCATGATGTTCATGATTCCTATGCCGCCCACAAGCAGGCTTACGCCAGCCACTGCGGCCAGCAGCGTCGTCATTGTCTTGGTGGACGAGCTGAGAGTGTCTGAAATCTGGCGAGTGTCGAAAACGTTGAAGTCGTTGTCCTGATTGGGCTGAAGGTTGCGCCTTTGCCGCATGAGGGAGCTGATGTCCGCAACGAGTTTGTCGCTGTCGGAACCTTCCTCTGCGGAAATGCAAATCATGCCTATGTCGTGCGTGGATGTGCGCCCTGCAATGCGGCGTTGTATGGTGTTGATGGGTACGATGATGCAGTCGTCCTGATCGCCCATGCCGACCTGTCCCTTGGCTTTGAGAAGGCCGATGACCTCTATGACCGCGCTGCCAACGCGAATCTTTTTCCCTATGGGGTTCTCGTCGTCGAACAGCTCTTTTTTGACAGTGTCTCCTATCACGCCTACGGCTGCGCCGGAGACGGTTTCGCTGTCGTTAAAGTAGCGCCCTTCTGCGAGAGTCCAGTTGTTGATGCTGAAATACTCCAATGTGGTGCCCGTGATGCTGCTGCTGCGGGCCTCCTGCATGTAAATGGTGCCCATCTGGCTGCTGCTTACGGGCGCGACCGCCGTGATGTTTGTAATCTGCTCCCGTATTGCGGTAACGTCATCAAGGGTGAAATTGGGCACGCCAGCCGACGAAGAGCGAGGGCCGAAGCCCATGCCCGGGCGCAGCATGAGCATGTTGCTGCCGAGGCTGGAGATTTGCTGCTGAAGGGCCTTGGTCGTGCCGTCGCCAAGCGTCACCATCGTGATGACCGAGGCCACGCCGATGATTACTCCCAGCACGGTCAAGAAGGCGCGCGTCAGGTTTCGCCGTATTTCACGCAGTGCAATTAAAAAGGCGTTCCAGATCATTTGCGGTCAGCTTTGTTGTTGATTGTGTCGGACAGGACGTGTCCGTCGGACAGGCGGACTATGCGGTCCGCATATGCGGCGACATCGTCTTCATGCGTCACCATGAGAATGGTGATTCCCTTTTCCTTGTTTAGCTGCGTAAGCAACATCATGACCTCGTGCGTTGTGGAAGAGTCCAGGTTGCCAGTAGGTTCGTCCGCAAAAAGAGTCAGCGGATTTGTAACAATGGCTCGCGCGATGGCGACTCTCTGCTGCTGCCCGCCGGAAAGCTCCGATGGCTTGTTCCTGAGCTTGTCTGGAAGGCCGACAGAGCGAAGGGCCTCCGTGGCCATTTCGTGCCTCTTGCTGCGCGTCAAACCCCGGTATAGTAGTGGAAGCTCCACGTTTTCCAGTGCGCTTGTGCGGGCAAGAAGGTTGAAGCCCTGAAATATGAAGCCCAGTGCGTGCCGCCGGAGCATTGAGCGTTGGTTGGGGCCCAGCTTTTGAACTTCTATGTTCTCGTAGGCATAGACACCGCTTGTCGGGGTGTCCAGACAGCCGAGAATGTTCATCAGAGTGGACTTTCCCGAGCCGCTGTGCCCCATCACGGCAACGAATTCGCCGACGTTGATGGACAGGTCTATACCCTTGAGTGCCTGAAAGGCGGCGTCTCCCTGCCCGTAGGTTTTTGAAAGGCCGGACAGCCTGATAAGTTCCTTTTCCGGCATGGCCTTATTTCTCCCTGATGATTATCTGCATCCCATCGGATAGTTCTTCGCCCATAATCTCGATGTTTGCCCCTTCGCTAAGCCCCGTCTTTACCATGACCGGCTGTGGAATCCCGTCCTTGAGCACCCAAATTCGCGAGCTGCCAGCCTTCAGCTTTTCCACGCCTTCGCCGTTGTTGTGCCCGGGCTGTCTCATGCGTGGTGGCATGGGGACGATGCTCTGCATGAAGCTTTTTTTCTGTTCCACGCTCGCGCTGTCCGGTGCCTTGGGTTCGTAGCGCAAAGCCGTGGCCGGAACGATGAAGGCATCCTCACTGCTTGCCACTTCTATGTCGGCAGTCGCCGTCATCCCCGGGCGCAGACTCATGTCGCTGTTTTCAACGCCCATTTCTGTCTCGTAGGTAACGACGTTGTCCGTAACCGTGGACCCGTAGGCCACCTTGAGCACATCCGCCGTGTAAACGCGGCCCGGCCATGCGTCCACTGTGAAACTGGCTTTTTGACCGGCCTGAAGTCGGCCAATGTCCGCCTCGGCAACAGTGACGATCAGCTTCATATGCTCCAAACTCTGGGCTATGACAAATAGCTCGGGCGCGGTGAAGCTGGCAGCGACCGTCTGGCCAGGCTCAATATCACGCGATAGCACAATGCCGTCTATCGGGGAGCTTATGATCGCCTTTTCAAGGTCTCTCTCGTTGATACTTAGCGTTGCCTCGGCCACGCTGACCTTTGCCTCTGCGGCCTGTAAGTCGGCCTTTGCGCGCAAGGCCGTGGCTGTCGCGCTGTCGAAGTCTGCCTGAGATGGCAGGCGGCCATTGCTAAGCTCTCGCAACTTTTCTGCCCTCGCGAGCGTGGCTTCAGCCTCGACCAGAGTTGCCTGCGCCTGCGCAACACTCGCCTTTGCGGACAGGAGGTTGGCACGGCTTGATAGGATTTCCTGCTCTAGAATACTCGTGTCCAGCTTGGCCAGCGGATCGCCTTTGTGAACGATACTGTTTGTGTCCACGTAAACCTCAAGAACGGTGCCCGAAAGCTCGCTGCCGACGGTGACTTCGTCTGTTGGCTCCAGATTGCCCGTGGCCGTGATGACCAGAGATATTTCCCCGCGCTTCAAAGGCGTAGTCTCGAAAGAAGGCGGCGGCGGCTCGTTGCCAGCCATGCTGGTGCGTGCGAGCGCAATCACTACGACAAGGGCTATTAATCCCAAGCCTACCCGCTTGCGAAGCCTTGACGAAGGGCTTGTCCCAGCGGCTTTGATGATGGCGGCAAGAGCTTTTTCTGATTCTTTTTTCATCTTATTGGAAATGTAAAATGTTGCTTGTTTATCTTGGTGAGCGTGAGTGTCCTGTCTTATGGGATCTCCTGTGTCCAGCCTCCGCCAAGAGCTTTGAATAGCTGTATCTGTGCCGCGGCCATGTTCTGACGTGCGCTGGCCTGCTGGGTCTGCGCGGACAGGAGGCTGCTTTCCGCGGAGAGAAGAGTGGTTATGTCAACACTGCCTGCCTCATACTGGATTTTTGCCAGTTCGTGAGCTTGTGCAGACGCTGCTACTGCCTTGTCTAGCGAGGCCAGCTTGCTCTTGCTGCTCTTGTCGTAACTTAGTGCGTTTTCCACGTCCGATAGCGCCGAAAGCAAGACGGACTCATATGCGTAAATCGCTTGCTTGGCCTGTTCCCGACTGGTTTCAATTTGCTGACGGATGTTGCCAGCGTCGAAAATGGGTGCGCTTAGGCTTGCCAGCGCGCTGGACACGATTTGCGCCGGGTCGAAGAAGCCGCCAGCGTCGTAGGCGTTGGTCCCTATGGAGCCGCTTAATCTAAGAGAGGGCAGGCGTTCGCGCTCGCTGGCCTTCATTTTGGAAATTGCGGCCATGACGCTGTACTGCGCGGAGCGAACGTCCGGCCTCTGTGCTAGCGTTTCAGCAGGAATGCCTGTCGATATTTGCGTCGGAGCGTTCGGGATTGTGGACGAGTGCCCGAGCAGTGCGTCGAGTTCCCCGGGAGTTCTGCCTACCAGGGTGGCAATCTGGTTGCGGCTTGTCGTCATGTTGTGCTCAAGCGTCGGCAGGTTGGCCCGCGTTTGTTCGATGGATGCGATGGCGCTTTGCACGTCAAATTCACTTACATCGCCGGACTCGGCCTTGAAGCGTGTAAGCTCCAGTGTCTCTTCCTGAATGGCCAGGTTGCGTTTTGTAATCTCGTATTCCAGTTCGTAGGCGCGGAGCGAGGCGTAAGCAGTGGCAATTTCCGCCGACAGGCTCACCTGCATGGCGCGGAAGTCTTCTTCCGTCGCCGCGAGAGTGGCCTTGGATGCGTCCAGTTCCAGCCTCAGCCTGCCGAACAGGTCCAGCTCCCAGCTTGCGTCCAGTGAGGATGTGAAGCTGCTGGAGCTTTCGCTTTTGTCCGTTCTGCGGTCTCGCGTGTGGCTTTCGCCTGCTCCCACGCTTGCATCCACGCTTGGAAGGAGAGCGGAGCGGGTGACGTTTTTCTGCGCGCGTGCCTCGGCGACACGGGATACCGCCGTGCGGATGTCGGGGCTGTTTTCAAGTCCTTGCGTAATTAGCTGCTCAAGAACAGGATCGTTGAAC
>JAFGLA010000085.1 GCA_016928295.1 Opitutales bacterium
ATCCCGATTCACCTCGCCTCACGTTACGGTTTTTCCCTCGAAAATACATCCTGCCTCCTCGGTCCGCCAATTTCCAAACACTCCCTAACCAGACCTATCCCTTTTTGCTGAAAAGGACTATGCGGTTGGTATTTGTGCCGCCGCTGTTGTTGCTTACGCCCCAGCAATTGGCCGTCTTGGTGAAGTCCTGACTGTTTATCAACACAAGTTCCGGCCTAAGTCCCGCCCTTTGCCCTGCGGCCAAGACGGACTTTTCCAAGGGCACACTGCCCTTGCGCACCTCTCCGACCTCAAAGGCTATATGGCCGCTTTCGCTGAGCAGCTCCTTCATTACGCCAAGGCTGCGCTCTACAAATGCCTCCCACTGTTCCTGCTTGCGCAGCATCGTGATCGGAACCTTTGCAGTGTCCATGCCGCAGAACCAGCCTCGCATCCAGTTGTCGCCCGCGTAATCGACCACGTCCAGAAAGGGCGGAGATGTGACTACGAGCTTCACCTTGCCGGCGGGAAGGGGCGGCAATCCCTCCGCGCCTGCCGAGACTAGCCGCGCCTTGGAGCCGCTTTCGCGCAACAGTTCCAAAGTGTCCGCGCTGTCCTTGAAGGACGAGAGAAGAGTGCGGCTCTTGCGCATGATTATGGAGCGCACATCGCGCAGGGGCGGCACTTGCCCACGCTTGGAATTGATTCTCTGCTGCGCTTTTACGGAAGTGGCCTGATTGGGCGGAAGAGTATAGACGGAGAAAAAGCCGCTCGAATGCCCCGTGAGTCTGTTGAGGGCCACCATGCGAATCCACGCATCAACAGCGTCCACGGCGTCGCCCTTACCCAGGAGATACTCCCGCAAACGGCATATTGCCCTTAGCGTGGCTGGGTGAAAGAAGGTCAACAGCTCTTCAGACTCGCTATGCGCAGGGCTTTCAAGATCCAAAGACGCAAGGCGCTCCTCCACGGCGTCAAGCGGCGGCGGGCATAAACGCGGGGCGAGCATGATTGCGCTCAGTGGGTTAATGTCCGCGCCCCAGGGAATGCGCCCGCAAAGGGCGGCCTCAAGAGGCGTCGTGCCCCGCCCCATGAAGGGGTCGTAAACGATGTCTCCGGCGTTTGTCAGTCTATCAATAAAAAAGCGGGGCAACTGGGGCTTGAAGCAGGCACGGTAAGAGAGTTCGTGCAGGGAATTGGCCTGTCTCTGGCGCGAGGTCCAGAACTCGTTGACAAAGCGTGGAATCGCCGCCCCGCCCTCGGGCAAGACCTCACGCTCTTCCACGCTTCCGGAGCCGAAAGCATCAAAATGGCGCAACTCTTCCAGAAGCACCGAAATGGAGCTTTCGCTTTGTGGCATTCCTCAATAGTGGGAAAAACTAGCCCAGCTTGGAAATCTCTACCTTCATCTCCGCGACGGAAATGTGGTAGAGCTTCTCTATCGCTTCGGCACCGTCGTGCAGGTCTTCCTTGGACATGTCTCCACGGGCGCCCTGCTCGTAAGCGCGGCATACGTGCGAGAGACGCAAGAGTCCGAGGTTCGCGCTGGCACCGGCAAGCGCGTGCGCAATGCGGTTGCACTTGTGCCTGTCCACCTCAGCCGCGGCTTCGTAAAGCTCGACAAACTTTGGTTCAGCCTCGCCGGTGTACAGATCTAGCAGCTCGACAAGCATACCAGAGGCATCGTCCTCCCCGGTTGCGACAAGCATTTCAAACTGATCACGATCAATCAGGCCCTCGTTGGAAAAGTCAGGTAGCGGCATGATAACAAGTATTTGAGTGGTATATGGTCCTGAACGGGCTGGGGATGCGAAAACCTCTAAGAGTATGGAATACCTTTGATAATAAATGACAAGCCTGTTCCGGCAAGAAAGAAGTCCTGCGGGCCAAATGAACCCCTTTGCGTTCGCGCCATAAACACAAAGACCGCCCACGATGGGCGGCCCTTGGCTGAAAAAGTGTTTGTTTAGAGCATTTTGCAGTTAGATGGACTTGACCGACGGGATGATGGGAGAGGAACCGGCAAGGCTTTGCGGACAAGGCTGGGACGGGCCCCTGCCTGTACGCGAAACGCAGACGGAACTCTTCCAGCACCCGTCCGCAGGATAAGGTCCCCCAGGGAACCTTATCGGGTGAGTCCAAGTAACTGCAAAATGCTCTAGCCCGCGCTATGGCACGCGTATTGCCAAGTAACGGGTCTGCCCGCGGAAAGTAACCCAGAGGCGATTTACGGCCCCCTTTTTCAAGAGCTTAGCCGCGTCTGCAATGCTTGTAACGGGCCTGTCGTTGATTTCCAGAATCTGCATTCCCGGGATGAACACACGGCTGAAGGGCGAATCCGCCTTAACCTCGGCGACGACTACGCCGCCTGTGCCGCCAAGGCCGAACTGCTTTACAGCCTCTTCATCCGCGTTCTGCACGCGCACGCCTTCAAAGATGTTCTCTCCCGCGTTCGCCGCAATGGATGTGGAATCAAGACTGCCGAGCGTGACATCGCTTTCGCCCGCCTCGCCGTCGCGAATGTAGCCTATGTTGATTACCGTACCGGGCTTTTTCTGCGAGACGTATATGCGCAGCTCCGCGTCGTTGGTGACGGGTCTGCCGTCGATTTTTACGATGACGTCGCCGCGCTTTATGCCTGCCGCTTCAGCGGGGGAGCCTTCCTGCACGCCTTCGACAAGCGTGCCCTTGCCGCCTTCTATGCCGAAGGACTCGGCCAGCATCGGGTCCATACTGCGAATTGTTACGCCAAGAAAGCCGCGGTCCACCTTGCCGCTTTCCACGAGGCTGAGAGCTATGGAGCTGGCCATGCTGCTGGGGATTGCAAAGCCTATGCCGATGCTGCCGCCGGAGCGGGACAGAATCGCCGTGTTTATGCCCACAAGGCGCCCGCTTGCGTCAACGAGAGCGCCGCCGGAGTTGCCCGGGTTGATGGAGGCGTCGGTCTGAATAAAGTCCTCGTAACCGCGTTCGCCCAAGAGGCCGAGGCGCGAGCGGCCAACGGCGGATACTATGCCCATCGTGACCGTTTGCGAAAGCCCCATCGGGTTACCCACGGCAAAGACTATGTCGCCAACTTTCAGGTTGTCGCTGTTGGCCATGGGAACGGCGGGCAGCTCCTGCGCATCTATTTTGAGCAGGGCCACGTCTGTCTGCGGGTCGCGCCCGACGAGCGTCGCGGTGAACTCCCGCCCGTCAAGAAGCGTTACTGTAATCTCGTCCGCCGCGTCGCCGGACTGGTCACTGATTACGTGGTTGTTCGTAAGTATGTAGCCGTCCTTGGAGATTATGACTCCCGAACCTAGCCCGTTGGGAACCTTGCGTTCTTCTTCCACGGGGGCGGAATTGGAGCCTTCGGGCACCGGCATTCCGTAGAGGCGACGCATCATGTCGAGCATCGGGTCGCCGCGATTGCGCATGACGCGTACGACACTGCTGGTCGATACGGTGACGACCGAGGGAGTCACTTTCTCAAGCATCGAGGCGTAGCTCGTGTACTGGTGCGTGTTGCTGCGGTCAATGGGCGTATTGTCCAGCGCGAAGGCTTCTGTGCTTATCGGCGCGGAACTAAGGTTCTGGTCCTGCTTGTCGCTTTTGGCGCACACGGTGAGTGCACCGGCCAGGACCGCGAAGAGAATGGAGATTGTTGTCTTTCGCATGGTGTCTTTCCAAGAACGACATTTTCCGTCGCGCTGCGTTCCATCATTCATTGACAGCAAAACATAGGTAGGACTGACTCCGACTTCAATACGCGCGGTGAAATGAAAGCCATCCGGCAAGCGGCTGGCAATAAAACGGGCATGACAAAGGCCGCTGGAGCTTGGGGCGTGTGGCCCTTGCCGCTCCATGCGGCCCTGTCTAGCGCGCTATCCGGCATTTACGAGAGCCTGTGCTGACAGGTTCCGCAATGCTTCACGCGTTTTTAGCTGCGATGCCTACTTTGCCGCGATGCTTGCCGCTTCGCGCTTTAGCGCAGCCTGTGCCGCCGCGAGGCGGGCAACGGGAACGCGCGGGGGCGAGCAGGAGACGTAGTCGAGGCCAACTTCATCGAAGAAGAAGATGCTGAGGGGATCTCCGCCGTGTTCGCCGCAGATGCCGAGCTTGATCTTAGGGTTGGTCGCACGCGCGCGGTCAACGCCCATTTCCACGAGCTGGCCCACGCCGCCAACGTCGATGCTGGCGAATGGGTTGGAGTTGAGAATCTCCTTGTCCTGATAGTCGGGCAGGAAGCTGCCCATGTCGTCGCGGCTCATGCCGAGCGTCGTCTGGGTCAGGTCGTTCGTGCCGAAGCTGAAGAACTGGGCCTGACGGGCTATGTTGCCCGCGCGGAGTGCCGCACGCGGCACTTCGATCATCGAGCCAACAAGGTAGTCGAACTTGACGCCCTGCTCTGCCATCACGTCCGCGGCCACGGCATGAATGAGGCTTGCCTGGTCGGCCAGCTCCTTCTCAAAGGCGATAAGCGGCACCATTACTTCCACTTCCAGCGCGGCGCCTTCCTTTACACACTGGGCGGCAGCTTCAAAGATGGCGCGGGCCTGCATACGGGTTATTTCCGGGTAGGTGACGCCGAGGCGGCAGCCGCGGTGGCCGAGCATCGGGTTCTGCTCGTGCAGTGCGTTCACGCGGTCGGCAATCACCTCTGTGCTCATGTGGAGCTTTTCGGCGAGGGCGTTGCGCGCGGCGCTGTCGTGGGGCAGGAACTCGTGCAGCGGCGGGTCGAGCAGGCGAATTGTCACCGGACGGCCTCCCATTGCCTTGAAGATGCCGTAGAAGTCGTCCCTCTGGTAAGGGAGCAGCTTGTCGAGGGCTGCGGAACGCTCCGTGGCGTCGCTGGCGAGAATCATCTCGCGCATCGAGTCGATGCGGTCGCCTTCAAAGAACATGTGCTCTGTGCGGCAAAGGCCGATGCCTTGTGCGCCGAGGGATATGGCCGCTGTGGCCTGTCCGGGCGAGTCGGCATTGGCACGCACGTCGAGGCGGCGGTATTGGTCGGCCCAGCCCATGATGGCGGCGAATATGCCGTAGGTGTGGCTCTTTTCGGCAGCCAAGCGGCCTTCGAGCACCTGCGTAACTTCGCTGGGAGCGGTGTTTACGCGGCCTTTGAAGATTTCGCCCGTAGTGCCGTCGATGGAGATGTAGTCGCCGTTGGATAGGACTTCCTTGCCGACGGTTAGCGTGGCGTGCGCGTAGTCGATAACGACTTCGTGTGCGCCGCATACGCATACCTTGCCCATCTGGCGGGCAACAAGAGCTGCGTGGCTCGATACACCGCCGCGGCTTGTGAGGATGCCTTCGGCGGCGATCATGCCGCGAAGGTCTTCGGGCGTTGTCTCGACGCGGCAGAGGATTACCTTGTCACCAGCCTTGGCGCGGGCTTCGGCTGCACTGGCAGAGAAGCAGATGCGTCCCGTGGCTGCACCCGGGCCTGCTGGCAGGCCCTTGGACATCTTGACGGCCTTATTGCGGGCCTTGTCGTCAAAGGTGGGGGCCAGAAGGCTCGTAATGGAGTCGGCAGGGATGCGCGTCACAGCCGTGCGCTGGTCGATGAGGCCTTCCTCAACCATTTCGAAGGCGATGCGGACGGCGGCAAGGCCGGTGCGCTTGCCGTTGCGCGTCTGGAGCATGTAGAGCTTGCCTTCCTCGATTGTGAACTCGAAGTCCTGCATGTCGCGGAAGTGCTCTTCCAGGCGTGCACGGACTTTTTCAAGCTCGGCGTGGCTCGCGGGCATTTCGTCGGCCATAGCCGCGATGGGCTTGGGCGTGCGGATGCCGGCGACGACGTCCTCGCCCTGCGCGTTGACGAGGTATTCGCCGTAGAAAACCTTGGTGCCGTTGGCAGGGTCGCGGGTGAAGGCTACGCCTGTGGCGCTCGTGTCGCCCTTGTTGCCGAACACCATCGTCTGGATATTGACGGCTGTGCCCCATTCGGCGGGGATGTTGTATTTCTGGCGATAGACCTTGGCGCGGTCGTTGTTCCAGCTGCCGAACACCGCACCCACTGCTCCCCAGAGCTGCGTGTAGGGGTCTTCGGGGAAGGCGCTGCCTGTGCGCTCGATGATGAGGGCCTTGTAGCGGCGGACCAGTTCCTGAAGGTTTTCGGTTGAAAGGTCGTTGTCCTGCACCGCGCCGCACTCCTTCTTGAGGGTGCTCATCACGGCGTCAAAAGGCTCGTGCTCGTGCTCTGTGCGGGACTGCACGCCCATTACGACGTCGCCGTACATGTTGATGAAGCGGCGGTAGCAGTCCCATGCGAAGCGGGGGTTGCCCGTCTTGTTCGCAAGGCCCACTACTGCGGCGTCGTTCAGGCCAAGGTTCAGGATCGTGTCCATCATGCCGGGCATCGACTCGCGAGCGCCGGAGCGCACCGAGAACAGGAGCGGGTCCGCGCTGTCGCCGAACTTGCGCCCTACCTGAGCCTCGACAAGGGCCACGGAATCGCGCACGCCCTGTGCAAGAGACTCGGGATACTTGCGCCCGTTGGCATAATACCAGGTGCAGACTTCCGTCGTGATGGTAAAACCGGGAGGAACCGGAAGACCGATTCGCGCCATTTCCGCCAGGTTGGCACCTTTGCCACCCAGCAGGGCTTTCATTTTTCCGTTGCCGTCGGTCTTTTGGCCGAAGTCATAGATGTACTTCGCAGAGCCGGACGGGCTTTGTTCGTTAGTGTTGGCTGTTGCCATTGTCATATTATCGGGATGAGTTTGAATACCGGGAGCAAGGAGAAGCTAGGGAGAAAAACGGGCAAGATAACATACGCACATTGTGTGTCAATGCAGGTGCAAACGCTCACTTTTCCTTAAAACACTTATTCGCGGCGCTTATTTACCGCAGCGACATTATGGGGAATGCTAATGCGCCAGACCGCGATTTCTGAAAATTGCCACGCAAAGAGGGCGAAACCGGTGGAGCTTGCCGCCCGCGCCTGTCCCGCCCTCTTCCTGTTGCCACAAGGCGAATTGCCCTTTGGGAGTCGTTACGGTGTAACGTCTATCCAGCCACCGGTGCCTTCGTTGGCCGAGTAGTCGTAAACGGTACCTCCCCAATAATAGTTGGTCCAGTACCACTTGTCAGTGGCATAGCTGTAATAGTAGAAGCCGTCCGCCATGCTGCCCCAGGGATAGACGTACATCCAGCCGTCGGTGCTGCCGGTGTATGTGCCGCCGTTGGCCAGCTTGTCCAGACTTGGGCTGTAAACGTAGGGGTATAGCCCGTCGTAGAGCATGCCCCAGCTTTGCGAGTCGCTGTCGGCATACGGCACTATCCAGTCGGTCAGCTCGTAGTGAGACAGTGAGTTGAAGATGTTCGCGTGCTCGGTATCCACAGCGTAATACGTCTCGCGAAGGACGGGGAAGCCGTCGTTATTTTCGCCAACCAGCAAATCAAAGATGATGGATTGCAAATCGAAAATGCTGAACGTCGAGCTGTAGTCTGCAAGGCTGGTACGCTCTACGGGAATGTACCTCATCATTATCGAGTTACCGTTACCATTCTGTGTTCGCATCGTCGCGTTCACGCTAACGGTTGAGCCTTCGGGAAGGCTGGACGCTGGCACTGCGCTTTGCGAGCTAATGTCGTAGTATTCCCAAGTGATACCCGTGATGCGGCCATCGACGCAGGCGATTGTGGGGACTACGACGATGTCGTCGGCATCGCTGGGCATGTAGTTAATTGTCCCGCTGAACGTGTCAGTTCCAGATCTTACGCTGTAAGTGCCGTTGGGAAGATATGCCGCCGACGCGGGCATGAAGTAGAGAGCGCGATAGAAATCTCCGCCCGTCATGTGCCTAGTCTCTTCGCTTAAATCAAGGCCCGTGCCAACAGGACCGCTGAAAAACACACTGCTTTCCGCACTCGGGTCTTCCGAGTATTTGATAAAGTCAAGACCTTGAAAACTGGAGTAATTGCTGGAGCTTAGATCGGGGAACACATTTCCGTCCGCACGCGTTACTCTTATCGAGCTTTCGTTAAGAACATGCGCACTTAGCATCGAGGCCAAATCGGCGGTGCCGTCGCAGTAAATGGGGAGCTCCGTCGTTGACATGGAGACGCATATCTTGGGCGTATCGGCATATGCGGGAACAGTCCCGCTGGCCACGTATTCATGAACCGCGATAAAGGATACGTACGCGGTGTAGTGCATTCCGGCCTTGAGCGTGCCTGCGGGAATGCTGACGCTTGTCGCCGTATGGTCCAGAGCGCCGCCCTCTTCGAGCAGGGCTGTGGTGAAGACCTCGTAACCTACCACGTTCTCGATGCTGACCAAGATAAAGTCGTTCCCAGTGCCTCCTGTCCAGGCGTCCCAACTGATCGTAATCTCAGAGGCAGCGTCCGCGACCGGATTGAGGGCTGCAAAGTTGCTAATGACAGGTGCCGACGGAAAATCGCCACTTGTGAAATCGAAGCTGAACTGGTATTGGGTTCCGGACACCGAAGGCTCCACAAGTGTGACCGAATACGTACCGTATGGGATCGCCGCTTCAAGCTCTGCCAATGTGCCATAATCGCTGTCAACATACCAACCGCCGTTTGTACTCAGCTGCATCAACTCGGGCGCAGCATCGTTCGGAGTTTGTATGTATGCTGCGCGGAAGTTGCTCGTACCCGGAGTTTCCTTGATATCGCAAAATGCCTCGAAGGGGTTGCCAGAGTCTAGTGAGACGGTGGTGGCGTCGCTCTGAACATACTGGGCTTCTCTAGCAAGAATGAATCTGTCAACGCTTGCATCCAAGACGGTGCAAAGCATGGGGGAGGCAAGCATAAGGGCGCTTGCGAGTGCAGTTTTCATGGTGTTAGACGGTGTTAGGGGTTTGCTTGGCGTTTACACAGCAGCGGAACGCGAAATCAACTATCGTTCATTGCTATCAGATGGGCAACCGTTTATGTCGTATCTAGTGCATCTTTGTCCTTTGCCTTTATCGGGCAATTAAGTCCGCGCTTGGCACATGCGCAGCCGGACATAGGATACGTTAGCATAATGAAACTTAGTGTCATAGGTTGCGGCCCGGCAGGATTGTTTGCCGCCATTAGCGCGGCGAAGACAGCGCCGGAGTTAAACGTCTGCATTCTGGAACGGGAGTCTCAGCCCCTGCGCTGGATGAACGATGCGCGCAACCCGCCAGCCCTCACCCGCTCGGACGATTCGCCGGACGCCTTTGCAGCCGCCTGCCCGCACGGGGCAGACTTCATGCACGGAGCGGTGCAGGCCCTGCCCCCGTCCATATTGAGAGAATCGCTCGGCGAAATGGGCGTTCGCACCCGCGTGGGCGAAAACGGGGCCGTGCTCCCTGCCGAGGGCTTGGACGCGCAAAGAATATCGGCGACCTTGCTCGATTACGCCAAGCGGCTTGGCATAGAGGTTGTGACAGGCTGCACGGTTGCGGAAATGAACCGCGGGACGGACTGCTTCCGCATTTGGCCAAAGAGCGGCCCTTCGCTGGATTCGGACTTTGTGATTCTGGCCACAGGCGGGCGCGCCGGACATAGCGGCTGGAACCTTGCGCGCAGCTTTGGACACGAGCCTTCGGCGTGGGTGCCCAGTCCCGTTCTGCTTCAGAGTAAGGACGCCCGCGCGCGAGTCAGTTCACCAATTCCTGTCGATGGGGCCACGGCGCGCATTCCAGAATTGTCCGCCGAGGCTGGCGGAGGAGTCTGCCTCTTGCCCAACGGCATCGGAGGGGCCGCAATTCTGGAGCTTGCCGCAAGATACAGCCACGAGCTGGCAGCGCGCCAATATCGAATGACTTTGGAGGTCAACTGGGTGGCAGGGCACACTCGCGGCCAGCCGACCAAACTCTTGCGTCAGATCCAACAGTCGCACGCGCGAAAGACGGTTATGGAGGACGCGGTGCTCGATTTGCCGCGCAAGCTGTGGGAGAAGCTCGTCGAGAGCATGAAGCTGCCTGCACAGAGCCGTTGGAGCGCGTTGGACGCGGCACAGCTTCAGGCGCTGGCCGGGCAGTTGGTGTCCAGCCGTTTCAAAATTGACGGGCGGGCAATGAACAAGGCCGAATGGGTTGCTAGCGGCGGGGTGCCCCTCGTGGAGCTGGACCCTGTTTCATTGCAAAGCCTGCGTCAAAAGGGCCTTTTCATGGCGGGCGAGATGCTGGATATTGACGCCATCGCGGGGGGCTGGAACATGCATATCGCATGGACGACGGGCTGGATTGCGGGCAGCGCAGTGGCCGCCGAGTATGGGCGCATGTAGGGAATAGAACACTTCTACGCGTGACTGTGGCGCACCTCTTCGGGACGGGTACGCAAAAACGGCACTGCGTGTTGCAGTGCCGTTTTGTCTGGAGTTCGCTTAATAACGCGAACGCCGGGGAAGGACTACTTGCCCTTCTTCGCGGGGGCGGCGGCGGCGGGCGCTGCGGCGGCGGCTTCTTCAGCAGCCGGTGCTTCCTCTTCAACCCTGGCGGCAACGCAGCTTACAACGTCAACGTCGCCGTCAGCAAGGTAGGTCACGCCTTCAAGAGCGGGCAGATCCTTGACCTTGATGGTATCGCCGACCTTCATCTCGGTCACGTCAACTTCGACGAACTCGGGCAGGTGGCGCGGACGGCAGCGGATTGCAACGTCGTGGCGGTGCTGTTCGATAAGGCCGCCTTCTGTGCGAACGCCATAAGCGTCGCCCTTGACGTGGATGGAGATGGTGGCGAACATGTCGCGACCACGGAGAATTTCCTTGAAGTCGATGTGGACAAAGTCATCCGTGCGCGGGTTGCGCTGGATTTCCTGAATGATGGAAAGGGCGTTGTTTTCCGCGCCTTCCTCGACGAGCTCGATCAGAGCGGTACGGCCGGACACCTGCTTCCAGAGCTTGCGGAACTCCGAGCTCTCGATAACGAGGGTGCGGGTGCCGTTGGGTCCGTAGAGGACGGCGGGAATGTTGCCGCTCTTGCGAATGCGATGAGACGCGGAGCTGCCGTTCTGTTCGCGGGCGGATACCTTGAGATTGAGCTGCTTCATATGCTCTCCAAAAAAGTTATAGCAAAGTCCTGAAAATGTTTAGACCCCACCCATAACAGAACCTGCGGGATCTGACGCGATGGGAAAAGGTCCGTAATAGCCTTCTGGCCATACAGTGCAATCAAAAAGTTAAAATAGCGCCTTGAGAACTACCTCTCCAAGGGAGAGAAAACGCAGATTACTTGTTGACTGACAGAGAATAAAAACACGTCCGGCACTAGCTGGCAAGCGGGTTCATCACGTTCTTGGGCATATGGCTAGTGGTTCATGAAGAGCCAGGAAATCTGCCCGAAATAATCTCTCACGTAGTCGCTCGCCAAAAGCGTGTAAAGCAAGGCTCCGCCAGCCAGCGCGGGGCCGAATGGCAAGGCTCCTTCGGGCAGATCGTCTTCGCCCTCGCCGTAACCGCGAACGTAGTTTTCGTCTTCCTGCGTAAGGGCCTCCGGGTCCGCCCCGAGCGGGCTTTGGACATCCTCTGGCAGATCGCCCTTGCCTTTGCCGAGAATCAGCTTGGTAAGCGCCCAGGACACCATCGCCACGGTACCGAGCACCGCCCCGCCAAAGAGGGCGAACACCGCGCCCTGCCAGCCGCAGAAAGCGCCTATTGCGCCCATGAGCTTCACATCGCCCTCGCCCATCGCCGGTCGGTGCAGAACGATCTCCGCCATTATCATTATCCAATAGATAAGCGCAGTTCCGATGAACGCGCCTTGCAGGGCGGATATGAGGGACTCAAAGCCTGTCATGGGGATGTTACCCGCCGAGTGCAGGCCCGGGACAAAGGCCGAGAGTATTACGCCGAAAACAAAGCCGCCCACGGAGCAGCGGTCGGGAATCGTCATCGTGTCGAGGTCCACGAAAGTCGCGCAGACTAGAAGCGAGGTGAAAAGCATCCAGCACAGGGCTGTTGGAACATCTGGCGCGCGCAGCCAGCAGGCCAGAAAAAGTGCACCGGTAAGAATCTCCACTGCGGGATAGCGAAAGCTGAATGGCCTGCCGCAGCAGCGCGCCTTGCCACGCAATATGAACCAGCTAAGTACCGGTATATTGTCGTACCAGGCTATGGGCTTTCCGCAGGCGCAGTGCGACCCGGGGCGGACGACGCTTTTGCCAGCCGGTATGCGGTAAATGCATACGTTGAGGAAACTGCCCACGCAGGCTCCGAAAACAAAGGCCACGGCGGGGAAATACCATGGCATGGCGCGGGCCATTTGGATAAAGGCGTCTTTCATCGTAAGGGCTGGAGTATATGGGAAATGTGGGGGAGAAAAGGCCGATGGGGGGGGCAATAAATCAGGAAAGGCCGAGTGCTTCCCTTGCCGCGCAATACATGCGGGCGATTACTTCCGGCGGCAGTCCTTCGTCAAAGCCTGTCCATAGGGCGAGGGCTTTTGCGCCTTGGTTTACAAGCATGGGAAGGCCGTTACTTGCTGCAAAGCCGTAGGATTGTGCCTGCTCGACGAGCTTGCTGCGGTGCTTGCCGTAAGTAGTGTCGAAAACAACTGTGCCTGCTTCAAATGCGGCCAGATCCAGAGGGCAAGGGTCGTCGGGTTTCAGTCCGAGGCTTGTCGCGTTGATGACAACCGGCGAGGACGGCAGGGGTGTATGCAGAGAGTCTTTGAGGTCGAAGCCGTGCAGGTTGCCGGTCTGATTTAGCGGCTCAAGCTGCTTTAGCAGCTCCTCAAGGCGATCGGCACTGCGGTTGCCCACGTAGAGGCTGCGGCAACCGGAAATCAGGCAGCTTGCTCCGATGGCACGCGCGGCCCCGCCAGCGCCAACCAAGATCACGTCCCGCCCCCGTATCGAGGCGTAAGTGGGGGCCTCCATAAGGCCGAGCAGAAGGCCGATGCCGTCGGTATTCGTTCCGCGCCAGCCATTTCCGAAACGATAAAGTGTGTTGACCGCACCCGAAGCAAGGCCGTTCCAGTCGTCTTCGGCAATTTCGACATGCTCCAGCGCCAGCACCTTGTGCGGGATGGTGAGATTCAGCCCCGCGAAGCCCTTTTCGGCCAACAGTTCAAGCGCCGCCTTCAGGTTTTCAGGCTCCACCTCCACGCGGTAGTAGCGCCAGTTGGCGAACCGCTCGTTCTTTCGCGCCAGTTCGGCAAGGGCGGCATTGTGCATCTGCGGGCTGACGCTGTGCCTGATGGGCCAGCCAAGAACAGCCAGCGCAGTAAGCCCTGCGAAAGAGCTTTCGCGTATCTGGTCAAGCCGAAGCGTCTGTCCGGCCAGAGGTCTGGCAGAGGCGTCGAGCTTGATTTCCTCGTCTTCGCTTCGCATTGCAAATAAAGGGGGCTATGGATGCCACTGCGTTCCGCCGAGCTGCTTCTCGTACGCGCTTACAAAGCGGTTGAACAGGCCGGCACGAGTCTTGTGCGCGCGTTCCTCGAACTGAGCCGCAAGTACGCGACAGCATAGATACAAAACCTGCAAATCATCGAGCGGCTCGAACCAGATTCTTTCAGGCTCAATATCGTTCTTGCGCAGTATTTCCAGAATCTGGTCAACGTGGCGGAATGCGCCGCGTTCAAAGGCGTCCACGTAAAAAGGCGCGTTTTCGCCAGCATTGTCTCCGCAAAGAACCAGCACCCTGCCGGGCATGTCCACGATGTCGAGATTCACGCCCAGGCGTTTTGCCACGAGGACGTACACGATGCTCAAGGCGAGCGGCGAGCCGCGCCTTCTGCGGATGACCGAGGCGATGACAACGCTGCCGGGTTCGTCCTCTATCTCGCTTATGCCGCGAAAGCAGTATTCGTGAAACATGACGCGGTTGATGGCCTTGCAGCGTTCCATGTTGCCGGAGTCCGGCTCGATGAGGGACTCGACCCTCGCGGCCATAGAGTCCAGAACGCGACTGATGGAGGACGCGTCCTCGCGGGGCAGAGCGGCGGCGGAAATGAGCTTTACGCCCGTTTCGAGGTCGCGCTCTCCGCGCTCTATAAAATTGATAACCGCAAGGCTTGGCGATGCGCTTTCAAGCTCTTCGAGCATCTGGCTGGCTGCGGCGGAGCGCGCCCCGTCGGCGGCGCTTGCCATGTTGCGCAATATGTCCACGCCGGATTCACCAAGACGGCGAAACTCGGCAAGCAGCGCGTCGTGAACGCTGGGAGTGTCGTCGTCTATGAGGGAGCCAAGGGCTTCCTCCCGCTCCTTGCTGATTCTGCTGTTCACGTGCCACACATTATTCACAGCTAGGCTCTTGGCAACTGACTTTTGCAGCGCGGGCAAGCGACGTTCACTCTCCCGCCGCAAGCCAGCGGAACTGCACGATGCGGAACTGCCTGCCGTTTTTCTCCGCATCGCCGCCCACAGCGTATGGCAGGCGTTGCAGAACTGCCTCGGCGCGGGCTTTCGTCCCGCCCGCGCTTTGCCCCACAACGCGCACGCGGAACGAATCCGAGCGGGTGAAGAGTATTGGCGAAAGAGCAGAGAGGACAAGGCTCTGGTCCACGTTTGCAGGGCTGCCGCGCGGAATGCCGTCCCCTGCACCGCTGCGGCGGTTTATAGCGGGGACCGCGTCGATTGCGTCCTGAAGTATGCGGCTTTGCGCAAAGTCTTTCAGCGAATGGAATGGGCTGCCGCGTAGCGCGATGCGCTTAGCGATTTCTTCTGCCAGTTCGTCGGCATACGGCCCGATGTCCCTGATGCCGACAAGATACGCGGGGTGCCAGCGTTTTTCGGAGAGAGGCGTTTTCGCGCTGTCGAGGGCGTCTAGGTCCGCGTCGATAATGGCGTCCAGAGCGGCTTGGCTTGGCGGGCGGGACGCGCTCCATGGCATACTGGCGAATGGGGCTTCAAGGTCCGTGGCGCGCGTTGTGGAGCCGCTTTTGGCGGTCCAGTCCTTGCAGGCGAAGGAGCGTAGAATCGCGGCCCATGCCTTTGCGTCGGCTGTGTTTATGTTGAATCCGCCTTCAAGGAGCAGTTCCCTGGCGTCGTCGGGCGAACGGTCGGGCTTTGTGCTGCCGGCGGGAACGATGCGGAAATTTTCCAGTGCGCTTTCTCCGTCCCATTCCCCTTCGGGCAGGCTGGAAAAGAAATACCTGTCGAGCATGGCGTCGGCTTCTTCGTCCAGCCCAGCCCCGATTGCGAATGCGTTCGACGATGCTAGCGGCGCGTGGCGAAGGGAAAGAAACGACAGGCTCGCGCGCACGGGAGGGTCCGACAATAGCGCGTGACGGTCCCCATACGGGGGGCTTGAATACATGCTGGCAAAGAAGTCCGCTGCGCGTATGGCGTCCGAACGGGCGTATTTCGAAGGGTCGGCAAGGATGTAGTTATGCGAGTCGCCGTCTTGTTCGATTTCAAGAAGCTCGCGGCGCGGCTCCCATTCGCGAAAGAGTTCGTCCGGCGCGTCATCGACTAGTCTTGCGTGCCATGCGAATCCCCAGCCGTTTTCCGCGTTGATGGCGTCGCGGTTCATTCCGCGGCTGCCTTCTACACTGGCGGAGCGGCAGAATAGCTTGCTGCTGCCGTAGCTCATCGTGAATGCCGCCATGTGACCGATGCTGATTGTGTGAAACGGCGTTCCGGCAGAGTCGCCTATTTTGTAAAACTCGATTACGGGATTGCTCGCGGAAAAGCTAAGCGTGACGTCCTGATACCTTGTGAAAGTGTTAAGATATGTGCTTCCTATAGCATCCTGCCATACGCCAAGATTGTGCGTTCCGCCGCCTTCCTTGGGGGATGCCAGAAGCAGGAGCTGCCCGGGTGCCATGTCGTAGAAACAGTCGAGCGTCACTTCCAGCGGGTCGGGCAGGACTATCGAGAGATCGGTATTCGTCGTAACCTTTGGCAGGCCACTGATTTTCACGAGCAAGTCCTCTTCGTTTTCGCCCGTGGCGATTGTACGCGCCATGGGGTTCCACAGCTCCACCCAGAGCATGTAGGTGAAAATTAAATCTACACGCGAGGGAGAATGTCTGTATTGGTCGTTGTTGAGGCCAAGCCCGCAGGCGAGGACAAACTCCGTGACGGCCGGCTGAAAGAGAGCGGGGCCGGAAGTCGTGTCCATTTTGCCGTCGAGCGGGAAGGAGCTTCTCATCCACTGCTTCCAGCTTTCGGGAGGGGGCATCGCAAATGCGTCAGCTTCCTCGCTTGCGAGCGCGGATAGGTCTTCGCGAAGGCCGCCTTCCAGCGTGTTGCATAGTGTGAAGGCATTCCATGCAGTGTGCTTAGTATCGTCACAGACAACAGGCGGGCCGGGGATTTGCAGGCTTAACCGAGCGAGCTCCTCTTTGCGCTGGGCTATTTCCATATCCGAATACAGGCCAAGTGCGTCGCGTCCGTCAGACGGGCCTGTGCAGGGCAGTACGCCGAGGTCTTCAGCCCACCACGCGAGCTGGCCTTGAGAGAGTCCGTCAGCATCGGCGAGTTCTTCAAGTGGAGCATACACTGCGTCCTGGCCTTCGCCTTCCGGCAGTATCTGACAGGTGGCCGCGACGTGGCTGTCCGAGGGCTGACCGCTCACGAGGTAGAAGCGGCTTGCGTCCGCCTTTTCGCAGAGTGTCCAGCAGGGCTGGGCCGTGCCTGCAACGGTGTCGCCGCCCGCCGTCGCGGAGAGGTCGCGGCCCGGGCCTTCGGAGAGGGTCGCTATCGCACGCCCGAGGGCGAGGCGGGCGTTTGCGCGGGCAAGAGCTTGCTCATGCCTAACGTGCGCGATGCGTCTTGCGGCAAGCGTCTGCACGGACTGTCCGGCAAGGGCAATGAGCAGCAGGCAAAGAACGCCAAGGACTAGCGCGAGAGCGAATCCGCGGCTACGTTCTCCGCGTATGTGGGGGCGTGAAGGCACTGGAAGAAAGCTATTATGAGCCTTACGGGCGACACTAGCCACAACAAAACAGGACCGTGGCTTTCGCCTGCGGTCCTGTTTTGGTAGAAGTCTGCCTCGCCAATGCCTGCGCGTTGCAGATTTTTGCGAAGGCAGTACACGAGTTCTACTGCGTGACGGCCTTATTCCCAGACGACGCCCTTCATGGACTTCGTTTCGAGGAACTGAAGGTGCATCTTGAATGCGTTGCGCAGGCTCTGCGGCAGGTGGCCGTGGCGGGCGTTGGCCTGCACGTAGGCGGTTAGCTGTTCGCGGTAGTCCGGGTGGGCGCAGTTGTTGATTATCGCCATCGCGCGCTCCGTCGGGTCTTTGCCGCGGAGGTCGGCGATGCCCTGCTCGGTGACGATGATGTTGACGCTGTGCTCGTTGTGGTCGAGGTGGCTGACCATGGGCACGATAGTCGAGATGTCGCCGTTCTTGGTCGTGGACGGACAGGTGAAGATGGAGATGTAGGCGTTGCGCGTGAAGTCGCCGGAGCCGCCGATGCCGTTCATCATCTTGTCGCCCATGATGTGGGTCGAGTTCACGTTGCCGAATATGTCCGCTTCGATGGCGGTGTTGATCGAGATGATGCCGAGGCGGCGGACAAGGCCCGGGTTGTTCGACAGTTCCTGCGGGCGCAGGACCATGCGCTGGCGGAAGTAGTCAAGGTTGTCGTACACCTTCTTGAGGACGGGCGGAGTGACAGTCAGCGAGGTGCCGCTGGCAAAGGTCACGCGGCCGCGGGACATGAGGTCGATGACGGAGTCCTGAATGACTTCCGAATACATCGTGAAGGGCGGAATGTCGGGATCGTCGCCGAGGGCGCTCATGAGCGCGTTGGCAATGTTGCCCACGCCGCTTTGCAGGGGCAGGAACTCCGGCGGGATGCGGCCTGCCTTCATGTCGCTGACGAGGAACTTCGCCACGTTGCGGCCAATCTGCTGCGTCGTTTCGTCGGCTTCGGCGAAGTCACGGCTCTGGTCGGGCGCGCTGGTACGGACGATGGCGACGATCTTCGAGGGGTCCACCTTCACAACGGGGCTGCCGATGCGGTCCGCTACTTTGTAGATGGGAATGGTCTTGCGGTAGGGCGGGTTGTCCAGCTCGTAAATGTCGTGCATCCCGTGCAGGGCTTCGGGGTGCGCGTCGTTAAGCTCGATGATGATCTTGTCCGCCATGCGGCAGAGCGTGGGCGATACGCCGACAGAGGTCGTGAGGGTGATTTCGCCATCTTCGGTCACTTTGCAGGCTTCGATGACAGCCCAGTCAACCTTGCCGAGGAAGCCGTAGCGAATTTCCTGGGCCAGTTCGGAGAGGTGAAGGTCGAAGTACTTGACCTTGCCTTCGTTGATGGCCTTGCGCAGGTCGTTGTTGGTCTGGTAGGGCGTGCGCCAGTTGACCGCTTCCGCGCGGGCGAGTTCGCCGTCGAGGCTGTCGCCTGTCGAGGCTCCGGTTATGACGTTAATTTTGAAGGGGCGGCCTGCAGCGTGCTCCTCCTTGGCAAAGGCGGCAATACCCTGAGACACGGCCTTGGCCGCGCCTGCGGGGGTGAAGCCGCTGAATCCTACGGTCTGTCCGTCCTTGATAAGGCGGCCAGCTTCCATTTTGTCAATTACTGTAAAACGAGAGTTCATTGGTGTAATTTGGTAAATCTATAAGAGAAATATGCCTGCAAAGGGACTTGCCGCGACACAGGCATGTCGAAAAAGGTGTTATCCGCTCAATACGCGGAATCTTGCACAAGTTTTAGTCAAAAAGAGTTCTAGCTATTGAATTAGTGAGCGTCGCTAACATACGAACTCCAAAGGCGAGCTAACTTTTAACCGGAAAGGCAGCCGGATTCCGGCGGGAGTTCTTCTTCGCAGACGTTCCTTGGCACGCGTTTAACCGACTGCGTCCGTAGAGCTTGGCCAGCAGCTCCGCCTCTCCTGCTCTTCTGCCGTTCAACAAACAAAACGCGCGGGATAGAATAGGTCCGTCCCGCGCGTCAAGTTTGCATGATATGCCTAAATTACCTTTCTACAAGCTATGGCAATTGGCGTATTCATGTCCGTTTGCTGTTTTCAAGATACTAGTGGCCCAGCGTGGCGATGAAGAAACCAGCAGCGACTGCGGTTCCGATAACGCCTGCAACGTTCGGCCCCATGGCGTGCATGAGAAGGAAGTTGCGCGGGTCGGCCTTCTGGCCTTCCACCTGGCTGACGCGGGCCGCCATTGGCACCGCGCTGACACCGGCGGAGCCGATAAGCGGATTGATCTTGTTCTTGAGGAAGAAGTTGAAGAACTTGGCCATTATGATGCCCGCAGCAGTCGATACGCTGAAGGCCACTATGCCCATGGCGAGAATGCCAAGCGTCTCTGTCTTGAGGAAGCGGTCGGCGGTCATTGTGATGCCGACGCTCGCTCCGAGGAAGATCGTGACGATGTTGATAATCTCGTTCTGCGCCGCCTTCACAAGGCGTTCTGTAACGCCGCACTCGCGAAGGAAGTTGCCCAGCATGAGCATGGCGATAAGGGCAGAGGCGTCCGGCACCACGAGGATGCAGAGGATGGCCACGACGATGGCGAAAACGAGTTTCTCCAGCTTGGACACGTCGCGCAGTTTCTGCATGCGTATCTTGCGCTCTTTCATCGTGGTCAGCGCGCGCATGATGGGCGGCTGGATGACGGGAACAAGAGCCATGTAGCTGTATGCGGCAACGGCGATCGGGGCCAGAAGCTCGGGGGCGAGCTTGTTGGAGAGGAAGATCGAGGTCGGGCCGTCAGCACCACCGATGATGCCGATTGCGGCAGCCTGATGGGATGTGAAGCCGAAGATCCAGATCGCGCCAAAGAAGGTGGCAAAGACGCCGAACTGCGCCGCGCCGCCAAGAAGCAGCGTGATGGGGTTCGCGATAAGGGGGCCGAAGTCCGTAAGCGCGCCTACACCCAGGAAGATGAGGGGCGGGAAGATTTCGTTCGAAATGCCCTTGTAGAAGAAGTCGAAGAGCCCTCCGAAGCCTTCGCTGTGCATGTCCAGAAGCACTTCGCCCTTGTACACCTTGGTGCCAGGGGCGGAGATGTCCTGTCCGCAGACAAGACCCGCAGCGTCGGCCCACACAAAGTAGTCGCGGGTTTGGAGCTGGATGGGCTGGCCGTTGAGTTCACCGGCGATGGGCTTGATTTCCGTTCCTTCGGCAATGCTGTCGGGACGGATGACGTAGAGCAGGCCGCCCATGTCGCTGAGGACGTGCTCAAGTTCGGCCTCGTCCATGCGGTCGCCCACAAACTCGGGACGGTGCAGACGCACTCCGCCTTCGAGCTTCACTTCGTCACCCATGGTGGCGAAGCTGTAAAGGACGGTGCCCGTGATCGGGGCTGCAACCTCTGCCGCGTTCTTGTTTGTAAGACCGCGTGAGGGAAGATTGGCGAGCAGAGCGCCGAAGGCGATCGGAACGAGCAAGAGTGGCTCGAATTCCTTTTTGACCGCCAGATAGAAGAGCACGCCGACTACCACCCACATCACCAGCATCTGCCAAGTGACATACATGAAGCCCGTCTCGTGCCACAAACCTGTAAGAAGTTCTAACATCTGGTTAAAGGCGTTTTAGTTGCGCCCCGCCCGCGTTCTTGGCGCGTTCGTTCGGCAACAGTTAGCTTGAAAGAGTCCGTCCGGCTTTCGCACTGCGCCTTGTTCGGCGCGTATCGCAAAGCCGCACACGGCGCACCGTTTAGCCGATCGTGACGAGGCTCTGGCCTTCTTCGACCGAGTCGCCAACGTTGACGTTGATGGACGTTACTGTGCCCGAGTGGGTGGCCGTGACGTAGGTCTTCATCTTCATGGCTTCGAGGGTGACGACGTTTTCGCCTTCCTTGACAGCCTGACCGACCTTGACGTCGATGGAATCAACCTTGCCTGCGAGCGGGCTTTCCACGCTTCCGGCGCCTGCGGCGACTGGCGCGGGGGCCGGAGCGGCCTTGGGGGCGGGCGCGGGGGCGGCGACTGCGGCGGCAGCGGCTACGGGAGCCGGGGCTGCAACGGGAGCCGGAGCGGCAACGCCGCCGTCGAGAACTTCAACAGTTACGTCGTAGGCTTTGCCTTCGACTGTGATGCGCAATTTCTTGGTCATGGACGTAGAAGAGAATCTTGGAGTTTAAACTTGATTGGAATTACTAAAAATACGCGTTTAAGAGGCCCTTAGCGGACCTGCTTGGATGCGAAAATCTGGCGGCGCCCTTCGGCTCCCCATTCGGAGGATGCGGTGTGAACCGAAACGATGCGGACGCGGCTGCCGAGGACGACATGCGCCGCTGCCGCAATCACGGCGACAAGGTGCGAGTTGGCGGCAGATGGGGCCGCCGCAACGGGGGCTGCAACCTGCGAGGCTGCGGGGCGGACGACTGCAAGCTTCTTGGCAGCAGCCGCCTTGGCGGAATTGCCGGCGAAGAACACGCCCAGAAGCTTCATGAATATGTACATCGCAAACAGCACCGCGATAACCACGATGAAGCCGGTGAACATGAAGTTCACGGACTCTCCCATCGAGGGATGGAGCGGGATGCCGGCGATCACGTTTTGTGTAACAAATGTAGAGTGCACGGTAGTTACCTGTTAAGAGGAAGAAAAAAATGTTGTTGGCTCGGGCAACGCGCGCCGCAGCCCGATATAAAAACTCTATACAAGAGCACAATTGTGCGTTCAGTCAACGGAAAGAGAAGAAAACTGAAGAAACATCCAGTCTTTCTACAATCTCTTCGCTTTGCCTGAAGGCAAACCGGCCTGTATGTTATTTTTATTAAATCGGACTGCGGCTGCGTTTGATGCGGTCCGGCTCTAGAGCGGGATATTGCCGTGCTTCTTGCCCGGACGGGTCACGCGCTTGGACAGTGTGTTGCGAAGCGCCATCGCGACGACGGGGCGTGTCATGGCCGGTTCGATTACATCGGTAACCATGGCGAGCTTGGCCGCCTGATAGGGCGAGGCGAATTTGGCCTTGTAGTCTTCGACGAACTCGGCGTTGAGCTTTGCGGGGTCTTCGGCTTTTTCAAGCTCGTCCTTGTAGAGAACTTTGACCGCGCCTTCTGCGCCCATGACGGCGATTTCCGCGCTCGGCCAGGCGAAGACCATGTCCGCGCCCATGTCTGCGGAACACATGGCAAGATAAGCGCCGCCGTAGGCTTTGCGCATGATGACGGTGATCTTCGGCACGCTGGCGCTTGCGTAGGCAAAGAGCATCTTGGCACCGTGGCGGATGATGCCGCCGCGCTCCTGGGCAAGACCGGGCATGAAGCCGGGCACGTCCACGAGGTTCACGATCGGCACGTTGTAAACGTTGCAGGTGCGGATGAAGCGCGCTGCCTTGTCGGAGGAGTCGATGTCCAGGCAACCGGCCTTGAAGGCGGGCTGGTTGGCGATGATGCCTACGACGATGCCTTCGATGCGGGCAAAGCCGGTTACGATGTTCTTGGCAAAGTCTGCCTGTATTTCAAAGAAGTCAGCTCCGTCAACGAGGCGGGCGATGACTTTCTTTACGTCAAAGCCGTTCTTGGGGTCTTCGGGCACCAGCTCGTTCATGCCTTCGTCGCGGGCGACGGTGATCGCGGGCGTGGGCTTGTGCGGGGGTTCCTGAAGGTTGTTGCTGGGCAGGTAGCTGAGGAGCTTCTTGGCAAGCTCCACCGCGTGCGCGTCGTCGTTGGCAATGAGGTGGATGTTGCCCGATACGCTGGCGTGCGCGTCGGCGGAAGCGAACTGCTCCAGCTTGGCGTTTTCACCAGTGGCTGCCTGAATGACGGACGGGCCGCAGATGAACATGTTCGTTGCCTTGTTGCGCACCATGATGAGGAAGTCGCAAAGGGCTGGCGAATACACTGCACCACCGGCGCAGGGGCCTGCGATGATGGAGACTTGCGGCACTACGCCGGAAAGAAGCACGTTCTGGAAGAAAATCTGGCCGTAGCCGGAGAGGCTGTCCACGCCTTCCTGAATGCGCGCTCCTCCCGAGTCGTTGATGCCGATGACGGGCATACCGGTCTCGACGGCGTACTGCATGAGGTCAACGACCTTCTTGGCCTGAATGCGCCCGAGGGCGGCGCCGCCGACTGTGAAGTCGTGCGCGAATGTGGCCACGGGGCGGCCATCGACCATGCCGGTACCGGTTACAACGCCGTCGCCGGGCATAGAGCGGTCCTGAAGGCCGAAGTTCGTGCAGGCGTGGTCGGCGTGCATGCCGAACTCCTGGAACGTGTCGGCCTCATAGAGGGCGTCGATGCGCTCGCGGGCGGTGAGCTGGCCCTTCTCGTGACGGGCCTTGGTCTTCTTTTCGCCACCGCCTGCGAGGGCGGCCTTGCGGCGGTTTTCTAGTTCTTCGAGAAGTTTACGCTGGATAGCCATAGCAATTCCTAATGGTAAAACTGCGGACCTTAAGAAACTCTAATACATATTGTCCAATAGAAAAAGGTCCATAAGGGAGTTATCCCCCCTTGATGCGCCAGTTGCAAGTCTCGACCTTTGAAAAAAAACTCGTCGGGGCAAACCGAGTAAACAAGTGTGTTAACTCACTGGCCTTGTAAGTATAACAAGCAAAAGGCCCGCGCCACTGTTCCGTGACGGGGCCTTTGGGATATGCCTGCGGGATTTTTCCAGAACCTAGATTAGCTGCGCTCCCTATCTGTGAAGGGAGAGCATCCGCTTGTCCGAGGCTGTCGGCCTCATGTGCGCTGTGTGCGGAGCAGAGGCGTGCACGCGGCTGCGGGAAGGCTCCCCGGACTCGGCTTTACCGTGAATGAACACGTTAAGCTCCCGCACGATGCCGCCCAATACCTCACTCTGCGAGGCAAGTTCCTCACTGGCGGAGGCGGTTTCTTCGGCGTTGGCAGCCGTGCTCTGCCCGAGGGTTTCGACCTGCCTTGCAGCTCCCGCAATGCGGTCGATGCCTATCGTCTGTTCCTGCGAGGACATGGCCACCTGTTGCACCATGGTGGAGACTCCGCTCACGTTCTCGTTCACCATGTCGAGTATCTCGTTCAGTTCCTGCGTCACACGAACGCCCTCTTCCGTCCTCTGGCGGGCGTCCTGC
This sequence comes from Opitutales bacterium, assembly GCA_016928295.1. GTDB lineage: Bacteria > Verrucomicrobiota > Verrucomicrobiia > Opitutales > Oceanipulchritudinaceae > Verruco-01. Next base: position 23,821 of record JAFGLA010000085.1, read on the forward strand.
ACCTTGACCGTACTGGCTTTGGCAGCCTCGGCACTGCGGTGGGCGAGCATTCGCACCTCTTCGGCCACGACGGCGAAGCCGCGTCCGGCATCCCCTGCCCTTGCGGCCTCGACGGCTGCGTTGAGGGCGAGAATGTTTGTCTGAAAGGCGATGTCGTCGATGCTTTTGACAATTTGCGCCGTCTGCTCGGAGGACTCTTTGATGCGGTTCATAGTGTCGAGCATCTTGTGCATGGACTGGCGCCCGCGGTCGCTGGCGTCGATGCTGCTGCGTACTCCGCTGCTTGCCTGATTGGCGCTGTCGGAATTCTGCTTGGTGATGGACGAGAGTTCGTCGAGCGATGACATCGTTTCCTCCATGCTCGCGGCCTGTTCCGAGGCGCCTTGCGCAAGGTGGGTGCTCGCGTTGGCAAGCTCATTCGACGCGGCGTTTACCTGCTCGCTCGCGGAAGCAAGGTCGTTTACTGCTGTTGTCATGACGCGCAGAATCTTGCGGGCCGTCACGACGACGGGAACAACGACCATCACGGCCACAAGTATCGAAAGAATCAAAAACAGCATCGTGGAGCTGCGCATGGACTGCTGGGTTACGACGTTCTTTTCTTCCGCGTCGGCCACCTTGGCCTCCATGTCTTTCTGCATCTCGGGAATGCGCGCTTCCAATATTGTTACAAGAGCGTCGATGCTTCCGCGTGTGCTCGCAAAGAGTTCCTGAAGAGCCTGACCGGTCTTGGCATATGCCTGAAGCTGCGCGGACATTTCGTTAGTAAGGGCTACGACTCTGTCGCTTCCTGCGGCCCAGGCGTCAAACTTCGCATAAAACGCCTTGAGAAGCTCGTCCAAATCTCCGGCGGCTAGAGTGGACGCGCTTGCCATACGATCTTTAACTTGGCCGATATTTTCGCGATAGTCGGCTTCAAGACGGCTCATCTCGGCCGCATCGGTGGCATCGACGAGCTTCATCTCCGCAATGTATGCCTGATAGAAGTCGCGGTCCGCGCTGAGAAGCAAGTTGAGCACAGCCATGTCGTTGCTGCCCGCTTCGACGCGCTCCTGCATCTGGTTGATTAGTTCCCTCACGGCGGGAAAATCCTCCCCCAGCCCGCGAATCAGACCTAGCCGCTCCTGATTTTTGTCGAATATCGAAGAGGATAGCGCCAAGGCGGATTCCACATCGGCTTTCCATTTGTTGAAATTCGCGGTAAACGCGGCCATCGAGGCGCTGTCTATTTCGCCAAGCTCAACGCCTTTGCGAACTCGGTCAAGCACTTGGCCAACGTTATCAAGCGCGTCCATGGCGTAGGCGTCGAGGGCGGCGCGCGTCTTGGCGTCGTTGGCTTCGACAAGAGCAAGGTACGCCTGATAGGCGTCGCGATCGGCGTTGAGAAGAAGACTCATAGCCTCCTGAACAAGCCCCATCGCGGGGAAGTCCTTCTCAATAATTGGCACAAGATCTTCCTGTACCAGCTCGTTGGACGCCTTGGCCACGCCGGACAGGCTTTGCTGCCCGACAAAGAACAAAACTATCAGCCCTCCCACGCAAGCGGAGATGATAATCGCGAAACGCGAAAATAGACTCATGTTCTTCATTGTTGTAGTAGTATTTCGTTTCCCCCAAATCGGCGAATGCCCGCCCTCAATTCAAGTATGAGGCCGTATGGCCCAAGCGCATTTCAAGCACAGGAACGGATTCGCATTTTTACAAAATCGAGAAGGTCTAAGTGTCATAAGTCCAAAGCGCAAGCAAACTTGCGGGCGAACTTTCTCAAAATGTATTTTCACGTAAATCTCTACTTGGACAGCGTCTTGCAAAAATAGGCCAACCAAAGATACGGGATGAATTAATTCGCTCAATGGATGTCCTCATTCCGACGGGAGTTCTATTTGCAGACGCTCCATATGGAACTCATCAGGGATAAGTGTAGTTTATCTGGAAACACGGACTTGGAAATAGAAGCAGGCGCTTTTTTGACCGACACGCTAAGATTGTTCCAATTTCGCACACTTTTTTACTTTTTCCACACGCAACTATTGGCAGCATTGCGCCATTATTCCGCAATGCGCGTCATAAGTTATACTTTTGAACGTGCTGCACATTGACAAATTGTACCAGGCTGGAGTCATACGGACCGGAAAACGCCCAAACTCCTTAAAACTGCGCACATGCGAAGCCTGCCCAAAGGGCGCAACTTGATTGACAGGGTGTTAGTATGGCTAATAAACAAGCAGGCTTGCGCGGATGCTATCCGGCGACCGGTCGGAGAGAGCAGCCAGCGTTGTCAGCACTTTCTTTTTAACACCGAACTCTTCTAGCAAGAACATGAATTCAGAAGACCAGCCACAGACGCGGGACAGCGCCGCGCTGAACCTGTTGGAAAACTTCCAGCCGCACACTTACGAGGAGTGGAAGGCCGCAGCGGAGGCCTTGCTCAAGGGACGCCCCTTTGACAAGACCCTGCGCAGCCCCACCGTCGAAGGCATCACGCTGGAGCCGATCTACCGCCGCGAGGACATCGCAGGGTTGGAGATCAAGCGCGACTTGCCCGGCATGGGCGGACGCGTGCGCGGCGCAAAGGCCGACGGCTTCACGGACAACGCCTGGGAAATCTCTCAGGAGCTGGCCCTGCCTACGCCAGAGGAGTTCAACAAGGCCATATTGACGGACCTTGCACGCGGCCAGAGCGAGGTGAACATCCCCTTGGACGCAGCCTCCCGCGCCGGTATCGACGCGGACAAGGCCAGCGTTGGCGAAGTGGGCGTGGGCGGCATGAGTCTGTCCAGCCTTGCGGACCTTGAGAAGGCGCTCGAAGGCGTGCACATGGGCATGATCAGCACCTTCATCCAGTCCGGCGCGAGCGGCCTGCCCGCTCTTGCGATGATGGCGGCCCTTGCCGAAAAGCGCGGCGAAAAGCTCGAAGAGCTTCGCGGCTGCGTGGAGAGCGACCCCCTGGGCGTTCTCGCCGCTGAAGGCAAGCTGCCCCTTTCTCTTGAAGAGGCTTACAACGAGATGGCCGTCGCGACGGGCTTTGCGGCGGAGAACGCCCCGAAGCTCCAGACTATCGGCGTTTCCTCGATGCCCTACTCCGACGGCGGCGCAAGCGCGGTCGAGGAGCTGGGCTACGCGATGGCCACGGCTGCGGAGTATGTCCGCGAGCTTGGCGAGCGCGGCCTTTCAATCGACGAGGTTGCCCCGCGCATCCGCTTCACTCTTTCCATCGGCAGCAACTTCTTCATGGAGATTGCCAAGCTGCGCGCGGCCCGCGTTCTTTGGAGCCGCATCGTCGAGGCGTTCGGCGGCAAGGAAGAGTCCCGCTCCATCTACATTCACGCCCGCGGCGCGAAGTGGAACAAGAGCCAGCTCGACCCGTACACGAACATGCTGCGCTCGACAACGGAGAGTTTCTCCGGCGCAATCGGCGGAGTCAACGGGATGCACACGAGCCTGTTCGACGAGACATTTGCCTCGCCCGAGGAGTTCTCGCGCCGCATTGCTCGCAACCAGCAGGTCATCCTTCAGGAAGAGTGCGAGCTTACGCGCACGATCGACCCCGCTGGCGGCTCCTACTACGTGGAGTGGCTTACTGACCAGCTCGCTGGCAAGGCTTGGGAACGCTTCCAGAAAATCGAAGAGCTGGGCGGCATGAGCAAGGCTCTTGAGAGCGGCGCCGTCGCCGAACAGGTGGCAAAGCTGCGCGAGGAGCGTTACAAGAAGATTCAGCAGCGCCGCGACGAACTGGTGGGCGTTAACGCTTACCCGAACACAATGGAAAAGGGCCTCGAAATCCGCCTGCCGGACCCAGCCGCCGTATTCGCGGCCCGCTCCGCCGCAGTGAAGGCGGCGCGCAAGATGGATTCGATCCACATGTGCGGCTGCTGCTCCTGCTCGGTTGTTTCCAAGCTGATCGAAGCCGCTGGCGAGGGCGCAACTATCGGCGCCATGAGCGAACTGCTTCGCGAGGGCAAGGCCGAGATTGAAAAGCCGGTCGTCGCCCACCGCGCAAGCGAACAGTATGAGGAGCTTCGCGCTGCCTCCATCGCCTACGCTGCAAAGAACGGCCACGCCCCGCAGATCTTGCAGGCGAACATGGGGGCAAGCCGCGCCTACCGCATCCGTGCGGACTGGACGAGCGCCTTCTTCAACGCCGCCGGCATCCAGATGCTTAACGAGGTGGACTTCAAGACTGTCGAAGACGCGGTGAAGGCCGCCGTGGACAGCAAGGCAAAGGTCGTCGTCATCACTTCGAGCGACGACAACTACGCCACCTACGCCGTCGATACGGCCAAGGCCCTCAAGGCCCTGCCCGAAACCCCCTACGTCATGCTGGCCGGTGCGGCTACGCCCGAGACCGAGCTAGTCTGGAAGGACGCAGGCATCGACGAATACGTTAACGTTCGCGCCAACAACTACGCGCTCAACCGCAAGATGCTCGTCCTGACGGGCGCTCTTGAGAAGTAGAACGGGTGAGATAACGAAGGAAAGGATCATTTACCAATGAACAAGCCAGATTTCACAAAGCTCGCCTTCAAGAGTGCAGACCTTGGAAAGCCCACGTTCGCACAGTGGAGAGCGGCATTTGAAAAAGAGACGGGCGAGAGCCTCGATCACCACATTTACAACACTCTGGAGCAGATTCCCGTTAAGCCTCTCTATACAGAGGACGACCTTGCCGGAATGCAGCATCTGGACTATCAGGCGGGCATCGCGCCCTTCCTGCGCGGCCCTTACGCCACGATGTATGTGTTCCGCCCCTGGACGGTCCGCCAGTACGCGGGCTTCTCCACGGCGGAGGAATCGAACGCCTTCTACCGTCGCAACCTCGCGGCGGGTCAGAAGGGCCTGTCGGTCGCTTTCGACCTTGCAACGCACCGCGGTTACGACAGCGACCACCCGCGCGTTGTCGGCGACGTGGGCAAGGCCGGTGTGGCCATCGACTCCATTCTGGACATGGAGATTCTCTTCAAGAACATCCCGCTGGACAAGGTCAGCGTGTCGATGACGATGAACGGCGCAGTGCTGCCGATTCTCGCCTTCTACATCGTGGCCGCCCTTGAGCAGGGCGCAAAGATGGAGGTGCTCTCCGGTACGATTCAGAACGACATTCTGAAGGAGTACATGGTGCGCAACACCTACATCTACCCGCCGACCCCTTCGATGAAGATCATCGGCGACATCTTCGAGTTCACCTCGAAGTTCATGCCGAAGTTCAACAGCATCTCCATTTCCGGCTACCACATGCAGGAAGCCGGTGCCACGGCCGACCTCGAAATGGCCTACACCCTCGCCGACGGTCTCGAATACCTTCGCACGGGCGTCAAGGCAGGCATCGACGTGGACGCCTTTGCGCCGCGCCTGTCCTTCTTCTGGGCACAGGGCAAGAACTACTTCATGGAGATTGCCAAGATGCGCGCCGCGCGCCTCATCTGGTCCAAGCTCGTGAAGGACTTTAACCCGAAAGACCCCAAGTCGATGGCCCTGCGCACACACTCGCAGACCTCGGGCTGGTCGCTCACAGAGCAGGACCCCTTCAACAACGTCGCCCGCACCTGCATCGAGGCCATGGCTGCCTCTCTCGGCCACACGCAGAGCATGCACACCAACGCGCTCGACGAAGCCATCGCCCTGCCGACGGACTTCTCCGCCCGCATTGCGCGCAATACGCAGCTTTACCTTCAGGCCGAGACGGGCATCTGCCGCGTCATCGACCCCTGGGGCGGTTCCTACTATGTCGAAGCTCTCACCAATGCTCTTCTCAAGAAGGCGTGGGGCCACATTCAGGAGGCCGAGTCGCTTGGCGGCATGACCAAGGCCATCGAGGCCGGCATTCCCAAGATGCGCATCGAAGAGGCCAGCGCCCGTCGTCAGGCGCGTATCGACTCCGGGCAGGAGACGATCGTGGGTCTTAACAAGTATCGTCTCGAAAAGGAGGAGAAGCTCGACATTCTCGACATCGACAACTCCGCCGTTCGCGATAGCCAGATCAAGCGTCTTGAAAAGCTGCGCGCCAACCGCGACAATTCCGCCGTGCGTCTCGCGCTGGAGGAGATTACCAAGGTGGCCGGTGGCGAAGCGGAGGGCAACCTCCTCGACCTCGCCGTAAAGGCTGCTCAGGCCCGCGCTTCGCTTGGCGAAATCTCCGACGCTATGGAGAAGGTGTTTGGTCGCTACAAGGCGCAGATTCGTTCGATTAGCGGTGTCTATGCCAAGGAGTTCGGAAAGGACAAGACGATGGACGAGGTGAAGGAACTTATCGAGAAGTTCGAAAAGGCGGAGGGTCGCCGTCCGCGTATCATGATTGCCAAGATGGGTCAGGACGGGCACGACCGCGGCGCCAAGGTGGTGGCCACGGGTTATGCCGACCTTGGCTTCGATGTTGACATCGGGCCGCTGTTCCAGACGCCGGAGGAGACCGCGCGTCAGGCGGTGGAGAACGATGTGCATATCGTTGGCATGAGTTCGCTGGCCGCAGGTCACAAGACCTTGCTCCCGCAGCTTGTCGAAGAGCTGAAGAAGCTGGGCCGAGAGGATATCATGGTTATCTGCGGTGGTGTCATTCCCGCGCAGGATTATGATTATCTCTACAAGCATGGTGCCAGCGCGATCTTCGGCCCGGGGACAAAGATTCCGGACAGCGCCAAGAGGATGCTGGAGCTACTGCTAGAAGCGCACGCGTAAGAGTGTGCCGTAGAGCACTATATCGCGGCGGGTGAAGGGGAACAGTTCCTCAAACCTGCCGATTACAAAACGCCCGCGATGGTTAAGACCGTCGCGGGCGTTTTTTGCGTTGCGTAACAAGGTTGGCGCGTATGCGATATGGGCAACACCCTTACCATGGCGAACGAAAACGCCCTGTCGTTGATAAAACAAACGCACATTCCCCTCTTATATAAAGGGAGACATGTGAATCACATAATTGCAATAACACGCATCATACTCTCAAACACATTGACACATAGACGCATATGAATTGAGATAGGCAAGTATGAAAATCCCCCATTACATCACATCTCTCGCTCTAGCCGCAACAGCTATAGGATTCGGCGGTTGCGCCTCCATCGTAGATGGCGGAAGAAACGAAACTGTATTAATACGAAGCCTTCCAGCCGGTGCTTCAATCAAGATAGTAAACAACAGAACAGGTGAAACCGTCTACTCGGGCACAAGCCCGGCCAAAGTGGATCTGGCGCGTTCAAGCGGATTCTTTAAAGGTGTGTCATATACTATTCAGTTTCGTCTGGATGGTTATGATGACAAGCAAGTATCTCTTCGTTCATCAGTCAACGGATGGTATTTCGGCAATATCATTTTCGGCGGACTCATCGGCATGGTAATAGTGGATCCCGCCACTGGTGCCATGTATTCACTACCCGAAGACGTTGTTGCTAACTTGGACGCCAAAAGCAGTGCAACACTCCTTGAAGACGGCGATAATGCCAATCTGCTAATCGTAAATATTGACGACATACCAGAGGAACTACGTTCCCAGTTAGTTGCGGTCAACTAGCGAGCGTTTGCAAATATACGAACAGAAGAGCGAAATGGGCTGGTTTTTGCCGAAAAGCCACCCACTTTAAGACGGGAGTTCTATTTCAAGGCTCTCCATAAGGTAGATTAACAAACTGTTTAATAGCGGCGGCATGGTTTAATCCTGTCGCCGCTATTGCCGCCCGCCCTACTCGAACAGCTTGTCCAAATCCGGTCTGCCACTGTCCAAATCCACCACCCTTGCAGGCGGCAACTGATTGCGAAAAAACGCCAACTGCTTCTTCACCAACTTGCGCGTATTCTGCGCAATCTCCCCGGCAAGAGCCTCAAGCCCGCCCGATTCGCCCGAGTCCAGCCAGGCCAAAGTCTCGCGATAGCCAATCGCGCTCGCAGCGGACGGGTTGCGCTCGAAACCCATACCGCGAAGACGACGCACCTCGTCAACTAGCCCGCTCTGCAACATCAGGCGCGCGCGCTCGCCGATGCGAGAGTTCAACACCTCCCTGTCCCGCATAAGCAGGCAAATGCGCTTATCCCATGCGGCGTACGGAAGCTCCTGCTCGCGATACTCTTTCTGAAGAACGGCCAGCGGCTTTCCCGAAGCCATGCAACGCTCCAGCGCACTCTGCACGCGGCGGGGGTTCAAAAGATCCAGCCCCTGTATGCCATCGGGATTTAGGCGGCGCAGTTCAGCAAGGGCCTCCTCGCTGCCCATCGAACGCACTCGCGCGCGCACCTCGTCCGTCGTCTCCGTGGAGTCGGTTACGGGTGCGAAAAAGCTGCGCGTATAGAAACCGCTCCCCCCGCTGATTAGAAGTGGCACCTCGCGCCTTGCGCAGTCCTCGACTACGCCCCGGGAATAGTCCACATAGGCGCCAACCGTGTACGGGGTGTCCACATTTACTATGTCAATGCCGTGGTGCGGAACGCGGGCCTGCTCGGAGCGGTCCGGCTTGGCAGTGCCGATGTCCATGCCCCTGTACACGCAAAAGGCGTCGCAGTAGAGTATCTCCGCGCCGTGGCGCTCCGCCCAGCGAAGGGACAGCTCGCTCTTGCCGACCGCAGTCGGCCCGATTATGAAATATAGGCAGGACATGAAACGAATGCACCCGATGGAGCGTTCCAATCAATAGTGGGGTTATGACTTGAGCGCATAATGCACGATGCGGGGCGTACACTCAAGCATGACAGCCATCTGCCACAATCATTAGCGCCATGAAAATCTCGCTCGTCACGGAAACCTATCCACCAGAGGTAAACGGCGTGGCCATGACGCTGGAGCACCTCGTTCATGGCCTTGTGGCACGCGGGCACAGCATGGAAGTAGTCCGCCCAAGGCAGGGCAAGGGCGATGTAGCCGCACAAAGCGCAGGCATGAGCGAGTTCCTCTCAATCGGCCTGCCACTGCCCGGATACAGCGGGCTGCACTTTGGCATAATACGCGCTGGCAAGCTCGTTAAACACTGGCGCGAGCACAGGCCCGACCTTGTCCACGTCGCCACCGAAGGGCCTCTGGGCTGGGCCGCCATACGTGCCGCCAAAAAGCTGGGGATTGCCACAGTGTCCAGCTTTCACACCAATTTCCACAGCTACGGCCAGCACTACGGCTACGGGATGCTCATTCGCACGGCCCTCTCGTGGCTGCGCTACATACACAACTCCACCCGCCTTACCTTTGCGCCCTCGCCGGACGTAGTGCAGACTCTTGAAAAGGAAGGCTTCCGCAACATGCGCCTTCTTGGGCGCGGCGTGGATACGGAGCTTTTCGACCCGTCCCGCCGCAGTGAAGAGCTTCGCAAAAGCTGGGGCGCGGGGCCGGAGACTCCCGTCGCGGTGTACGTCGGACGCCTTGCGGGAGAAAAGAACCTGCCAGTAGCGGTACAAGCGTTCAAAACGATGCGCAGCAAGATACCGGAGCTGCGCTTTGTACTGGTGGGCGACGGGCCTTCGCGTGCGACTCTTGAGAAAGAGAACCCCGAGTTTCACTTCGCCGGTATGCGCCGAGGCGAAGACCTTGCCACGCATTACGCGAGTGCGGACCTGTTCATTTTCGCGAGCGTGACGGAAACCTTCGGCAACGTCGTAACCGAAGCAATGGCGAGCGGGCTGCCGGCCTTGGCCTACGATTACGCGGCACCTGCAAAATATATTGTAAACGGTGAAAGCGGGCGCCTCGCAGCGTATGGCGACACCGAGGCTTTTATCGCCGCCGCTGGCATCATGGCGCAGGAACAGGCCCACTGGGCAGAAATGGGACGCAATGCACGCAAAACCGCCGAAGGCATATCATGGGATGCCGTGATAGACGGATACGCCGAAGACATTCGCAAAGTTCTGAACGCATAAAGAGCGGGAACCCTAAAACCGGATTCCCGCCCTTGTTGCATTACCCGCCTGCGTCAAGCGCGGACAAGGTGGACTGTGACGGCGAGGCTGGTCGCTGCGCTCATCTCCACCCACAGCTTGCCGCCGGTTAGCGTCATGGAGTTCAGGCTGCTGATTGGCAGCGATACAGGCAAACTGGTCGCCGCCACGGTACCAGTGGCCATGGCTGCCCCGCCGCTCGAACCTGCCCTCAGCGTCACAGTTGCGCTCGCGCTGCCAGAGTTCGTCACCAGCACACGCTCCACTATGTAGCCAGCAGGGTGCACTAACCGGTCGCCGAGCAGGTAGCCGGACGCGGTCATGTCGGCCTGCGTAGCGAGCGTCATGCGCTCCGGCAAGTCCGGCACCTCCACCCCGCTTGCACTATGCAGCAAGACCTCGCCGCCTGCCGTGCGGGGGCACACCGGCTGCGTTGCCAAATCGAGACCAGCCAATGTGTTACCAAGCACACGAAAATCGCTTACTGCCAAAGTCCCCCCGCTCACTGACGACATTTCGACGAACGCCAAACGTGCCACAGCAGACGTCTTTGCGGCCGTTAATACAACGGTATTGATGCCCTCCTGCAATGTGACAGTATTTGACATCGAAAAATTGTCGCTCAAGCGCACTTGGGCCGTCACCCCGGCATCTAACCAAATGTTACAGATGACGGGCGTGCCGTACATAACCGAAAGATACCCCGTGGGTTTCCACGCAGCCATCCCCGACGCCCCTGCATCAACCGTAAAACCAGAGCTCGACGCGCTGGAAATCGAACCAGTAACGCCCAACTTTACATATGGCTGGTCTGGGTCTTCCATACTACCAGCGCCTGCATGCGGCAGCTTGCCCGTGGCGAACCACAGAGCATAATCGTCCGCACTTAGCGGGTAATTGAGCGCGTGCCAGCTCTCGGACGCGACGCGGGCAGAGAGCGGATTAGAGCCGTCCGAAGCGGCGCAGAGCGTCCAGGCACCGGTGCCCGCCGCGGGAGCGCCAGTGTAGGACGTGCCAACGACCTCGAGGCCGCCGTTGGCGAGCGTGTAAGTTTCGCCCTCAATGTGGACCGCCACGGATGCCGAGGACAGCGCCCCGCCGCTTGGAGCATCGACGCGAACGCCCAGCCTGCGCCATGCCGAAAGGGGCAGAGCGCGGGTTGTGCTGCGCATGACAAGCGTGCCCGTGCCAAGAGTCATCGACACCTGCACGCGCGCTGCCGAGCCGTCAGAATCGGTCAATGCGAGCGCAAGCGGGGCCATTTCGGCCAGCGTGCCAGTGCCAAAGGCGCAAACGCGCAGCATCACCGCCCCGCCGTAGTCAAGCCAGCCAACACGTGCGGCGGAGGCCGCAAAGGCGGAGCGGCCACCCTTGTAGGCAACGGAGCGAAGCGACGAATAGGCAATGTCTGCGAGCGAAAGAGTCATGTCCGCATCAAGCGATAGCGGAGACGCCGCCTTCCATAGCGGCGAGAAGCGAGCGTCGGATTCTGCCTTCGTGTATGCCACGCCGCCGGACACCTGCACAATTCCGGCGGTGTCGTAGCCGTCCTGCTCAATATTGACCTGCCCCGCACAAAGCGTCAGGTATTGCGCCGGACTGCTCTTGGTCGTTGCAGAAAGCACCATCCAGTGCGTCCCGGCCTCCACGCAGCTTTCCGCCGCGCTGAAGGCTATTTTGACGTGCTGGTGGGTGAACGCATACCATTCCGTCAAAGTCAGGTCATTGTCGAGACTCGTCACGGTCTTGCTCATCAGCGGAGCCGTGTCCGCGGTCGGGCGCGTATTGCCCTTGCCCATGGGCTTAATTTCCAGCGTGACGCTGGCAATGTCCGACACATCGCGCAAAGTGCCGAACTGGAAGATGCCTATGCGAAACTCCAGATCCGTGCCGCTCCAAAAAGCGGGCGTGTCGCTGCGGCGCAAATCCACAGGACTGTCAAAGTCGGCCAAGTCGGCCTGAATAAATATCGGGAAAGCCATATGAATATCCTATCTGCTAATTATTGATTAGTGGCCCGGCTTGCTCCCTCAGAGGCTGGCCGCGCTTGTGAAGTTAACCTCTATTGTGTAGCGGCCCTTTTTGTCCGGCTCCTCGTCCATGGCCCAGGCAGAGTCGCTGTCCAGCGCGAGCGGGGATGTGATTCCCGCAGCCGCGGGCTGCCAGCCGTGAAGGGCGCGTGAAACAAGCTCGGCCACCGTCAGGGCGTCGGTCCCGTGGTTCTGGAACGCGCTCTCCACAACGCGCACGCAAAGCTCCAGCTCCGTAATCACGGGCGTATTCTGCGCGGCATCCACCTTGTGCGGACGCGGCGGCATGATGACGACGCAAAGCCCGCCTAGAGCGATGGCCTCCTTTACGCGGGCGGACAGCTCGCCGTTCTTGCGTGTTAGCACTGGAATGCGCGAGAAGTCACGTCTGCGGCGCAGGCGAATGGCCACCGCTTCCTGCAATTTGAAAAGTATCGACTGCATGTTGTAAAATCCTCCCGATTCGGATGGGCTAAAGCCCTGCCAGTCTTGCGCTTGTGAGCGGCCTTGCCCTGCTGCCAAGAACTTCGATTTTCTTTGTGACAACGAGCGTTGTGCCGTCGTCATCCGTATCGCTGCCGCCAGTTCCGCCCTGACTCACAGCAAAATCTCCCGCAGCGACACGCTTGAGAAGAGCGCGCGCCGCGTTGGCGAGGCGTATCTGGTCAGTGCTGAGGCTGAGTGATGGAATGCGTGCCTGCGAAGCCTCGACAATCAGTGCCAGCGCCGCGCCGCGAAGCTCCGGCGGGATGGTGGCCTTGTCGGCATCGAGCGTGTTCTTAGAATAAGCGGCCACCTCGCCACGCACGCGGCAGGCGGTGTCGGCTATGACGGCGGCCAGTGGATCGGCCTGCTCTTCGCCAAGGGCCTCGCTGCGGAGGGCCTCGACCTGCTCCGCCGCCAGATAGTCGTAAACATCCTGCGTAGAAATAGTTATCCAGTTGCTCATAAGATAATGCGCCCTCTTGGCGGGCATGTTGAAAAAACAGTTTGATGCGAATGGCGGGCGCGCCGGATAGGACGGACGCGCCCGCTCTGGGAAAACGTCTAGCTGAGGGCCAGACGGCGTATGCCAAGCGTTGAGGTCAACACGATGGACGAGTAGTGCTCCACGCTGATGTCTGTGTACTTGCTCGACTGCTCGACATAGACGCGGAAGTCGCTGCCACCGGCCGGCGTAACGAACCTCTTGATGTTGCTCGGCTCGTCGCGGCTGACGCCCTGCTGCGCGTAGTAGGCATACAGGTAGTTGCCAAGCAGGGGACTCTTTGCAGAGCCGCTGTTGTAGCGGGCATTCACAACCTTGACGCCATCGACGAAGAGGCGGCGGGCCAGTTCCTCGGGCGAGAGAGTCGCAGCGTGGAAGGCGCCTGCCGTATCCTGCGCGTAGTAGGCGTTGCTGCGCAGGTCCCATGCGCCTTCGCCGAATATGACTCGGTTGGGACGCACGCCCGTTGCCGTGGCGGCCGTGGACAGCGCGGCGCGGATGTCGCCGTCGGGGTTCGGAGCCGTGCCCGTGCCGTCCCAGGTCCAGTCCTTGGACTCGGAAACGTCCTGGGTGTCCAGCGCAGCCACGGCGCGGCGAAGCTCGTTGCGGAGCAGGCGCTGAACGAGCATCTGCACGTAACGCTCCTGCCAGTCGTCGCCCACTTCCTCGTCGTGATCCACGCGGATTGTCAGGCCCTTGTTCAGGGTCTTGGCGTTGATTACCTCGCCGGTGTATTCTACGCGCTTGAAGGCGCTGCCCACGGCGCGGACATCGTCCGTCTCGGACAGGAAGGCCTCGGCATTGTCCGCCTTGCGGAACTCGAAGCGGCGGCCCACGCGGACGCTCGGAGCGATGAACTCCAGAAGCGAGCGAAGGTCTTCGGGATCTTTCCACCCGACGGTGAAAGCCGTCAGCGGCTCGGACAGGTGCGCCGCCTCGAAGCGGCTCTCGTTTGCCGCGCACACGGTGCCCGGCATCTGGCGGCCGTCGTCGGCCGCGATTGTGTTAACAGTGTTGTCAGTCATTTTGATTGAATCGAATGATGTTTGAAAAACACGGCTCGCGTCATGCGGACCGCTCTAGACGACGGTCTTGACCGGCACGCAGGGATCGACCTCGATGAGTTCGTCAGCGCCGCTGGCTGAAATCAGCGCCATGCCGACGCAGTAATAAATGCCAGCCGTGGCGGACAAGGTGCTGACCCTGCCGTTAGCTGCCGTATAGACGAGCGAACCGGCTGGAACGGCACCTGCGCTAAGCATTCGGACAGTGCTCCCAGCACAGCCAAGAAGCTGCACCGCGACATCCTCCTCCGCGCCCGAGGCGCTGTCGTCTATGATGCCAAACGGAACGTTCGACGCCCCGCAAATGGCGACATGCTCCTCGTCCGAGCCGACGCGACCCAGAAGAAAGCGCGACGCCACGGCGGCATCCGTCATTCGCGTGACGCTACCGAAATGCGTACCGGGCAGAGAGTTGCAAAAACTCCCGAAACGCTCGCGGCCCCAGAACCACCAACCGGCGCCAAGCAGCGCCACAACTATCAGTATTGCGATTACTATGCTCATATGTTCAGTATTTGGACGTTAAAAAAAGTTGTTATGATGACCGTCAGAACAAATCCGAGCGGCTGCGCTTGAGGTTTGCCCATGCCGTGGCGAAGTCCTCCCCCGCCTCGCCCATGCGCGCCTGCACGGCATCCACAATGGCCTGCCTGCGGCCAAAGGAATCCCGCCTCTTGCCAAGTCCCGCCGTGCGGGGGCGAAAGAAGCTCTCCGGCATGTTCGCGGCAACGCAGTCCCGCGGCGCGGCTTCACTTGCAGGTGTCTCGGAACCGCTGCTCCGCCCCGCCACAGCGACGCAAACGCAACGCTCGCCCTCTTTGAGCGCAGGCGACGCGGCCTCGTTACAAATGGCATCGCCCGGGATGTTCGGCGTGTTTGTAAGGCCAACGGACAAGAGCCGCTGCGGCTCGAACACGCCCGCTCCCACGCCCCGCATCACCCAGCGCGGGGAAAAGAACTTGTAATTGGCGTTCTCGACAAACTCCCGCCCGCTCTTTGCCCAGCGAACAAGCCCGTACAAGCCGTCCTCGCGAGCGGAAAGCTCCATCACCCAGCCGTGGGCGCGGGTGTCGCTGTGCCCGGGAGCGCCTGAAAACTCCGCGTCGTCGGGGTGGCCCACGTAAATGGGCAGCCCGCCAAAGCGCCGCGCAAGCCGTCCGCGAAGCGAACGAAAGTCCCGCTCCAGCCGCTGCGCAACTTCATAAGTGACGCGCTGAAGCCCCTTGGGGTGCGGATGCTCCCCATATTCGACGATACGTATCAAATCCATGATGATTATGTGTTTGGTTGACAATCAAGTGTGAAATATCCTCTGGGGCAGGACCTACCCCGCCGAACCTAGGGAGTGTTTGGAAATTGGCGGACCGAGGAGGCGGGATGTATTTTCGAGGGAAAAACCGGAACATGAGGCAAGGTGAATCTGGATTCCCCGAGCCGAATGGGGCGGTTTTTCACCGAAAATACGCCCGCATTCCGACGGGAGTCCGGTTTTCAAACACTCCCTAGGCCGAACCTCTCGCGAAAGTCCCTCTCGTTGATGGAAATGCCCATCTCGTGCGCGGCGCGGTAAATCTGCAAATCCGTCGATATGCCCGTCTGCCTGCCCGGGCGCACAAGCACCTGCGCCAGAGGCTCCTCGCCGAAAAGAAAGCGCGTCACATAACGCCCCACCTGCCCGTTCAAAGCCTCGGAAAGCATCGCGGCGTCCCCCTCGGCAAGCAGGTCCGGCTCGTCCTTCTGAAGCGAAGCACCGATGCCGCTCTCTCGCGAAATCGTGGACAAGTCCGACCCCCTCCACAGGACGGAAATCCCCCTGTCCATGCGCTCGACCAAGTCCGCGTACGGCAAAGAAGCACCCGCCCCGAGATCTATCGCCTCGATGTTTGTTCCCTCGCTCATAAGAGCGCGAAACTCCGCGCCGAACGCCTCGACTGCGTCCCTTGCCGCCTTCCACTCCTCGGACCCGGGCGTCGCATCCGTC
>JAFGLA010000086.1 GCA_016928295.1 Opitutales bacterium
CTTGTCCAACGCTCAGGTCGCGCGCATTCTCGGCTCCAAGGCCATCATCGTTTCGAGCGGCGGCATCGGTAGGCCCGTGGACGAGATTGCGCTCAACAAGTCGCTATTTGACAAATACGGCGTCGAAGTCGTCGGCGCGATACTCAACAAAGTGCTGCCAGACAAGTTGGAGATAGTGCGCGAGTACGCGGGCCGGGGTCTTGCAAGGCTGGGCGTTCCGCTGCTGGCCGTCATTCCCGAGGAGAACAAACTCCGCTCCCCGAATTTCGGGCAGGTGGTGGAGGAGCTGCACGGGCGCTGGCTGCACGCGGAGGAAACGGGCAAACTCCAGCGTATCGAAAAGGTGATAATCGGCGCCATGTCCGCGAAGGGCGTTGTGGATCACCTTCAGCCAGAGGTGCTTATACTATGCCCGGGAGATCGGGAGGATGTCATACTCGCAGCCATGGCCGCAACGGCGATATTTGAGAAGCAGGCCGCCGCTGGCATCATGCTTACGCACGGAACTTTGCCCCACCCGAAGATGATGGATCTTATCGAACGCACGGGACTGCCTGTGGCCGTTTGCGATCAGGACAGCTACACGGCGGCATCTCGCATATACTCCATGACCGTGAAGACCCAGCCGCAGGATACGGACAAAATCCCCCTGATACGAGATTTGGTCATGGGCAGCATGGACAAGGAGCTGCTTGCCAAGGCGATCGGGCGCTAGGTATTCTTAATACCGGCAGCATTATGACGCTGGCAGCCCGACCGCTGTCGCGCTTTGGTCTGTACCGACTCCGTGCCCTATGAGGTCATTGACAGGCTGATCTTCCAGCCCACATACACGCCGAACACCGTTCCGGCGCACATCAGCAAAGTGGCGAGCGAAGGGTCGGACGAAAGGCGCTCTCCAATCCACCAACCGACCCATCCCATAATGCTGGAACAGAGGATAATCATCCATTTCATGTGTACACAAAATGCCTTTAATGCCGTTTAAGCGATTGTAAAGAACGCGAAACAAGTGCGAAGGCGGAAATTGTCAGAAAAGGCACAGTTACTCGAATGTTAGCTTGTCACATGAGTTTTCGTTATGTGAATGCCCCTTCACCGACAGCCCGAGAGCGATTTGTGTTTTGACAATTCGTAAACAAAGACTTGCCGTCATGCTATTTGCGATTCTATAGCAGTAGTTGCAAAAGCCCCTTGCATTACCCCCTGTGTCCAGTATGTCCGTTTCTCCATTCAGTCGTTTGCCTAATTATGTCGATCCCGAGCACGTTCGCGTCCTGCTGTGCAGGATGCAGGCGGCGTTGCGGGATTGTATCATCGAGGAGCGCAACAGTAAGCAAAATGACGAGCTTGCAGCCGTTGCGGAGCAGACGCCCGCAGACACCATCTACGCCATAGACAAGGCCGTGGAACAGGTGGTTGTGGACTGGCTGGAGGCAAACTGGCCTTCCCGCTGGCCCATTCATCTAGTTATGGAGGGACTTGAAGAGCGGGGCACGATTTTGCTTCCCAGTTCTTCAAAGACGGAGGCCGTGATGACGCTCATCATCGACCCCGTGGACGGAACGCGCGGCCTGATGTACGACAAGAGGGCTGCGTGGTGTCTCTCTGGCGTGGCGGCTGGCCCGAGCGATGTGGCGCGTGTGGAGCATATCGAGGTAGCCGCGATGACGGAGCTTCCAACGAGCCGTCAGTGGCGGAGCGACCAGATTAGCGCCGTCCGGGGCAGGGGATTGGTCGCTGAAAGCTGCGACGTGCGCGACCCTGCTCACCCGGTGCGTCCGGTGCGCATGATGCCATCAAGGGCAAAGGATTACAGGCACAGCTTTGCTTCGTTCTCGAAGTTCTTTCCCGAAGGGCGCGTGATGACGGCCCAGCTTGAGGAGACCCTGTGGGAGCGTATCGTCGGCCTTGGAAGCTCTCCCTCGCCGGTGATTTTTGACGACCAGTACATCAGTACCGGCGGGCAGCTCTACGAGATAATGTGCGGGCACGATCGCCTTGTGGGCGACCTTCGCCCCTATGCACTGCGCGCCCTTGGGCTGGAGACGACGCTCGTCTGCCACCCATACGATATTTGCACCGAGATGCTGGCCCGCGAGGCTGGATGCATAGTGGAGCACCCGCTGAACGGCCCCGTCAGTGCGCCAATGGACACGACAACCGCCGTTTGCTGGGTGGCATACCCGAATGAGGAACTTGCCCGCATCGTCAGGCCCGTGTTGGCGGATCTGGTGCACGAGATCAAGCTGCTCGCCCCGCGCGGAATGGTGCGAAGGCCCGAGTAAACGCCTCGCTCATCGCTAGAAATTGTGAAGGTAGTCGCGCGGCGAGTGACAACGCTTGGCATTATCTCTAGCGAAGGCCCGGGCAGAGCTTTTCCATCAGCCTGTCGAGGTCCTCGTTGCCGTAATAGTCGATCACGATGCGGCCATGCTTGGGCGTGTGGCGCAGCGAGACATTCGTTCCGAAATGCGACTGAAGGCGCTTCTGGATGTCCTTGACGGCGACATCCTCCGCCTCCTGACGCTTGCGTGCAGCGTCTGCTCCACCACGGCTGCGCTTGAGGCCCTGCACGAGTCTTTCGGTGTCTCGCACGGAAAGGCCCTTTTCCACGACTCTGCGTGCGAGCATGGCGCGCTGTTCCTCGTTCTCAAGGCCGAGCAGTACCTTGGCGTGGCCAACTGAGAGCAGACCGCGGGAGATGAAGCCCTGCACGTCCCGCCCAAGCTGAAGCAGCCTGAGCGCGTTTGCCACGCTGGAGCGGGGCTTGCCAACACGTTCCGCCACCGCTTCCTGCGTCAGGTCAAAGTCCCGCATCAGGCTTGCGTAACCGAGCGATTCCTCAATCGGGTTCAGGTTTTCGCGCTGAAGGTTTTCGATCAGGGCTATGGCTGCGGCGGAGCTTTCCCCAACGTGCACGATGCGGCCCAGAATCGTCTTCATTCCAAGGCTCTGGCAGGCACGCCAGCGGCGTTCACCGGCTATTAGCTGAAAACGTTCGCCCACCTGACGAACCACTATCGGCTGAAGCAGCCCCTCCTGACGGATGCTCTCGGCAAGCTCTGCCACCTGCGCCTGTTCCATCTCGCGCCTTGGCTGATGGGGGGAGGCGTCAATCGTCGTAATGTCCAGCTCGCGAAAGCCTTCTGGGCTGGGAAGCGCGTCTTTGGGCTGGGGTGCTTCGGGAGCGGCTTCCACGCCGTTTTGCGGAATGCCGCCAGCTATTAGTATATCCAGACCGCGACCGAGCCTTGCTTTCTTGATGGCCATGTGTGTTTTTCCTGAAAAAATGGGGTTATTAGGCGGATTACGGGGACTATTGAGTTTTTTGAGGGATGAAAATCACCTGCCCGGGCATGAGTTTGGTCGGGTCGGAAATGCGGTTCGCGTTGATTATATCGTTGATCGACGCGTTGTTACGCCTCGCGATTCCCGAGAGAGTGTCGCCCTTTTGAATAGTGTAACTGATGCCGGTCTTGGGAAAATTGTCCGTGAACATTATGGCCGTAGTGGGCGCGCTTGGCGCAGCCGCAATGCTCGCCGCCTGTGCCTGAAGGGCCTGCTGGGTCTGCTGGGCTAGGCGTTCGATCTGCCTGCTAACTTCGTCAATAATTTCCGTTTTCTGTTCTCTTTGCGCCCGGGCCAGTTCTGCGCGAAGCGTGCTGATTTGCGCGTCAAGCTGGGCAAGCGTTGCGTATTGAGCCGCTCCGGCCTGCTGGCTTTTGCCAAGTTGCGCCCTGAGTATGGCGTTTTCCCTTTGCACGGCCTCCACGGTCATGCTCATCTGGCCCATCTGGGTCTTTAGCTGGAGTACGTCCTGTTCCAGATCGGCAAGACGCCTCGCGTCCATGTTTTGTGCATGACTTGTGACTGCCGGAATGGCGAGTACGAGCAGGGAAAGAATGGCAATCGGCTTCATTGGCGGCACAGTTTCTAGAAACGCTATTCTGGCAAAGAGAGAAGGCAAGCGCAAGCACCACGGAGCTATTATGCGTCGAGAATTATAAACGCAGAGGCCGTTCCAAAAAATGGAGTTGGCCGGAATGGCTCTCTCTTTCCATTCCGGCCAACTTGGCTCTCTCTTGCTGTGTCCCCCCTTGAACGCGGACGGGCGTCCCTCTCAAGTGGCCCGATCCGTCTGGGGGTGCGAGGGCTATCCTGCCGTAGGATGCGCTCGAAACTGTGTTGGGAAGTATAGGTCCAAAAACGTTATTATCAAAGTAGCGTAGCAGTTGCACTTTCGCAAGCGACACACGTTAATTATGTGTAAGTCGTTGATTGCCCAAATAATGCGCTTATGCCCATCCTCGCGCGGCCACATTTTTCTCTTCCGGTAGCATTTGTACGCAAACAACCCGCCCTCATGCTGGAAGGCGGGTTGTTTATTCAGAAAACTGACACCTTGTCCTATTTGGCAATCGCGCAGGCGGGCTTGCTCCGGTCATAGGAGCGTCCGTTGCGTTTCTCGTAATAGTTAACGAAGGCAAGGTTCGCAATCGTCGTGCCGCCCGGGGTGGGGTAGTTGCCCGTAAAATACCAGTCGCCATTGTGGTTTGGCAGGCACTTGTGCAGGGACTCAATCGTCTGGAACACGATTTTCAGCTCTCCATCCCAGGGAATGTCTTTTGGACGCAAAAGAGTGGAAATGTGAGCGGCGACTTCCACGTCGCCGAAAGGCTCGTATATGGCTTTTACGCAGTTGACTTGTTCTGCTGCGGGCTTGTCGAGTTCGGCGAGGCAGCGTTTGTAAGTGTTAGTAATAACTTCTCCCATGCCCCGCTTTTTTAGCAGGTCCGTTGCCGCCTGAAAGGCGATGAACTTGCCAAGCTCGCTCATGTCGATGCCGTAGCAGTCCGGGTAGCGGATTTGCGGCGCGGTGGAGGCCACGACTATGCGCTTTGCCTTGGTGCGTGAAAGAATCTTGATGATGGAGTCGCGAAGCGTGGTCCCGCGAACGATCGAGTCGTCCAGCACCACGAGGCTGTCCTTTTCGCTCACGATGCCGTAGCTGATGTCGTAAACGTGGCTTACCATCTTGCTGCGGCCCTTTTCCTGACTGATAAAGGTGCGGAGCTTGATGTCCTTGTGCGCGATTTTTTCGCTGCGCGGCCAGTTGTTGAGGATGAGCTGGTCGATAAGGTCTTCGCTAAGAGTGCCGTTCTTTTGCGCCTCCATTATGGCCTGCTTGACCTCGTGGCGGCGGTTGATGCGAAGGCCCTCCAACATTCCGTAGAAAGCCGTTTCGGCTGTGTTTGGTATGAAGCTGAAAAGCGCGTGGTCAAGATCGTGCTCTATTGCGTCCAGAAGCTGCGGCATAAGGGCGCTGCCCAGAGCCTTGCGCTCCTGATAAATCTCCGGGTCGTTGCCTCGGGAGAAATAAATCCGTTCAAATGAACAAGGCGTTGGCGCCTGTTCTTCGGCAAAGCGGTCTATGTGCAAGGAGCAGTCGCTGCGAATTGTGACGACGCTGCCCGGGGTAAGCTCCCGGATTTCCTCCTTGTTCTTCTCGAACACCGTCATTAGCGGCACTCTTTCGGAGGCGAAGGCGATAAACTCCTCATCCTCGAACCAGAAACAGGGGCGGATGCCCTTGGGGTCACGCATTACAAAGGAATCGCCATTGCCCACCATGCCCGCGATTACGTAGCCCCCGTCCCACACTTCGGACGCCTTGCGCAGCACGTCCACCATGTCCAACTCCTTGCCGATTACCTCCGGTATATGGTCCCCGGGGAGGCCCGCGTCGCGATGCTTGCGGTATAGGCCTTGGTGCTGTTCGTCCAGATGGAAACCGATTTCCTCAAGAACAGTCTGCGTGTCGGTGTCAAAGATCGGGTGCTGTCCGCGCTCGATGAGCTTCTGGTTCAGCTCGCAGGTGTTGGTCATGTTGAAGTTGCCAAGCACCATGAGGTTGCGCGTCGGCCAGTTGCTGCGGCGGAAATACGGGTGGCAGGAACTTTCGTTGAAATTGCCGCTCGTTCCGTAACGCAGGTGTCCCATCAGCACCTCTCCGCCGAACTCGAAGCCCTCCTTCACGCTTTGGGCGATGCTTGGCTCGATAAGGCCGTTACGCACCATTTTGTCGTAACGCTTGAGCTGCTTTTTGAAGAGCGTCGAAAGGGAATTGTCCTCAAGGACGCGCTCGCGGAACATATAGGCCTGTCCCTTGGGCATGTTTAGCTTCACACAGCCGATGCCGGCCCCGTCCTGCCCGCGGTTGTGCTGCTTTTCCATGAGCAGGAACAGCTTGTTGAACCCGTGCAGGGCCGTTCCATACTTCTTCTGATAGTATTCCATCGGCTTTTTGAGCCGTATCAGCGCAATTCCGCATTCGTGTTGGATAAGGTCGCTCATGCTGTCTTCCTGACGTTGCAAAAGTGCAACATGATGGGCGCGGGCGCAGCTTTCAACAATTTTGAGGCCCGCGGGCAAATCAGTTACCCGGAAAAGGGTTTATCACCCCATTATACCAAGTAATTTACAGGAGGATATCGGCGTATTACTGCTCGATGCCGGCAATCAATTCGTCCAGCCGCTTTTCGGAAACGGGTCCGTTCGTGCCGAGATTCTGGGCGAAGACGGACACCTTGAATTCCTCCAGCATCCAGCGAAGATCTTCGATTCGGAATAGTTGCTGCGGCGTGTTCCGCTTTCGTGTCGCCAGCTTGTAGAGAGCCTCGGCATAGGGGCGCACCCGGTCGAGCTTCTTCGCGTACTTCACCCTGTCGATGCGCGCCTGTTCCGCCCTTGCCAGCATGGCCTTCAGGTAGCGCGGGAATTGTTCCAGACGCGAAAGCGGTGTGATTGCCATGAAATTCGCTGGCAACAGCGCGTCCAGCTCCTCGCGCATTCCGGCGTATGGGGCCTTGTGCAGGAGTATGGCGCGGCGCTGCTCGAAGATGTCCGCCAAGAGGTCCGTGAACTTCTGCGGCAGGCCGCGAAGACGGGTGGCGCTATCCTTGATGATTGCGTCGAACACGGTCTTTTTTAGCGGCAGCAGTTTCGCCGCTTCGGGGCGGAGAATCGCGCGCAGAAGCATGGCAATCGCGTCTGCGTGAAAGCGTTCCATCGGCATCAGGGTGGCGATGTCCGGCCCCGCGCGGCCAAGCTCGCGCTTGAGGTCGCGCTCGAACCACGCCATGTCCCGCCCGAGGGCCGTTTCTGCCAGCTTTTGGAACGCGGGGCCGCTCGCAGCGAGGGCTTCGGTGCGGCTGTGAAAGAGCTTTAGGGACACGCTGCCAGTCGGCGCTGCGGGAGCTTTCGCTGGCAGTCCGCTCGAAGAGAGCAGGGCAAGGTCGCTCAGAGTCGCAATCGGCCTGCCGCTCTTTGCGTTTGACGCGGGTGGAGGCGGCGTAGCTTTAGCACCTTTCGCCGGAGTATGCGGCGCTTTATCGCGCTCCAGTTCCAGCCCCGGCCATGCCTCCATGGGCACGCCCGCCACTTCCGTCAGCACGATAGTCTCCGGCTGGTCCGGGAAGCTCCACGCTGTAAGGCCGCCG
The DNA here is from genome assembly GCA_016928295.1 of Opitutales bacterium. Taxonomy (GTDB): domain Bacteria; phylum Verrucomicrobiota; class Verrucomicrobiia; order Opitutales; family Oceanipulchritudinaceae; genus Verruco-01. The sequence goes on from JAFGLA010000086.1 coordinate 7,503, forward strand.
CGCTCGAATTTGCGCCGCGCCTCGGTCCAGACCTTCAACTCGTCCGGCTCCTCGCGCATGGCCGCCTTGCGCTCCGCGATGCGCGCCGAATAAGTCTCCTGTAGCTTCTTCCAGTCCCTCTCCGCTGCGATGACTTTCTGCTCGGTATCCACGACCTGCACTCGCGGGCGCAAATGGGCGGGAATGTCCTCGTGGGGCCAGTCTTGCGGGCGCACGCGGATTTGGAACTGCTCCCACATCACGCGCGAAAGCTGCTCTGTGAGCGGCAGGGGCGAAGGCGAGAGTTTTGCCAGAATGGCAGCCGTTTTCTCCGCAATCGGGAACAGCGCCTTTCGTATGTCCTTGGGCAGGCCGCGCAGCAGTGCCTCGACGCGCTGCTCTATGTAGCCGGGCACCATCCAGTCGAGCATTCCCGGCTGAAGGGCGTCAAACTGCGCGAGCGGGACGGACAGTGTAGCGCCGTCGTCTTCCTCCCCGGGCTTGTAAGAATAGGAAAGAGGCAACTTTTCCCCGCCAACGTCCACCGCGTCCGGGAAGTTTTCCAGCACGTTCTCGTCCGCCGGGTCGAGAAGATCCGTCTCGCTAAGACGCAAAAACTCGTCCTTGCCTCCGTGCTCCGCCTTGATGAACTTGCGAAGGTCTGGCACAGAGCCAATGCCAGATGGCAGGCGCTCTGCGTAGAAGTTGAACAGACGGTCGTCCATGCTCCAGAGCTGCCCCCGGCGCAGGCGCGTCTGGCGTTCCTCCACTTTTTCGCGCAGCTCCCGATTTGCCTCAAGGAAGGGCATCACTTCCGTCACGCCGCCCTCTACAAGGCCGTTGCGGATGAATAGCTCCGTTGCTTCGGCGGGCTTGAGCGGAGCGAGGTTCACACGGCGGCGGTTGATTTCCAGCCCGTAGAGAAAGCTCTTTTCCGTGCAAACGGCCCGCTGGCCGCGCTCGTCCCAAGTCGGGGCCTCGTGCGTGTGGCGGATCAGGTGCGCGCCAAGCTGGAGAATCCAGGGGCTTTCGATTGCGGCGCAGGTGCGGGCGTAGAGCCGCGTCGTTTCCATCCACTGCGCTGCCATTATCCACGCCGGAGTGCGGGCCCCGGATACGCCCGAAGGCTTCATCTGGCCCTTGTTCTTCTTGCGCTCGTCTTTGGCGCTCTTCTTGTCGAACAGGGAGCTGCCCGGGAAGAGCATCGCCGCACGGTTGTGCGTAGCGGTAAAATGATTACCTTCGTCGCGGCGGGCAATGTTGCCCAAGAGGCCCGAAAGCAAGGCGCGGTGAATGGAGAAGTATTCAGCGTCGGATCCCGCCTCCCGATACTCGCCCATTTCCTTCATTGTCTGCGAAAGCTGGCTGTGGATGTCCATCCATTCGCGCATTCGCAGATACGATAGAAAGTGCGACTTGCAGAACTTGCGAAGCTGCTTCTGGCTAAGGCGCTCTGCCTCGGTATCGTAGGCTTTCCAGATGTTGAGCAGGGCGAGGAAGTCCGAACGCTGGTCGTCGAACCTCTTGTGCATCAGGTCCGCCGCGTCGCGGGCCTCCTGCGGACGCTCGCGCGGGTCCTGGATGGAGAGGCCCGCCGCGATGACGAGCACTTCCTTGAGACAGCCTTCTTTCACCGCTTCGAGCAGCATTCGCGCCACTGTGGGGTCCACGGGAAGGCGGGCAAGGCGGCGGCCAAGGCCCGTAAGATTGTGCCCTTCGTCAAGTGCGCCAAGATCCTGCAACAGCTCGTAACCGGCGCGAATGGCACGCTCTTGCGGCGGGTCGATGAAGGGGAAGCTCTCCACTTCGCCAAGGCGGGCCGCTTTCATGCGCAGGATGACGGCGGCGAGGTTTGCGCGGCGTATTTCCGGCTCCGTGTAGCGGGGGCGCCCTTCGTAGTCCTGCTCGCTGTACAGGCGTATGCAGATGCCTTCGGCAACGCGGCCGCAGCGGCCCTTGCGCTGGTCCGCACTGCTTCGCGAGACCGGCTCCACGGGCAGGCGCTGGGTGCGTGTGGCGGAGTTGTAGCGGCTTATGCGGGCAAGGCCAGCGTCCACCACGTAGCGGATGCCCGGCACGGTGATGGATGTTTCGGCGATGTTCGTCGCGACGATGATTTTCCGCTTTTGCGCAGGCGCGAATATGCGTTGCTGGTCCGCAGCGGAGAGCCGCCCGAAAAGCGGCAGCAGTTCCGCACCGCCAAGGCGCATATCGCCGAGCGCGTTGATAACTTCGTGAATGTCGCGCTCGCCGGGCAGGAATACCAGTACGTCGCCCGGCCCGTTCATCGAGCAAATGTCCTGCACCGCGCCCACGGCTGCCTCGATGTAGGTGGCTTCGCCAGCGTCCTCCTTGGCCTCGTCGAGCGGGCGGTAGAAGACTTCCACCGGATAGCTTCGGCCCGATACCTCTATTACCGGCGCTCCGCCGAAGGCTTTGGAGAAGGCTTCGGTGTCGATGGTGGCCGATGTGATTACGATTTTTAGATCCGGCCTCTTGTGGCGTAGCTGGTTGAGGTAGCCCAAGAGAAAGTCGATGTTCAGGCTTCGCTCGTGCGCCTCGTCCACGATTACCGCGTCGTATTCGGAGAGCAGCGGGTCGTTCTGCACTTCGGAGAGGAGCATTCCGTCCGTGGCGAACTTGACTAGCGTGTCCTGATTTGTGCGGTCGGTGAAGCGGATCTTCGCGCCCACCTGACGGCCCCATTCAACGCCCAGCTCCTCGGCCACGCGGCGGCTTACCGAGAGCGCGGCAACCCTTCGCGGCTGGGTGCAGGCAATTTTCCCGCAGACTCCGCAGCCAGCTTCGAGCAGCATCTTGGGAAGCTGCGTCGTCTTGCCGCTGCCCGTTTCGCCAGCGATGATGAGCACCTGATTGTCTCGCATCGCCTGCACGATTTCCGCCGCGCGCATGGCAACGGGCAGGGTTTCGGGGTAGCGGACATTTGGGAGCAGCTTCGCCCGCTCTGTGACGGCGGCTTCGGAGCGTTCGATTTGTTTTTCGATGCCGTGGAGGCGCTCGGGCGAGAGGGCTTTGCCGCCGCGCAGTTCCGAATACAGGCGCAGACGTTCCCGCACCGTGCATCGTTGCAGGCGGGCGAGTAGGGCGTCTTGGCTTGCGCTTGGCGTGTTCATCCGTTGGCGAAGCGTAGCACAATGAGCGCAGTCCGCGGAATGCTCAACACCTTTAGGCCACCACTAACAGCTTTGATTTCTACTGCGAACGGTCTTTGGGAGGGAGTAAACCCTCCTTGCTTTAAGGGCTTTGCCCTTACGGCGAGCTGCGCTGCGCCTATCCCCAGACAGTCAATGCCGATACGCAGGGTATCGGGGTACAGGAAGTTCGCCGGATTTCTCCAATACTACTCACTTCCGAAGCCTTGCCATCCATCCGCAAATACTCGTTCTCGTTACGAAACCAGTTGTTAGAGGTGGCCTATTGGCGTTTCGTGAATACCAAGCGGGGGTTGGAGAGGCGGGTAATGCCGCCAGAGGGAATGCAGGAGCAGTTGCGTCGGCATGTGTGCCTGACCGAGTCAAGTCGCAAGCGGCAAAAGATGGATTGTTACTGGATATGGAACGTTCTCGATAGTGCAGCTTTGTAGCCTGTAATTATAGTTCCGTCCGGCTGCACGTTTATTGTTATGATGTTTAGATGCAGCGTCGAGTTATCAAATTCAAAAACAGGATGTCCGTCGCTGTATTTATGAGGTATTTTTTCCGAGGTAAGAATACAGGAATACGAGCCGTCCCCATGCTTGTCATCAACGTTTAGCGCATGAATATGGTATTGATAATCTGCGGCAAGCTGTTCCCATTCTTCAGGGCCGGCCCTTCGTCCGGCAAGCTGCAAGGCCGCATTCATGGCGATTGGGCCAATGTCGTTTCGATCCAGAAGCCCCTTTATCCACTTCTCGTCCTTGGTCAGATTCTCATCATACTCATTGCTCCCACTTTGCAATGGAGGATATGCTTCGTATGTATCTTCGGTATGTGGCTGGCTGGCTGCCGCGTCAGTTGTGTCAGTGGTTTGGCTGGCAGGCTCATGGGAAAGGTCCTTAGCGTGCGAGATTTCCTTCTCCGAAAGAAACCAAGATATGCCCAGGATTGAGAAGGCTAAGGCAGGGGCGGATGCGTATAACGCAATGTGTTTCCATCTCATATTTATGTAAATCAAGTCATGTTAACGTACGAATATGGTGTGATAACCTTTGTTTTCACCATTGATGTCGTATTGCATTAGGCCTTCGTAACTATATATTTCTGATATTAAATCAATACTTCTTGGCGAGTTGATGACAAATGTTATATCATTTGAATGTGCGGATCCATCGAATTCGGCTATAAATGTGTTTTTATCAAAATCAGAAAGCTCGATGTTAGAGTGTGTGTAGAATTCAGCTCTGTAACCATCTCCTAAAAGATTAGGGAATATTAATTTTACATACAAGTAATCAAATCCCGTTTGAAAGTAGCTATCTGGCATTTTTCCAGCGGCCGTAATCGATACGGCTATGTTTATGTCTTCTGATGCATCATAAACTGATTGTTGTAAGCTATGTGTCGAGTAGTCGAGCGTTAGGACCTCTTGCGCTATAGAGGTTGAAATGGGAAAAAATGATGACGCGAGCAATCCCGTGATTTTGAAGAGTTTCATTTCAGATGAGTGTTGATTGTTCGCTTTGATGTTGGGACTCATTCTCATTGAGCGCAAGCTCTTTTACTATTGCTTGGGGCGCTGGCGCAGGCTTACAGGCTCGGGTGGGCGTCTTTGAAATTGTGCGCCTGCTCGAAGGTCTTAGCCGTCTTTAGAAGTGTCGTTTCGTCGAGCGGCTTGCCTATCAGCTGCATACCTATTGGCAGGCCGCCGCTGCTGAAGCCGCAGGGCATACTCAGGCCCGGCAGACCCGCGAGGTTCACCGAAATCGTGAATATATCCTCCAGATACATCGAGAGCGGATCGTCCACCTTTTCTCCAATGCGGAAGGGGTGATGAGGCGTGGTCGGCGTCAGTAGAACGTCCACATCCTCGAACGCTTTCAGAAAATCGTTGCGAATCAGCGTGCGCACCTTCTGGGCGCGCAGGTAATAGGCATCGTAATAGCCGCTCGATAGGGCGTAGGAACCAAGCAGAATGCGGCGCTTCACCTCGCTGCCGAAGCCCTCTCCACGGCTCTTGCAATAGACCTCGTAAGTGGTCTTGGCGTCGGGGCTGCGGCGCGTGTAGCGGACGCCGTCGTAACGGGACAGGTTGCTCGACGCTTCGGCGGGGGCGATAATGTAGTAAACCGGAATGGCGTAATCTGTGTGCGGCAGGGACACTTCCTTAATCTCGCAGCCGCGCGACTTGTAGAACTCAACAGCGGCATCTACGGCGGCGCGGATTTCAGGGTCCACGCCGTCGGTATAATACTCCTTGGGGAGACCTATGCGGACGGGCTTTTCAGGCTCCGCAAGTGCGCTCATGTAGTCGGGCACAGTTAGCTTGAGCGATGTACTGTCGCGCTCGTCGTGCCCTGCCATTGCCTGGAGAAGCGCCGCGCAGTCCGCCACCGTGCGCCCCATGGGGCCGATCTGGTCGAGCGAGCTGGCGAACGCCGCAAGTCCGTAGCGGGAGACTAGGCCGTAGGTAGGCTTCAGCCCCACGATGCCGCAGTAGGCCGCAGGCTGGCGGATGCTGCCGCCTGTGTCCGAGCCAAGGGCGATCTCGCACATTCCAGCAGCCACTGCCGCCGCGCTGCCGCCGGAAGAGCCGCCGGGCGTGCGTTCGAGATCCCAGGGGTTGTGCGTTTTCTGAAAGTAGCTCGTCTCGCAACTGCTACCCATTGCGAACTCGTCCATGTTCAGGCGGCCCCAGAGAATGGCGCCCGCTGCCTTGAGCTTTTCGGCTACGTGGGCGTCGTAGGGCGAAACGTAGTTCTCCAAGATGCGGCTGGCGCAGGAAAGCGGGTGCCCCTTTACGCTTATAAGGTCTTTGACGCCAACGATTACGCCGTCGAGCGGGCCAAGGCTCTTGCCCGCGGCGCGGCGCTCGTCGCTGGCCGCTGCCTGTGCGAGGGCGTCCTCGGCGTTGCGGTGGATGAACGCGCCGATGCGAGGCTCAAGCTCGTCGCAGCGGGCGATTATCGCACGCATTTTCTCAACTGCGGAAGTGGCGGTGTCGAAAGTGGTCAGACTCATCTGAAGGGGGGGGGCAAAGTGTAATAACTAAGTTTGATGCGTGTCTTTGGCCTGTCGGCTGGCTTATTCGGAGACTACGCGCGGCATTACTACCTGGCCGTTGCGCTTGATCGGTGCGTTCATGACAACGTCGGCAGGGTTCATCGTGGGCGCGGGCACATCCTCTCGCCATACGTTGTAAACGGGCGCGGCGTGGGCCGAAGGTTCCACGTTTGACACGTCAAGCTCGTCGAGGCGTGCGAAGTAGTCGAGCACCTTGCCAAGCTGGGCAAGATAGACGCGCTTTTCGTCCTCTGTCAGTTCGATGCGGGCAAGGTTTGCAACGTGGTCGATGTCGATTACTGGCTTTTCCGGCATGGTTGCCAACGAGATTGCATCCATTGTCGCGCTCTCGCAAGGCAGTATTGCAAAGAGCCGCCCAAAGAGGGCAGGTTTTAGGGAGTGCCTTCAAATAATCAGATAAGGTCGAGCTACTGCTTTTCGGGAATCTCGACGACTATCTTGCCGTTCTCCAGCGAGAAGCTCGCCGTTCTGACGAGCTTTCTCAAGGCCATGGCATTGTCTCCCATGTCGTAGGACGGCTTCAGCGAAGCCATCATTGCGGAGTTCATGAGCGGAATCGGGCTTCTGCCCAGCCAACCCATGTCGGGGTGAAAACCGTTTTTCTCGATATGGCCGCGGACTTGATAGACAAAAACGCGGTTCTTGTTCGCGCGCTGCGAGTTGACGCGCAGGTTTACGCTGACGGTTCCATCCTTGCCAATGTGAACATTGGGGGCTTCCGAAAGGTAATACTTTACCTCGTCTTTGTCCTTAAGCTTGAGCCAGGAGCGCAATAGCTGGTTAACGTCGCCCTCGCCAAGTTCGTAGCGGCCCGGGGTTCCCGCCAGCATGGCTTCTGCATCTTTTTGCAGGTCCATCCTGCCGTACGCGGCGCCCGTTCTGATAGCGTAAGGAAGCGCGCTTTGGTCTCCGCCGGAACTAGCGGATGGAATGTCCTGTGCTACCAGCCTGCCGCATGAAACCAAAGCTCCGGCCATCACGGCCAAAGTGGCGCTAATTACAAGGCTACCAACGCTCTTGTTCACATGCTTTGTTTTTGCGCTCATGATATGTAATTCCTGTTAGGCCTGCATGTAGCGGCAGTTCGGGGGATTCTTTACGCTAGCCCCCTGCAATATGCTTTTCAAGAACGCAGACAGTCTTGCGTGAAATCATTTTTCGGAACATATAAGCAGGGCCACGGGGTCAATATTCGGCGTTCTGTGACGATGGAATAAATACACCTTTATGAAAGATTTCAAAACGCAGTTGCAGGCATACATCGACGACATAGAAGCCGCGATTGATGAATTGCTCCCGAAAATCACTTCTCGCCCCGAGATTTTGCACGAGGCCATGCACTACTGCATGCGTGCGGGGGGCAAGAGGTTGAGGCCCGTGCTGCTTCTTGCCGCAGCGGAAATGACGGGAGTAAACCCCAAGGATGCGCTCCCAGCCGCCGTGGCCGTGGAGTGCCTTCACGCATACAGCCTGATTCACGACGATCTGCCCTGCATGGACAACAGCCCTTTGCGCAGGGGAAGGCCAAGCTGCCATGTGCAGTTTGGTGAGACCGTCGCCCTTTTGGCAGGGGATGCGTTATTGACCGAGGCGTTCCGCCTTCTTGCGGTTCACTATCACGGCAAGCCTGCCTTGGGCATGTCTCTATCTTCCGCGTTGGCAGATGCCGCATCGAGCCGCAAGATGATTGGCGGACAGGTTTTCGACACTCTTGCCGAAGGGCAGGCGCTGGACGTTGACCAGCTTCGCGAGATTCACCTTGGCAAAACCGCAGCCCTGATCACCGCATCGCTAAAGATGGGCGTCATGCACGGCAGCGACAAGTGGGACGAGTTGGACTGCATTACGCGAGCGGGGCTGGAAATCGGCCTGGCCTTCCAGATAGTGGACGATGTTTTGGACGCCACGTCTGACTCTGCCACGTTGGGCAAGCAAGCCGGCCTTGACGCAGAGCGCGGAAAGGTTACCTACGCGAGCCTTGTAGGTATAGACGAAGCCCGTAGCGTTGCACGCGAGCTTAGCGAAGAGGCCGTTCAGGAACTTTCCCGCTGGGGCGACAAGAGCGAGTTCCTTCGCAGTCTCGTTCTGGACATGGCAAGCCGTGTGAGCTAGGGAACTGCCGAGAGGGCAGGCGCGCATGGGTAGGGCGGACGAAGCGTGTCCTACGACGTGCGCTAATGGTTGTCCTTTTTGCGCTCCAAAGTTGCTAAAGTATTGCCAATGAGTTAACGATGATATGGTTTTGAAATAGGCTCTTTGTTTACACATAATCCATGCCATGGCTCGCAAGAGGTTTTTGTAAAACAACCTTTGGCGCCCGGGCTACATAGTTATTGGCATCGTCCGATTCTACGGACATTGCGACTTTTGCGCTTTTTTACTCTTTGCAGACAAATGACGGATGACCTGATACAGGATAAACTGCCATTCAGCCTTGAAGAACTCGAAGGTATGGTTCTGGAGGCTGTTGTGAAGTTTTTCGATACCATGGTGGGCGTGCCCGTTCAATACGAGGGTGCGAAGGCTGGCGCCGGTTACGATGAGCTGGAGGGACCGCCTCCGCCCGTGCTTCCGTCAACGAAGACCGTCATAGTAGGCATGGTTGGTTTTATTGGATTGATGAACGGAGTCATCAATCTATATATGGAAGAAGACCTAGCCTTGCGTCTTACGGGAAGTTTCCTTGGAATGAGCGACGAGGAACTTGCCGAGGATGGTCCTGAGGTAATTCACGACACGCTTGGTGAGATGACCAACATGATCGTGGGAACCTTCAAGAACTCCATTTCCGACAAGGGCTTCCAATGCAGGATGACGGTCCCGTCCATTCTGCGCGGCACAAACTTCACAATTGAGACGCCCAGCACCGTATTTCGCCAGATTTATTCATTCCGAATCCTGAATGCTCCTTTCATTGCGGATCTGACAATGAAACCCGGGGAATAAGTAAAACATCTCAGACGACATATCCTTTGTCCGAACATGCAATTAAAGATTCTCACCGTTGACGACTCTCGCGCAGTACGAATCATCGTCAGGAAAGCATTCAAAACCTACAACGTGGAAATCCTTGAGGCAGCCAATGGCGTCGAGGGTCTTGCGATGGCGGCCAAGAATCTTCCCGACCTGATATTACTGGACGTGACCATGCCCGTTATGGACGGAGTGGAAATGCTTACCAAGCTGAAGGCGGATCCTTCGCTAAAGAGCATTCCGGTCATTATGTTGACGGCGGAAGCTGGCAGGGAGATGGTTCTCAAAATAGCCAAGCTGGGCATTCGCGACTACATCGTGAAGCCCTTCAAGGAGGATGTGCTTAACGAGAAGGTTGGCCGCATAATAGACCTGCGCCCGATTACCGAGACCCAGAGCAAGCGCAAAACCCTGTCCGACCCCTGCGAGATTCTTATTGTCGAGGACAAGCCCGTCATCATCCAGCAGATTACATCCGGCATTCGCGTGCCTACGTGGAAGATCCACGGCGTGGCGTCCACGGGAGAGACTATCGACTACTGCCAGAAGGCCATACCGGACGTAATCATAATCAGCCTTTCGCTGCCCGACGAGGCGGCGTACACGCTTTTCCGCCTCTTGCGCTCGAACATGAAGACTAAATACGTCCCCGTGTTCGCCCTTGCGGTCAAGACGGACCTGCACGCCCAGCAGCAGGCCCAGCAGTTCGGCTTCAGCAGCATCATCACCAAGCCCATCGACTACGAGGAGCTGGAGACCAAGGTTGCCAAGTCGATAAATCTGGACACCTCGGAACGCTACTTTGTGCAGGAGAGCGAGTTCCTGCTTATCCGCCTGCCCGAGAATGCCTCGACTTCATCGGTCAACGAAATCAGCGCCTACCTGAAGCCTAAGATTTCCGAAGCCGTCGATCAGGGCTACTCCAAGGTTATCTTTGACGTCCACTCCGTGCGCAACGTCAACATGGTGCTCATCAAACTGCTCGTCGATTCGATGCAGATTTGTCAGGAGCTGACGCTTTCTTACAGCCTTGTGGGCAATCCGCAGATTGTCCAGGAGTGCCGCGGCTTCGAGGAATCAAAGGACTGGAAGTTCCACGATTCCATAGATCAGGCCAAGGCGGCGTTCTAGACACGGATACGTAATTTACCAAGCGAAGAGGCTCCGGGTTTGCGCGACAAAGCGCCCCAGGAGCCTCTTTCTTTTATACGCTGATGGCGTGAATTGACGCTAAAAAACAACCGGCCTTTGCGGGACCGGTTGTCTTGAAATGAATATGACTTGAGCTGTCGGTTTAGAACGGCACGTCGTCGTCGAAGCCGCCGTTCTGGGGCGGGGGAGGAGGCGTGGGCCTGCGCGGGCCTGCCGAACGCGCGGGCGCACTCTGGCGGGCAGGAGGAGGAGCACTGTCGTAACCGCCCTGACTGCCGCCGTCTGAATCTCCGTCACCGCGACCACCGACGAACTGGAAGTTCTCGATGACCACGCCGAGCTTGCTGCGGGCCTGGCCGGACTGCTTGTCTTCCCACTGGTCAAGACGCAGGCGCCCCTCGATGAGGATGCCCTTGCCCTTGCTCATGTAGCGGGAAATCGTTTCGGCAGTCTTGCCGAAGGCGTCACAGTCAACAAAGGTCACCTCTTCCTTGCGCTCTCCGTCCGAACCGCTGTAAACACGGTTCACAGCAAGACCAATCTTGCAGATGGTTGCGCCGTTGGGCGTGACTCGCGTCTCAGGATCGCGGGTCAGGTTGCCCATGAGGATTACTTTGTTGTATGAAGCCATGCGGGCAGTAAGTCTTGTTAGAGAGTTTCAAGGAGCACGCGCTTCACCGTCTTGTCCAGACGGAAGCGTTCCTGTACCTTTCCGGGCAGTTCTGCGGGCGCGCTAAGGTCGATCTGCACATACACGTCGCCGGTATGGTGCTTGTCGGTCACGCGAATGAATTCCTGACGGCCAAGATTGCGGGAGTCACCCGTGGTCGCACCAAGTTCCGTCAAAGCGGAGGTAAGGGCGCTCACGAGGGTCTCGATCGGCTGCTCATAGTTACGGGTGTCCAGAATGAAGGTCGCCCGATAGTTACGCTGTTGCGTTTCTGTCATTATTTCTGCTGCGTTTATTCAATTGATTCATGCCGATGACGGGGCCTCTGTCAACGACTAGACTGATTCCAGAGGCAAAATCTGCAATTTGACCCCTAAATTGTTCCATTTCGTCCTGTTCGAACTTGCCCAGGACGAATCCCTTGAGGCCATTTTCAAGTTGTCGCTTCGAACCGATGCCCAAACGGTAGCGCACAAAAGTGTTTCCAATGTGACTTATAACGCTGGCGATTCCGTTGTGTCCGCCGTCGCCTCCGCCGATGGAGACCTTAATTTCGCCCACTGGAATCTGATATTCGTCATGCGCTATGATGACGTGCTCGGGCTTCACCCCGTAGTAGCGCATCAGTTTTCCGATGCTGGAGCCGCTGTCGTTCATGTAGGTGAGCGGCTTGATAAGGAACACGTCCTTTCTTGCCAGCTTCACGCGGCAAAGCTCGGCGTTGAAGCGGGGTTCCTTCTTCCAGCTACCCGAAGCGGCTCGGGCCACCTCGTCAACGAGCATCCAGCCGATGTTGTGGCGCGTGCACTCATACTCGCGGCCCGGGTTGCCAAGACCGGCGACGATGTGCATATCCGGCGAAGGTGCGACTTTGCCGCCCTTTGCGGAGCTTTTGCTGAATATTTTGCCAAATAGGGACATTGAAAATGCGCAAGGAACTCTTGTATTACATGCCCTTTAGGCTTCTGTCCACCTTGTCCGCCACGATTACGCCGTAGTTTATCGTGCCCAGCCAGCCACTCATGATTATGCCCACGCTGCCCGCGTGATACATGCCGTGTAGTTGCTGGGGCAGGTCCATCGAAACCTTCAGCCCTTCGAACTTCGTGCCGAAGCTCGTCCCGCCGATGTGCCGCGTGTAGCGGTTGAGCGTGCGCGGAGTCGCCGCTTCGATGTGGTCGATTTTCTCCGATACGCCCGGAATCCAGCGTTCGAGCGATGCCACGGCCTCGTCGCAAAGTCGCTTCTTGTGCGCTTCGTAAGTTGCCTCGTCCATGTCCGCCCAGTCCTCCCAGCGTGCATTTAGCGAGGCGACCACGCTGTAACGCGGCTCCTTCTGGTGCGGGCGCGTCTCGGGATAGTAAAAGCTGAAGGTGCGGCTCGTCGTGTGCAGGCCGGTCAGCTCCGCCATGTCGAGCTTCGGGCTGTCGCTTGTAAAGAGCAGGTCGCCCACGTTGGGGATAGTCTCGCCCTTGCGAATGCCCATGTAAACCTGGCAACTGCTCCAGTTGACGCGGACCTTGCGCGCCTCTTCGGCGAACTGCGGGGCGAAGTGCTCCTCGCCCACGAGGCGCTGGACGGTGTTTTTGATATTCGCGTTGCTGACGATGGCTTTGCAGCGGATCGTGCGCGGGGGGAGCTTTTCGCCGGTGTTCATGCTGCTGGCGACAATGCCGCATACTTTGCGCCCCTCCGCTGTTTCTTCCACAAGGACGCGCTCGACGAGGGCGTTGCGGCGGATGTCCACTCCGCTATGCGTAAGCTCCTCGCACATGTGGCTGATGAGGGTGTCCGTACCGCCTTGGAAGGTGTAAACGCCCTTGCTCATGAAGTTCGAGAACACGATGCCGTAGGTGATGGCAGGGTCGTCGAGGCTGGAGCCGTTGGCGTAGGCTATGGGTTCGAGCAAGAGGCGGTGTATGTCGTCGCGATTTGGGAAGAACTCGTTGAACAGCTCGCGCGTTGTCAGCTTCTCATCGTCGTAGAAGTTCATGCCGCGAAGGCGCGTGAAGAAGGCTTCGACGTTTTCGGCGCTTTGTCCGAACTTCTCTATGAGGATGCGCGTGAAGTCTTTGCGGTCGAAGGTGGTCTCGATGTCGAACTGCGGGTTTACAAAGCGGATGCGCTTTAGCTGCACGATGGAGTCGGCAATCTGCGTGGTCCAGTACTTGCGGCAGCTCTTTACCATGCCCTGCGGGAAGCCGTGCAGGGAGATGTCGAATATGTGTCCGCGCGGGCGCTTGAACCATGTGGCAAGGCCGCCGAACTGGTAGTGGTGCTCCAGAAGCAGCACGCTGTGTCCGGCGCGAGCGAGCACGTTGGCAGAGGTCAGCCCCGCGAGGCCGCTGCCGACGACGACGACGTCGTAATGGTCCTTGGTTCCTTCAAGCCAGTCTTTTGCCATGTGGTATCGGGGGGATGAGAAAAAGTCATCCGCAGATTACGCGGATTTGCGGGATATGGAAGAAGATAAGGGCGAATGTGTCGCCAGAGTCCTTAGGGAGCGTTTGCAAATAGAACTCTCGTCGGAATGCGAGTGTCTTTCCGGCTAAAAATCAACCCATTCATCTCGGGGAATCTCGATTCACCTCGCCTCATGTTCTGATTTTCATCTCGGAAATCCATCCCGCCTCCTCGGTCCGTCTATTTGCAAACGCTCCCTAGTGGCTCTGCTCTTCGATTCGGCCAAGGGGCGGACTCTCGCGGCAGTCTATGCGGATGCTCGTGAAGCCTTCGCGCTTCTCCAGCCAGATTGGCCAGAGCCAGAGGCGGTCCGTTTCGGGGATGTCGAGGCTCGTCAACTCTTCAACTTTGTGAAAGGCGAGGCGGCCTTCGGGCAATTCCGGGGGCAGGTAAGTGATGGGCTTGCGGCAGTCGAAGAGGAACATCAGCCAGTGGCAGGAGTTTTCGTAACCCTTTTCCGCCACGATGCTGAAAAGGTGCAGATCCTCTTCGCAAATGTCGAAGTCAGTCTCTTCCTTCACCTCGCGAATGGCCGTCTCGAAGGGGCTTTCGCCAAGGTGCATTTCCAGCTTGCCGCCGATGCTGCTCCACAGGCCGAGGTTGGGCGACTTTTTGCGCTGCAAAAGCAGCAGTTCGCCAGCCTCGTTGCGGATATAGACAAGGGTGCTTATTTTGTAAGGGATGATCATTCCTTACGCCTTTTTGAGATCCCAGCCGTCCTTGCGGTCTAGAATAGTCCAGCCAAGCTCCGTCACCTGCTTGCGCAAAGTGTCCGCCGCTGCCCAATCCTTTGCCTGCTTGGCCTCCCAACGCTTCTGCGCGAGGGCCTTGACTTCTTCCGGTGCCTCGTCTGCGCCAGCGTCGTCTTCCTTTGATGGAATTGGCTGGATGCCGAGCGCGTAGAGCACCGTCTTCAGCGCGGCAAGCGCCGCCTTGTTGCCGGATGCCTCGTCGCGAAGCACGTTCCACATCGCACCAAGAGCCGCCGCCGTGTTCATGTCGTCAAACAGGGCCTCAAGCGCAGGGCCGAAGCTCGTCTTCAACGCATCATCGGCGCTTGCGCGGTCAAAGACCGGACTGTCGAAATCCGCACGCGATAGGCCCGCCTTCGCCAGCAGGGCCTCTATGCCCTTGTCCAGCTTCTTCAATGCGCTCTCGGCTCCCTTGAGGTTGGCAAGCGTGAAATTAAGCTGGCTGCGGTAGCTGGAGCTGATGAGCAGATACTTGACCGCGCGAGCGTCGTAGCCCTGCGCGACAAGGTCGGCCAAGGTGTAGAAATTGCCGAGGCTCTTGCTCATTTTCTTCCCCTCGGCCAGCAGGTGGACGCAGTGCATCCAGTGGCGCGAGAAGGGCTTGCCCGTCGCGGCTTCGCTCTGGGCAATCTCGTTTTCGTGATGCGGGAAGCAGAGGTCTTCGCCACCGGCGTGCAGGTCGAAGCTCTCGCCGAGATACTTGATGCTCATGGCGCTGCACTCCAGGTGCCAGCCCGGGCGGCCCTCTATTGGCAGGTTTGTTTCGGGGTGGCGCGGCCCGGGCCAGTGAACGGCTCCGTCCTCGTCCTTTTGCGCCTTCCAGAGTGCAAAGTCAGCCACCTGATCGCGCTCGTACTCGTCCGCAGCGTTCGCCTTGCCAGCACTGTTTGTGTCCTGAGTCTGAAGCTCCTCGGGGTGAAAGTGCGAGAGCTTGCCGTATTCGCAGAAAGAAGCCACGCGGTAATACACCGAGCCGTCGCCGCCAACGTAGGCATTCCCGTTGGCGAGCAGCTTTTCGACAATGGCCACCTGTTCGGGAATGTGTTCCGTGGCGCGCGGTTCCACGTCCGGCACTATCAGGTTCAGTGAGGCGCAGTCGGCGTGGAACTTTTCGGTCCACTTCTTTGTGAACTCTCCAAGCGTGCTGCCGTCCTTTGCGCTGCCCTTGATTGTCTTGTCGTCAACGTCGGTGATGTTGCGGACGTAAAGGGGGTTCAGGCCCGCTACTTCCGTGGTGCGGCGCAGTACGTCCAGAAGCGAGAAGGTGCGGAAATTGCCGATGTGCGCGGGGCCGTAAACAGTCGGTCCGCAGGCGTACATGCGCAGGCGTTTTCCGTCCGCTGCAAAGAGCGGCACCGTTTCTCGCGTAAGGGTGTCGTAAAGGCGCATTTCCATGATGAAGCGGAAACGATGTCCCAACTTGGCAAGGCTGTCAAATACAGGAGCGCCTGCCTGTCCCTGTATTGTTTTTTTCATGCGCGGACCTTGCGCGCAGCGTGTTCGCTATTTCCCGACACCGAGCAAGTGCTCGATTACGGCGTTGGCCAGCGTAAGGCCGAAGATGCCTGTAATCGTCGGCAAACTGCCCATTATCACCCTCGGGCGGCCCTGATCCGGAATGTCTTCCGCTGCGGGCGGGGCGATGCTTTCGTCCGGCGCGGGTTCGGAAGAGAAAACGCAGGTAACGCCGGAATTGACTCCCCGGCGGTGCAGGCGGGTGCGCACGGCTCTGGCCAGAGGGCAGAAGCGCGTCTTGGAAATGTCCGCAACTTTAATTTGCGAGGGGTCGCGCCGCCTTGCCGCGCCCATGCTGGAGAAAATCGGGATGTTCGCATTCAGTGCTGCGAGCATAAGCTCCACCTTCGGCCCGAGAGAGTCTATCGCGTCCACTACGACATCGAGCGGCGGCGCGAGCAGCTCCGGCAGCGTGTCCGTATTTGCAAATGCCTGCCTCGCATCGACTTCGCAATTCGGATTTATGTCCAGCACCCTTTCGTGGGCAAGCTTGGCCTTGGCGCGTCCGATGCTGCTTTCAAGCGCGTAGAGCTGTCGGTTGCAGTTGGAAAGCGACACGCAGTCGCAGTCCACAAGGCGCAGATGTCCGACGCCGCTGCGTGCAAGAGCCTCGGTTGCAAAACTGCCCACGGCACCCAGACCGACGACGAGGACGCGCGCCTTTGCGAGCGCGTTCAGGCCTTCTTCGCCAATGAGCAGCCTTGTCCTCTTGAAACGCTCGTCCATCAGCGTTCTTTACGCTACCGGGCAACCCGCAATCAGGTCGTCCGCCTTGGCCTTGAGCTTTGCAATCATCTCGTCGCGGTTGCCATCGGTGTGGCCTATGCAGTTTACAAGGGCGCTGCCGACTACGGCGCCGTCCGCCATCTTGGCAATTTCGGCCACGTGTTTGCGCGTGGAGACGCCAAAGCCTACCGCGATGGGCAGGTTCGTGTGCTTGCGAATTTCGGCCACTTTGCTCCCGATAGTGTCGCTCAGTGCGGCGCGTTCGCCAGTGACGCCCTCGCGCGAGACGTAGTAAATGAAGCCGTCCGCCACGGCGCAGATTTTTTCCATGCGCTCTGCTGGCGTTGTCGGGGCGATGATGAAGATGTTCTTCAGCCCGTGCTTTTTGCAGGACGCTATCATGCTGCCAGCGTATTCCGGCGGCAGGTCAAGCGTAAGGACGCCGTCTATACCGGCCTCGGCAGCGCGGCGGCAGAACTCGTCTTCCCCGTGCGCCAGAACGAGGTTGTAGTATGTGTAGAAGATAATCGGCGCCTGCGTGTAGCTACGCAGCTCGGTGACGAGCTTGAACACGTCGTCCTGCTTTATGCCGGATTCCAGAGCGCGTTCCGCGGCATACTGGTTGGTCTTGCCGTCGGCGAGCGGGTCGGAGAAAGGCATACCCAGTTCGAGAAGGTCGGTCCCGCAGTCGATAAGCGTTTTGGCTGCGCGCAGCGAGGTGGAGTAATCCGGGTCTCCGGCGCAGATGTAGGCTATGAATGCGGCGCGTTTCTCTTCGCGCGATTTTCTGAAACACTGGGCAATGCGGTCCATTCGGCAGTTTATTGCACTTGATAAAGCCCGATGCAAGGACGGACTATTCAGCCCCCTGCCAGCCGCCGCCAAGAGCCTTTATCAAGGCAACGCCTGCGGACTGCATTGCACCACGGTTCTGCACCTTCTGCCTTTGCAGGGAAAGCAAACTGCGCCTCGTATCGAGAATGTCCAGATAGGTGGCGTAACCGCTTCTGTAACGTTCGTTTGCAAGGGAATGCGCCAGACGGGCAGATTCGCAGGCGCGCTCAAGAGCGGCGTCGCGCTCGTGCATGGAGCGAAGGTCCGCAAGGGCGTCCTCCACCTCGCGCACTGCCTGCAATGTCGCCTGCCTGTGTGCGGCAAGTGCCTGTTCCATACGAGCCTTTGCCGCGTCGATCTCCGCTTGCGTGCGCCCGCCTGTCAGCAGGGGGACGCTGAGCGAGGGACCGATTTGCCAGAACTGGCTGTCGCGATTGAAAATGTCACCAAGATTGGCGTTATCAAAACCTGCACTGCCTGTAAGGGCCACGCGGGGGTACTTTGCCGCTTCTGCGACGCCGATTTCTGCCGAGCGCGCGTGCAGAACCGCTTCCGCCTGCGCAATGTCCGGCCTGCGGGCAAGCATGTCCACCGGCAACCCCGCCGGAATCCGAGGGGGCAGGGGAATGTCGCCGCTTGCCGAGGCCTTTGCTGTAAAGCCTGTGGCGGCCTGTCCGCAGAGCGTGGCAAGCGCGTTGTTTTGCCGTGCGGCCTGTTTGTCAAGGTTCGCAAGCTCGGCCTCAAGAGTGGCGATTTCCGCCAGCGTCCTGTGCAGGTCAAGCTCGCTTGCGAGGCCGCTTTCGGAGCGCTCTTTCAGCAGTGCGGCTTCTTCTTTGCGAAGCTCGGTCGTCTCTTTTAGAATGAGCGTCTCGGCATTTGTCTCGCGAAGGCCAAGCCATAGGTTCGCAATGTCCGCTTCCATCGCGAGACGCACGGCGCGTAGGTCAGCTTCGGATGCTGCCAGTTGCGCGTTCGCGCTTTCGATGCTTCGCTTTACGCGGCCCCAGAGGTCAAGTTCGTAAGATGCTCCGACTGCGGCCCGGTAGGTGTCTCCGCTTACGCGGTAGCTTACGGGGCTGGATGGGATGGGGATTGTCTGGCGCGAAGTCTCGCGCAAAAGGGCCGTTGCTTCGCCGTCCGCGCTTATGTATTGCGCGGCTTCGCTTGCGCCGAGTTTTGCCCGCGCTTCCGCCAGCCTTGCGATTGCAGCTTGCAGACTGGGGTTGTTTTCGTGCGCGGCTTCCATGGCGGCGTTCAGCCCTTCGTCTTCATACACGGTCCACCAGCGTTCGGAGTCGCACACTGGCGGCAGCGTGTCGCGTGACGTGCGTTCTTCGCTGAACTCTGCGGGCAAGTCGGCGCTTTGCGGCTTTTCGTAATCCGGACCGACGCTCGCGCAGGCAGCCAGAAGGAGGCCGAGAGGGGCGAGTGTGTAAAATGCAGGTTTTTTCATCCTTATTCCTCAATGTAAAGGTCAACCTGCTGGCCTACGTACAGGCGGGGCTCGCCACTGTTGGCACATTTGAAAATTACCTGCAAAACGCGGGTGTCCACGCGCTCCACCGACGCGCCGGTAAGCGACTGCTTGGGCGTGATGAACGGCTCTATGCGCACAAACTCCAGAGGTATCACTACGGAGCTGTTCCCTTTAAGCGTGGCTACGGCGCGGGAACCTTCCTTGACGCGAGGGGCGAGCTGTTCGTCCACATCGGCGCGAATCTGGAGCCTGTCTGTGTCTCCAATGAGCATCAGCGAAGTGTTGGCCGAAGGGTTTGCGTATTCGCCAGCCCTTGTGTTGACGCGCAGAACCATACCGGCGCATGGAGCGCGGACTGTAAGGCGTTCGATGAGGGCGTTTGTCTGGGCTACTCTCGCCGTTGCTGCCTTTAGCTGGGCCTCTGCCACGGCTATATCGCTCTTTTTTGTCCGCAGCTCTTCCATTGCTATTGCGCGCTGGTCCTTTACCGCGAGCAGGCGTTCGAGCTGACCGCGAAGCCTTTCAAGTGTGGCTTGGGCAACATCCACCTCGGCCTCCTGCCCGATTAGCTGGGCCTGCAAGTCGCGCGAGTCTATGCGCAGCAGGGGCTGGCCTGTTTTCACGCTGTCCCATTCCTTGACGAACAACTCTGCCACAAGTCCCGCCGCTGGGACGCCGATTGACGTGTTTTCGTGCATCGCCTCGATTATGCCCGCCGCACCGATGGCTTTGGCGAACGGCTTATGCGCCGGTGCTACCGGAGGCTCCGGCATGGGTTCGTTGTTTTGGGCATGTGTCTGGCGAATCAGCATTCCTGCGAAAAACACGCCTGCAAGAGCCAGCCAGAAAGTGATCTTTTTAAGTAGTATCATTTTGTGATATTCCGTATCAAGTTGTTGAAAATAAGTTGGTTAAAAAGCCGGATGATGCGTGCGGATTTCTTCCGCGCCGCTAAGGACTCTGAATATGCGTCCGTCTTCCATCTCCGCCATGCGGTCGGCGTAGTGGTAGATGCGCGGGTCGTGCGTTACTACGATGACTGTTCGGCCCGGCTCGTTTGCCGCTTCTCTAAGCAGTTCCATGACCGCCACGCCGTTTTCGCTGTCGAGGGCGGAGGTTGGTTCGTCGCAGAGCACAAGCGGCGGGTTGTGAACGAGCGCGCGCGCAATGGCCACACGCTGCTGCTCTCCGCCGGATAGCTTGAGCGGCTTTTCGTGAGCGCGTTTGCCAAGCCCCACGCGCTCCAGCATCGCCACGGCGCGGCGGCGAGCCTCCCTGTTGCCCAGCCCCTGTATTAGCAGGGGGACGGATACGTTTTCAGCCACGTCGATGGTGGGAATGAGGTTGAACTGTTGGAATATGAAGCCGAGGTGCTTTGAGCGGAAGGCCGTGCGCTGGCTCTCGCTTAGCGCGTGAAGGGGGTGCCCGAGGACGTTCACCTCTCCTTCGTCCGCATGCAGGGTTCCGGCCAGAATGGAGAGCAGCGTCGTCTTGCCGCAGCCCGAGGGGCCTACGAGCATCAGCAGTTCGCCGCGTCGCGCCTCGAAGTGCGCCTTGTGCAAAACCGGCGTGTAGGACAGGCCGCTGCCGAAGCTCTTGCAGAGGTCTTTCAGTTCGAGGGCGCCCGCCACCTTGTTGTCAATTGTTGCGTTCATTGTGTTTTTTGTAGCGGGATTGTTTACGAGCGGAACACGATTGCCGGTTCCAGCCTCGCGATTCGGGCAATGCCCATGAGCGCGGAAATCATGCAGATTACGATGACGGCGGCTCCCACTATGGCACAGTTCTGCCATAGAAGGACAAAGGGCACTCTGCCGGAGCGAATTAGTGCGCGCCCTAGAATGGTTACTACTCCCAGTCCTATGCCGAAGCCTGTCATCCCGACCGTGACCGATTGAAGCACGAGCATTGCGGACAGCCTCCATGTGCTCAGGCCCATGGCTTTGAGCGCGCCAAGGTTGCGCGTGTTTTCGAGTACAAAGGCGTAAAATGCCTGCCCCGATACCGCCGCGCCCACGATGAAGCCGATGAGCACTATCATGCCGATGTTTATGGGGATGGGTGTGTTGCGTATGTACCACCAGATTGTGGACCAGAAAAACTCCTTCTCAGTGAACGCTGCCAGTCCGGTTTCCGCGCTGATTCGGCGGGCTGTTTCCTCCGCGTTGTGCCCGTCCTGCAATCCTGCCAGAACAAAACTCATCATCTTGCGCTGCATCGGGGCGTAAAGCACGGCGCGATCGTATGTTGTGTATAGGTATGGCCCGCCCATGAAGCCGCGTTGCACTTTGCATACGCCTACGACTATCGCCTCTCGGTCGTTGAGTTCAAAGCGGTCGCCAATGCCCACTTTTCTGCCCAGCTTCTTGCTGAACTGTTCAACGCCGTAGGCTGTGATTATGACGCTGTTGGGGCGGCGGAGTTCTTCGAGCGAGCCTTCAAGCATTATGGGTGGTGCCCCGACAAGCGTTGCAGAGTCGATGCCGACTAGCGTCACCATCTGCATTTTGCCGTTTTCGAGTTTTGCCTGCTGTGTGCTCTGATACAGCGGCACGGCCCATGATACGCCCTCCACACTGCGCACCCGGGTTGCGTCCGTGTCCCTCATCGGGCGGTTGTCGCCCACCTGTTCCACCATCGGGTCAGCCACCCAGATTGGGGCGCGAACATTGTGAATTGTGGTCGCGGTCCAGGACATGATGCCGCAGAACAGGGCGCCGCCTTGGGTCATCAGAATTGTGGCGAACACGATGCCGCTAATCAGCATCAGGTGTTTGGCCTTGTCTCCGTAGAGCATTCTTAACGCTAGTCGGAACATGGAGATTCTTTTATTTTTTGTTTGTGAAATGTGTAAGGCAGTGGGGGATGCGAGTTGTTATTTCCCGCGCATTCCCTTGCGCTTTGCTATGGCGTCGAACTCCACTTGTCCCTTCTCTGTGAGAACACCTCGGAAGAAGGTGAGTAGGGCGCTGTCGAGAATCTCGTGCAGGTTCATTTTCAGAGCTTCAGCAACACTGGACTGAGTAAGTCCGCGCATCATGTGCAGCCATGCAAGGGCTGCAAAGTCAGGGTTCACTTCCGCACGCACATGTCCGCTCATTTTGCCTTCTCGAAGTAGCGTTCCCAGCACCAGGGGGATGTTTCGGTTACGCATCTGGTCGAAATACAGGTAGCATTCCGGGTAGTTGCGCTCCAGGTCGCGAAGAAGGGAGGGGCGCAGACGTGTAAGGCGGGACGCTATGATGTCGTGCAGCTTTTCCAACTTGGCAGGGAAAGGAATCGTCTCGTCTTCGACCAGTTTCTTGAGAGACGCGGACAGGTGCGACGCTATTCGGCTGATTATGGCTTTGATAATTGCTTCCTTGCCCGGGAAATGGATGTAGAGCGTCTTCTTGCTCATGCCCAGCGCAGTGGCCAGATCGTCCATTTTCATCGACTGCGGCCCTTCGTTGAGGACCAGACTCTCGGCCTTGTCCAAGATGCGCTTTTCGGCGGCTTCGCTTGTGCTGTTGTCTATTTCGCTCATGAGTTTTGCGGAACTAAGGAAACTAGTCGGGTGTTTTAAGTTTCCTTTCAAGCGGAAAAAAGCGGGTTTCCGGGGCCGCGTGTGCAGTTTACAAAAAAGAGCTGGAAACTCATTGGCTTCCAGCTCTTTAAGTTGTGCTTGCGCTTTGGGTGTCGTGCGAAAGTTTTCTTGGAAATCTTTCGGGTTTCCATGCCCTTGGGAGTTTTTGAAAATGGGACTCCCGTCGGGAAGCTGATTACCGTGCGGTGTCTTCCCAGCGGACAAGCTCGTCGATGCCGAGCGTTCCGGCGCGTCTGTGCGGTTCAGCGGCCTTTTTGCCGACGGCAATCATCATGACTACGACTTCGTTCTCCGGTACATTCAGCAGTTTGCCCACTGCGGCAAAGTCGAAGCCTTTCATCGGGCAGCTATCGTAGCCAAGCGCTTTGGCCGCGAGCATGAGCGTTGTCGCCGCCATGCCTCCTGAAAGGAGCGCTTCGTCTCTCTGTGCCTGAGGCTTGCCTTCGTAACTGCCTTTGATTGCGGCGACGATTCCGGCCTGTGCTTCAGCGGGCGCATCAGGCCAGTAACGTGCGGCGTTTTTGTATGCATCAAGTGCGCCGGTTAGAACGAAAAGCACACTGCTTTCGATCACCTGCGGCTGATTGTGGGCGAGGGGCGAAATGGCGGCCTTGGTCGCTTCGTCCTGTACCACGATGTAGCGCGTAGGCTGGATGTTGAACGCCGTTGGCGAGAGCGCGGCCAGTTGTAAAAGGCGTTCGATTTCGGAGCGGCTCATTTTGTGAGTCGGGTCGTAATGCTTCACGGAGCGGCGCTGCTCTATTGCGTCGATAACGGAAAGATTTTCAGTGTTTTTTTGGCTCATTTTTATTCCATTTGCTGCGCTCTATCATGCGCAATGTTTGACCTGCCGCAATTGCGGCCTGCCATCGTTTTCCTGCTATTGGGGAGCCGCAGGCAGGCTCTGCTATTCCACCGCGTCCAGAAGAGCCTCGATATCTTCCGGTCTGGCCTCGTCCTTGCGGTCCATGCGCATCGATAGCACGCGGGACACGCCGCGCTCTTCCATCGTGACGCCGTAAATGGTGTTTGCGCGGGCGATGGTGTGCTTGTTGTGCGTGATGATGAAAAACTGCGAATGGTCGAGGAATCGTTCCAGCATGTTGGAGAAGCGCGAAACGTTCGCCTCGTCCAGTGGGGCGTCAATCTCGTCGAGCACGCAGAACGGGCTGGGCTTGACCATGTAAATCGCAAAGAGAAGGGCCATGGCCGTCATCGTCTTCTGCCCGCCCGAGAGCAGGGCGATGCTGCGCAGGCGTGTGCCGGGGGGCCTCGCGTTAATCTCCACGCCTGCTTCCAGCGGGTCGTCCGAATCAACCAGCTCGACACTTGCCTCGCCCCCGCCGAAGAGCGTCTCGAAGGTGTAGCGAAAGTTGGCCTGTATTTGCAGGAAGGTGTTGCGGAACAGATCCATCGAACTCTTGTTGATCTCCTCTATGGCGGCGAGCAGCTTTTCCCGCGCCTGCCAGAGGTCGTCGCTCTGGGTCTTGAGGAAGCTGTGCCGCTCGCGCAGTTCCTGATACTCCTCGATGGCAAGCAGGTTGATCGCGCCAAGCGCATCTATGCGTTCGCGGTGCGCGTAGGCCTGTGCCTTGATGTCGGCCCAGTCGGGCAGGGGGACGGCGGCGATTTCCTCCGCCGTCGGCTCTTTGCAGGCGCAGGCAATCTGGTCGAGCATCGGCTCGTCGTCCATGTCTATCTGGAGCCGCTCGGGCGGGGCCTCTCCCGCAAGGAGAATCTGTTCGCGCCAGTCCACGTTTTCGAGCTTGAGCGAATGCTCCCGCTCCACCTCTTCGGCGAGAAACTCCATGGAGCTGTTCAGCTTTACGAGCGCAACTTCCTGCTTGGTGAGTGCGTCCGCAAGCTCGTCCTGCCCCTTGCGCTGCTCGGCCAGATCCTGCTCGAGCGCATGGACGTGTCTCTGCGCGGCGGCAGTCTCGTCGCGCCGCTGTTCCTGCACCTTGTGAGCGCCTTCCAGCTCTTCCTGCATCTTGGCGGCGAGGGCCTGCTGATCTTCTATTTCGGCCTCAAGGGTGGAAATCTGTTCGGCGTGGCGGGAAGAGTCCGACTCTCGCCGCTGACGGCGCAGCGTCCACTCCTGCAACATGCGCTCTACCTCGGCGACCTCTCGGTGCGCCATTTCGAGCCGCTGCTTGCGCCCCGCGTGCTCCATGCGCAGGGCTTCATAGGATGTGCGCATGTCCTCGGTGCGACTGCGTGCAACGGCTATCGCTTCCTCCAGGGCGTTCAGCTCCCCGCCGCCGGACTTTGTGGCGCGCTCAATAGCCTCCAGCTCCTCGCGGGCTTGAAGTATCTTTCGCTCCGCTTCCATGCGTCCGGCCTCTATGCGCTGCTGCTCGCCACGGCGCGTTTCCATCCTCGCCGCTGCTCTTGCCATGCGTTCGGAGGTCCCGCGCTCCTGCCCGCGCAGAAGTGCCAGCTCCTGATCGCTCGCGGCAAGGGCCTGAGTGGCGGCATTCACGGCGCCTGTGGCTCTGCGGGCGCTTTCGTCCGCCTCGTCCTCGCGTTCGCCAAGTGCGGCCAGTAAATCCTGTTTCGCCGCGGCCTCTTCGCGAAGGGAGCGTATTTGAGACTGGCGCAAGAGGAAGGAATCCTTGCGCTCGCCGCCGTGCCCGATGGTTACCATTCCGCAGGCATCGACAGTGCAGCCGTCAAGGGTGGCGACTTTCGCAAAACGCCAGCCCGGGTTCGCCTCTCGGCAGGCCAGAAAGTCGGCCAGCGTCTCAAAAAGCCAGCATTGGGAGAAAAGTGATTGTAGAACGGGGGCGCTATCCTGCCTTCGGGCGCGGATTACGTCGAGGGCGGCAAGGGGCTGCGGCGCCATGTCCGTTGCGTCCACCGGTTTATGCGCGGCATTCTGCGGTGGGAGTATAAGGCAGGCCTGCCCGTGCCTGCCTCTCATCAGCTCGTCGCGCAGGGATTCTGCGTCTTGCGCGGAGTCGATGGTAAGTGCGTCGATACCGCTGCCAAGGAGCATTTCCACGGCTCCTGTCCAGCGTTCCTCAACGTCCATGGTTTCCATGAGAAGCGCACATTGCGCGGAGGAGGGGACCGCGTCGCTCAGTTTGCCCTGCAAGATGGCCTTCGCCCCGCCCGAGAAGCCCTCCATGCGCTTTTGAAGCTCTTCGAGCATGTTCGCGCGCGTGCAAAGCGAGTCGTGCGTGCGCTCAAGTTCGCGGATCTCCTTGCGCACAGCTTCGAGCGACGCCACCGCGCTTTGTGCCTGTGTCTTCGCTCTTTGCAGTGCCTCGGCTTCGTTGTCGCGCCGCTCTTCGAGCTGTTCGCGCATCGACTGGACCTGCTCCTGTTCGCGGCGCTCTGCGGAAAGCTCATCCGCTGCAAGGCGCATTTCCTCGGCAAGCGCGGCTGAGCGCTCCTGTGAGGCTTCGAGGTCTGCGTCGAGGCGGGCAACGAGAGTCCTTTGCCGTGCCAGCGCGCTGTCTGCCTGAATCTGCCTCTGCCGCGCAGAGGAAAGCTCCTGCTCGGTTTCTTCCAGCTCTTTGCGTGCCTCTTGAAGCTCTCTTGCGCGTTCGTCCAGAGCGCCGTCGCCTTGCCCGAAAAGCTCCATGAGCTTTGCACGCATCTCCTTGCGCTGCCTCGCGCTCTCTTCGAGGCCTGCCTTTTCCGCGTCCATTTCGGAGAGTTCGCCGCTGACGAGGTCTTTGTGCGCAAGATGGTCCCGTCTGCGGACGGCGGCCGTTTCGGCGGCGGCCATGGCCTTGTCCCGCCCTGCCTGAAGTTCGTACACGGCCTGCCTCGCCTGTGCCAGCTTCTCTTCGCTTGCAAGCAGCCCTTCGCGCAGGCTGGCGATTTGCTCCGCGCTTTTCTCCATTGCAGCGCGAGACTTGAATAGCCGCGTTCGCGTGCCTTCCACGACGGCGGACGCTTCATTGATTTCCCGCGCGAGGCGCTCCCTTTCCCAAGCGGAAAGGGCCAGTTCGAGGTGCCCGGCGCGTTCGTTCAAGAGCTTGTAACGCACGGCTTTTGAGGCCTGCCTTCGCAAGGTGCCGATGCGGCGCGTGACTTCGTCCAGCACGTCGCCCACGCGGGCAAGGTCAGCTTCGACTCCGCGCAGTTTGTCCATCGCGTCACGCCGCTGCGTCTTGTAGCGGGATATGCCTGCCGCTTCCTCGAATATGGCGCGCCGTTCCGATGGGTTGGAGGATAGAATCTGGTCTATTCGCCCTTGCAAAAGGAAGCTGTAAGAGACCTGTCCGACGCCCGTTCCCATGAACAAGAGCTGTATGTCCTTGAGTCGCGCTTTGGCCCCGTTGATAAAATAGTCGCTGGAGCCGTCCCGCGTCACGCGACGGGCAATTTCCAGCTCGTTGAAGCTCGTGCCCAGTGTTTCTTCGCAGTCGGCAAAGGTCAGGGCAACTTCGCACAGGCTCAAGGGTTTGCGCTTGGTGCTGCCTTGAAAGATGACGTCCGCCATCGCGTCCGCACGCAGGCTCTTGGTGGATTGTTCCCCCAGAACCCAGCGCAGAGCGTCGGCAATGTTGCTCTTTCCGCACCCGTTCGGCCCGACAATGGCGGTTATGCCCGGCTTGAGCGCAAGCAGGGTCTGGTCGGCAAAGCTTTTGAAGCCTTGTATGCGTAGCTCCTTTAGGAACATCAGGGAGTGGGCTGCCTTATACTTGCAGGACTCTTCTCAAGGCGCAAGTCACTAGCTTGGCCAAGAGCCAAGGATGTTTATGGTAAATGAGACTTTGGCGAACGGGACTTGCTTGTTTGGCGGATTGTTCTCTTGCGCGGAACATCGCTCTTGTTATGCTGGCGAATTGTAAAAAGTAACATTTGGTGGCAGGAAGATGAACAAAATGCTTGCTCCGAGGCTTCCAAATCGCAGTTAATCAAGCTTTCACACACTCCAATTTTTCCCCAATGAGCCGTCACAGCATCAAAAAAGAGGAGGAAAAGACCGACATCAACATCTCTCCGATGATTGATATGGTGTTCATCCTTCTGATTTTCTTCATCGTAACGACCGTGTTCGTCGAAGAACAGGGTATCGAGGCCGACCGTCCGCAGCCTGGAGCGAATTCGCAGCAGGATGAGGAGAACGAGCCTATCAAGTTGCGCATCGCTTCCAACGGGCAGATTTTTTGCAACGATCAGGAGATTCAGTCCGCTTCCATTCGCAGCAAGGTCGAAGAGCTTCTGCGCAAGGCGGATGTCCCGGTCATTATCGACGTCGAAGAAGGCGTAGTCTCCGGCAAGATGATCATGATGATCGACGAATCCCGCAACGGCGGCGCCGACAAGGTGCTTGTAAACACCGCTCAAAAGCGCAGCTAATAGAGCAACAAGTCCTTTTTCCGAAACGCCTCGCGGGTATTTCTCGCGGGGCGTTTTTTGTATTCATAATCAGCCAATCCAGTCCGGCCGCTGCTTCGGTTCGCTTGTCGCATAATGTGGCTATTCCGTTGACATGGTTATTTTTATGCGTTATTAAGAAATGTCGTATTTCGCTGCTTTGTTCCCTGTCTGCCGCAAATAACGCGGGCTTTGAATGCTTGGGTATGTGCAGCCAGATACAGCCTTCACCCCATTACCCCTATCCAGAAGGAACCCCATGCCGCGTAGAAGTATTAAAAAGCCAGACGAGAGGCTTGATATTAATATATCGCCCATGATTGATATGGTGTTCATCCTGCTCATCTTCTTCATCGTGACTACGGTGTTTGTGGAGGAGCAGGGTATAGAGGCGGAGCGTCCGCAGCCCGGACCTACGACCGAAGACGATAACAAGCCCATAAAGCTTCATCTTTCCGTGAACGGGCAGCTCTTTATCGAGGAAAAGGAGATTCAGTCTTCGTCCATTCGCAGTCTGGTTGCCGACCGGATCAGGGGCAAGATGGTGCCCGTAATCATCGAGGTGGAAGAGGGCGTTCCGTCCGGCAAAATGGTCCTTGCCATAGACGAGTCCAGACTCGGTGGCGCGGAAAAAGTCATGGTTACGCCGGTTCAGAAAAACGAGCGTCGTTAGGGAGCGTTTGCAAATAGAACTCCCGTTGGAATACGGGTGTCTTTACGGCAAAAACCAGCCTATTCAGCTCTGGGAATCTCGATTCACCTCGCCTCATGTTCTGATTTTTATCTCGTAAATCCATCCCGCCTCCTCGGTCCGTCTATTTGCAAACGCTCCCTAGTGGTGTGCTTCATCTGTTTTGCGCCCTGCGTGTCGCTTATCACATTGACCTTGCAGCACAAATAAAATATCAATGATAGGCGAAACGCGTCGTTATATAAATGGGCGACTGTACTGTTTTATCTGACAATGGCGCGCCCCCGCCATCATCAGAGCTTCGTTAAGATGGCCAACATCCTGCTACTCGACGATAATCCGGTTGCTCAGAAAGCCCTAGCCGGCATTCTGGGACGGGCGGGGCATAAGTTCGCCGCAGCCAATACTGTCGAGGAAGCTTTCCATTTCATTCTTCAGAATGTGGAGGTTGACCTGCTTATCATGGAGCTTCGTCTTCAGCGCAGCCCCGGGCAGCCGCTCAACCTGTTGCGCCTCATACGTTCTAACAGCTTCTTCAAGTCGCTGCCGGTTCTCATATACACTGCCGTCACTTCTCGCGACATGGTAAAGACCGCGCTCAACTTGCGCGTTCAGAACTACCTTATTAAGCCATATGCGGCGGACAAGGTGTTCACCGAGGTGCGCCGTGCCCAGGAATGGGGTTGGATAAACGGACACTTTGACGATCCGCGTTCATTTTGTGCGCAGATGGGCTTGTCGATTGACGCTTGGAGGATGCTTCTTGAGGGGCTTCTAAAGCAGCTTCAGGCCCTGTCACCAAGTCTCAAACTAATCGTGGAAAAGCGCGACATCGAGCCGTTTGCCGACGAGATTGGCAGGCTCATCAAGTCCTGCGAGGCCTGCGGGTTCTGGACTTTGTACGATGTGCTTAACGACCTGATTAGTGCCGTGGAGGCGCAGCAGTGGATGCGGGTTCATACAGCCGTCGGCAACATCGCCATAGCGGACAAGTTTGTAATGCACATGCTTGAGCCGGACCGCTTCCCCGCCGGTTTTGTCGATGCGGACCAGTTCGGCGAAGAGCGCATTGTAAGAGATCCCAATTCGTGGCTGCACGACAACGTGCTTTCCCGCTGCCCTTTGGCGGACAGGGATCAGGTATTCAGCCGCGTTGCGGAATTAAAATCCTTCCCCGTGGGAGAGAGCAAAGCCGCCGCGTTCCGCCTCGCCGCGGACGGGCACGGCTCCAGTATTCAGGCGGTAAGCGAAGTCGTTGAGAACGACCCCTGCCTTGGCGCCCTTCTCATGCAGGCTGTAAACCGCATGATCGTGGACCGCGATTCAATGGTGGAGGACTCTCTTCAGGCCGTGCAGCTTCTTGGCGGGGGCAGGTTGAGGGACGCTGCAACGGAGATGGTCACCATTCCGGAGCGCCGCTTCGACATGCCGCCCCATGTTAATTGGTACGGCTTTTGGATGTATCAGTTCGGCTGCGCAAAGCTCTGCGAATACATATGCGAGTTCATGGAAATACACATTTTCATGCCACACGCTTTCTGGGCCGGAATGTATCACGACCTTGGCAAGGTGGCGCTCGCCGCCGTGTACCCTGAGAGTTTTTCGGGCGCGTCAAAGCTTGCGCACGATACGGAAACAAGCATGGACGAGGCTTACATAAAGCTCATCGGTGTGACGCCTGCCGAGGTCGGGGCGCATCTTGCCGAACGCTTCGGATTTCCGCCCTGGATAGCCGATGTGATGCTTCACGTGGGCAACCCCGAGGAGTCGATCGAGTATCGGGAGCTTACTGCAATTGTAAGCTTTGCGAGCGCGCTTTGCCTGCGCTATCGTATCGGCAGTAACGGGGACCGCCCGCCGCCTGCGGATCTTCCCTTGAGCGAGTTCCCGGGCTGGTCCATAATCCAGCAGAGGGTATTCCCGAGCTTCGACATCCTGCGCTTTGGCGACGTGATGGTGGACTGGAGCGCAAGGCTGCTCTTGCAGATGACGGGCCGCGACAGTTACGTGACCGACTAAGGAGTGTTTGCAAATAGGCGGAGCGAGTGGCGGTATGTTTTTCAGACGTTCCCAATGCCGTGTTCACCACGAGACTTCAGCTTGCTCGTTGTCATTTCTCCCCAAATGGGCCTTGCCTGTGAGTATTTTTACTTTTGGTGGGATTTTTGTTCTCATCGTGCCCGCTTTTGCGGCAGGATTGATGCAGAATGTCCAAGATAAGTCGTAAGTTGCTCAAACAGGCGGACGAACAGTGCCGCATTGCCGAGAAGATTTTCCACTACCGCTGCGACGTGCTTGGCGAGGAGAGGCGTTCCGCTCTGCGCTCCACTCTGGACAGGGTGCAAGAAATAAAGGACAGCCACGATCCGCAGACGCCCGAAGCGCTGGAGAGCGCCATGGAGGCTCTGGACGCGGAGATGAAGCTCTGCGGCGGGACTTTCTATCCCAAGCGCGGGCTTAATGAGAATGTTGAAGTTCTGCTTGTCGCGGCACTGCTCGCCATTGGCATTCGCATGTTTTTCGTTCAGCCTTTCCGCATCCCGACAAACTCGATGTATCCCACTTACAATGGGATGACCTTCGAGGTCTTTGAAGATCCTGACAAGACGCCTTCCGTTCTTATGCGCCCCATTCGCGCCGTGACTCTTGGCGCAAGCCGTGTCGAGGTAATCGCGCCCGAAGATGGGGAGATTGTCATCCCGCTGGCTCGCAACGTGGCCGTTAAGGAGGGTTATACGCTCCCCGGGCGTGCCGTGAAGGCGCGCAAGTGGTTCGGCCTTCTGCCCACTACAAACGCGGAGCACGTGCTTCAAGTCGGCGGGAAGTTGCAGCCGGTGCAGGTGCCGGTGGAGTTTCAGTTGTCCAAGGTGCTGTGGAGGCGTTTTGGCGCGCCTACGACGGACAAGCTGCGCCTTGGCCCGGGCGGGGTGTGGTATTATCACACCGGTGTGCAGGCTGTTAAGGGCGAATCTTGCCTCAGTTTCGACATTCTACTCGGGGACCAGTTGTTTGTGGACCGCGTCAGCTACCACTTTCGCGCCCCGCGCGTGGGAGAGCCTATCGTGTTTCGCACCGACTCCATCGAGGGCATGTCCGAGGGCGAGCGGGGCAAGTATTACATCAAGCGCCTTGTGGGCGTGGGTGGAGACGAGCTTCGCGTCGAGGCTCCCGTTCTTTACCGCAACGGCAAGCCGATCGAGGGGGCGGAAGCCTTTGAGTTGAACGCCCAAAAGGAAGGCGAATACGAGGGCTACCTGGAAGAGATAACCAACCGGGATCAGGCGCCGCTCGTGGAGCCGTTCACCGTGCCGCAGGGCCAGTGCTTCGCCATGGGCGACAATTCCGACGAAAGCGCCGACAGTCGATTCTGGGGGACTCTTCCGCAGAACGCCATCGTGGGCAAGGCTCTTGTCATATACTACCCGTTCACAGATCACGTAGGCGCGGCAAAGTAGGGCAGGCTGTTGCTTGTAATGAGCTGGCTTTTTTGAGCGCGTTCACAAAATTGTCATAATACTTCATTGTGTTCGTCGGGCGAATGCGCACTCTTTTCACTCGCTTTCACGAGTGCATTTGTCGAAGCGCACGGTGAAGCAATAACCGGCTGGCGTTCAAGAGTCATGGATTCGGAAACCGTCAAAAAGTATTACCGCACAACCAGTGTGCTGGATCACTACACAAGGGCAACCTTCGGAGTCGGACTGTGGATTTCGGAGAAGGTTGCCTTCACGCGCTATTTTCAGAAGCGGCACCCTTTGCTGGAGCTGGGCACCGGAACGGGACGCATCGCGTTCGGGCTGGAAGAGCTGGGCTACACGGACATCAGCGCCATAGACTTGTCCGAGGCAATGGTGGGGCAGGCGGTGGATATTGCCGTTGCCAAGTCCTCAAAGGTGAAGTTCCGCGCCGCCGACGCGTGCAAGCTGCCTTACGGGGACGCGAGTTTCGACGGTGCCGTGTTCGGCTTCAACGGAATGATGCAGATTCCCGGGAGAGAGCGGCGCAGAACGGCCATGCGGGAAATATGCCGCGTTTGCAGGCCCGGTTCGTTTTTTATTTTCACAACTCACGATCGGGACAATCCCCACCACCGGCATTACTGGGAGGAGCAGCGCCGCCTGTGGGAGTGCAACGCGCAGGATCCGCGCTTGGAGGATTTTGGCGACCGCTACGAGGAGACGCCTCTTGGGATGCTCTTTATTCACATCCCGCTAAGGCCGGAGATTCACGACGACATCGACCAGACGGGCTGGGAATACGTAAGCGATACTCCAAGGAGTCTCCTGGCCAACGAAGGTGCGGCGGTGAGGGAGTTTAGCGACGATTGCCGCTTCTGGATCGTAAGAAAGCCCGGAGGAAAGACCCACGAGCTGGATTAGGGAGCTGTGCTCCTGGCCAAGAGAACGGGGTTATTTTAGCGATTGGGGGCCCAATTTGAAGACACAGTCTAGGGATGGGCTTATGCACATAAACAGTGGCAGGACGTATGTCGGCCTTTCTTGTTCGCACCCCCTTAAGCAATGTCTTTTTGCCCCAGACTCATTGCAGTAGGCGCCTCGATTAAGCCTTTACATACGTCCTGCCGAAGTTTTCTCTTTACCAAGCGTAGGGATTTGCAGCCCCTCCATCGCTATTTGTCACATTTAGTTACTCATTGATAGAAAGCGGGTTTCCTGCTTCTTGCTGTGTAAGCCGTTCTTGGATGATGCCGAATGGGGCGGTGTTTTGGCAGGGGCGGTGTTTATGAACGTGTTCATACCGGATGCGATGCCGTTCTGGCTGCCTGTGGCGCCGTTCGCGTTTGCGCTCTTCTGAACTAGGGCCTTCATAATTTGGACCGTTTCCTTCAGGCCGTTGGCGTGCGCGCTTAGTTCCTCCGCCGCGGAGGCCGTTTCCTCGGCATTGCTGGCGTTGCTCTGGGTGACTTTGTCCACCTCGGACACCGCTACTGTAAGCTGGGATATGCCTCTGTTCTGCTCTTCGGAAGCCTGCGCGATTTCGTTTATGAGCATGTTCATCTCTGTGGTCTTTTCCAGAATGGCGTCCAGAGATTCTGCAACGCGGGAGGATATATGCACCCCGTTATTGCTGTTCTTTATAGCTTCCTCGATCTTGACCGATGTTTCCTTGGCCGAATTGGCGCTTCGCTGCGCAAGGTTGCGAACCTCTTCCGCCACCACGGCGAATCCCGCGCCTGCCTCGCCTGCACGGGCTGCTTCAACGGCGGCGTTCAGCGCAAGAATGTTTGTCTGGAAGGCTATCTCGTCGATTGTTTTTATAATCTGTGAAATACCGGATGAGGATTCCTTGATGGCGTTCATCGCCGTCTGCATGCTGCGCATTTGTTCGGCGCTGTCGTCTGCGGCCTGTTTCATGCCGTCGGCAAGCAGCTTGGCTTTGCCCGCACTTGCCGCGTTCTGTGCCGTCATGGAGGCCATTTCTTCCAGTGAGGAACTGGTTTCTTCAAGGCTTGAAGCCTGCTCGCTGGCACCTTCCGCAAGCATGTTGCTGGCCGATGATACCTGGAACGAGGCAGCCGCCACCTGATTGGAGCCGTCGTCTATGGCGTGAATGGCTTCGTTGAGCACCTTGTTCGTCTTGCGCGTAATTATTGTGGCGATGACGATTGAAATGATCAGCGCAGCAACGATGCCGCTCGTTGTGGTGAAAATACTTGTCGAAATGGTGTTTTCGATGGTGTCGCGCATTTCGATACCGCGCTCCTCGTTGAACTTCACCATTTCCTGCAATGTATCGCGGTATTCACGATAAATAGGGAAGAATGTATCGTTGATATAGTTGTAGGCTTCGCCTGTCCTATTCTCTATTGCCATTTGTAAGATAATATCCGAAGAGCTTATAAACGATGCCTTTAGCTTGTTGGACTTATCGAATAACTGGAGGTTCTTTTCGGATATGATTGTTGACTCATATTCTTTCAGTAATTTCTCGTTGTTTGTCTCAAGTGTCTGAAAAACACTCGTAAGCCGTTCCTTTTCCTGGGCGTTGGTCTCTCTTACAATTCGTTCCAGATAGGAGTATTCCTGAGACAGGTTATCTTTTATCTGTGCGATTTTTATGGCGCCTGGCAGTGCATTATTTCCCATGATGCCAGAGTCTCTGTGTATCGTGCTAAGCGAGAAGTAACTCATTGCCCCTATGATACTTACTATTGCGCACAGGCATAGAAAGCCGAGCGTTATTCGTTTTGCGATGGTCCAGTCATTCATCGTGTCATTCACTCCCATTCTCAGTTAGTTTTTGTAATACTTGGGAAGGCGCTTATGTTGCCTTGCTCCCCGAAAGCCTTGTTAGTCCGCAGTGTGATAAAGGGTGCCGACTGACTTTTTTCTAAAGTTAGTTATAATAATTAATGACGCTGCTTGGGTTATATTGGAATAGTGGGAGGTATGAGTCGCTTATGAATAAATTGTAAAAACTCTATTACTTGCTCTAGAATATGAATCTCAACAAACTAAAACAAATGTCTGTGGTAATTTGCAAGGGGAATTTCGTACATTTGTACGAGTGACACTATCCGACGCATTCGCACAGGTATTGCGTGGGCACAGGTTGAAGGCAGGACTCAGCCAGGAAGAGCTTGGTTTTGAAGCTCAATTGCATCCTGGTACTATCTCGTTGTTTGAGAGAGGGTTGCGATGCCCTTCCCTCAATACGGTGTTCCTGCTGGCAAGGGCAATGAACATTCCTCCTGAGTTGATGGTTGCTGAAATCGCAGCCATGTATCCCAGAGTCGGTGTCGTTGACGGGTCCGCGTGAACTGATGGCAGGTTGAGTTATGCCTGCGAGGAACTATCCGGACCTTGTCCAGATGGGCGTATGTTTTTGTTCGTGCGCATTAACACGCTTTCGCAAGCTTGTTGCTGTGTCGTCTCTTGTAGGGGTTTGCAAAAGACGTTCCAGTATACCCCCGGATTCTCAACCGCGGTGTTATCCCATGAGCCGAAAGTGCTGGTCTTAACAGTAAAGCCTCCGCAATCCGGCGGGAGTTCCATTTGCAGACGCTTCCTAACTCAAGAAAAGCACTAAATCATGCCCTTGAGGACGCCCGGGAGGCGTGTCAGGCTATTGTGGACGGCAGTTTTTACGGCCTCGTCCTCTTTCTCGTTCCTGTCGGCAAACAGGATGGCCCAGCCGGGCAGGGCGTAGCAGTCTTCTTCGCAGACAACGCCCTCCACTTCAAAGCTGTCGATTCCGGCGGCCCTTACCATATAGTCGGCAAGCTGTATCGCAGCCGCGCTCTTGGCGTATTCGCCGGCCTTTTCAGGATCGTTGTGCCAGCGCACCGGCTCGATAATTTCCGGCCCAAGGTGATGCTTTTCAAGGTAATAGGCGCCTATGCGGGCGTGATCCCAGCCGATCAGCTCAACCTCGTTGCGGCAGAGTTCCGCCGTACTGGACGCGGGCATTGCAAGCAGCTTTCCGAACGCGCTAGGGAAAGTCGATGCAGCGACGATTTTTCCCACGTTGTGAATCAGTCCGATGATGTAATCGGTATCGTCCTCAAAGCACACTCCGGCGATGGAAAGTATCTCACGCGTGATTATTCCGCAGCCAATGCTGTGCCTCCACAGCTTTTGCCAAGGCGCGTTCTTGAACCCGCCACCGTGCATTCGCTCAAAGTCCTCGATAATTGGGGTGGCGAGCGCAAGCTCCCTTATCTGCCTGAGGCCGAGGTAGAATATCGCTTCCTCGATGTTGTTCACCCGCTGGGACAGACCGAAAAACACGCTGTTAACGAGCTTGAGCAGGCGGGATGTGAGCGATGGGTCTCTGCGTATAACTTCCGCGATCTGAGAGGTGAAGCTGTTTTCCGCGTACACAAGCTCGCTCAGGGCTGTGCCTATGCTGCGTAGCGACGCAAGCCTTGGCGCCCCTTCAATTTTACGGGCTATAATCTCGTCAGAATAAATCGGATCTTGGGCCATCGACTGAACCGGCAAGGGAAAGTTATGAAGACTGGGAGAGTCTGCAACAAGCGTATTGACAGCGTCAAACGACAATTTCGTTTACACGAAAAGTCCTGACACTCCCTATGGAGCGTCTGAAAATAGAACTCCCGTCGTAATGCGAGTGTCTTTCCGGTTAAAAATCAACCCATTCGGTTTGTGAATCCTGATTCACCTCGCCTCATGTTCTGATTTTTTTCTCGAAAACCCATCTCGCCTACTCGGTCCGTCTATTTTCAGGCACTCCCTAGCTGTATGGTTCGCGAAGCTGTTTGTCGAATTCCTTTAGTGCAGAACGCTCCTTGGCCATGCTCATTGCGATAAGATTCTGTCTTGTTTCGAGCTGTCCCCGCTTGAGGTGGAGGAAATGCAGGTTGCGCTCGTGCTGTTCCAAGTCGTTTGGCGGGGGAATGTGCACATCCGGGGCTGTGCTTGCCGCGGCCAGCATTCCGCCTTTTACAAACAATCCGCCAACCATTAGCCCGAGGCCTATCACCACGTAGATGAACGCCGCCCTTGGCGAGAAAAGGAGGCCGAAGTAAAGAATCACAAAGCCAATTGCCTGAAGCGCGAGCTGCCAGGCGGGGTTCTTGGGCGCCTTCTGGCGGGAGGATGGTTTTTCGCTAATGCGTTGAGCGCGCCTTCTAAGGCGGGACAGGCGCTCGGCTTCGCTCTCGATTTCGCCGCCCAGTCGTTTAATCTGCCCCTGCACTGCGCTGAGCGATTCGCTCTCCTTGTTTATCTTCAGCTCGCTGTTGGTGACAGACTCAAGAATCTCCTTTCGCCGCGCCTCCCAGCAGGCGGCTATCTTCTTCTTGTCCGCCTCGGAAGGGTTATATTTCACAAGGCGCATGTAGTCTTCGACCACCTGCCTAAGCTCCGGTCTGAGTCGGTAGTTGTTGCCCGTGTTTTCAAAGTATGCGGGTGTTGAAGAAACAAGCCTTGCGGCGTCCGTCCCGATGGAGCCGAGCACCTCCTTCAATAGCGCTTCGTTAAAGTAGTTGAATGCGCAAAGACGGCATAGGATTTCCCTGTTCTCGGGCGAAGGGATTGCCGCATGAATGCGGGAGAATTGCTCTGCAACGGGCTGCACTTTGCGGAAGCTGCGCGGATACTTCCGCTCCATGTATTTGGTCAGGGCGATTCTGGCGTCCCTGCCCAGTGTTAGCGTGCGGTTCTGCCAAGCGCTGCCCTCTATGTCGCTATTGCGAAGGGCCTGAATTGTCGATCCTGCCTCTTCCTCGCTCATGAGGGTCTTGAGCAGTTCCATGTTGATCTCTGGCAGCGCGGCGGCCATGCAGGCGTTTTCGCGCTGAGTCTCGCCCATGTCCTCAAGTATGTTCTCGGCAAACAGAATCAAGGCCCTGTCCTGCCGCTCCTGCAAGATTTCATCCGCAGCGTTTGCCAGCTTGCCCGGCAGGCCGCCGCAACGCTGATACAGCTCAGGTTCAAACTCAGCGGGGAACTTGTTGTCACGTGCCCATTCTTCGACTTCGTCTATTGTCAGGGCGGGCAGGGGAACTTCCTCCGGCGGCATACGCTCGGGAAAGAGCGAGCCAAGCTCGTCGCCGTTTTTCTTGTTGCTTGTGACTATGACGCGGGTGCTAACCGTGTCGCTGTTCTGAGGGAGCAATCTGGCGATGCTCTGGCGCAGTTGCGGGGGGTAGTTCAACAGCCCGGGCAAGGCGAAAATTATCTGAAGATCCCTGTTGTTGCGGGGATTGTTCAGGATGTGCTGTTCGAGCAAGTCCGCCCACACTGTAAGGCGTGCTTCCGGCGGAAGCGGGCGGCCTGCTTCTTCAAGGCGCGTTGCCTGGCTGTCCAAGCTCGCCGCGATGTGTTTCAGCGCATCGTCGAGATTGCCGCGGTTGGCTCTGGCTCCTGCTATGAAAGCGGCGGCCACGTCGTCGTTTTCAATAGAGTCCAGCTTGAAGAGGATGCGCGGGATTTCCCCTTGGCTGACAATCTGCCAGAGCCTTTCGATAAAGCTTCGCTTTCCAGCCCCGTCAGGCCCGCTGATGTGATACAGCAGGCAAAGCCTTCCGGACGGAGGCATGCGAGACCCCAGCTCCTCAGCCATGAACTGGAGCTGTGTCTTGTGTCCTACGTAGCTGGAGCCATC
The DNA here is from genome assembly GCA_016928295.1 of Opitutales bacterium. Lineage (GTDB taxonomy): Bacteria > Verrucomicrobiota > Verrucomicrobiia > Opitutales > Oceanipulchritudinaceae > Verruco-01. Next base: position 45,992 of record JAFGLA010000086.1, read on the forward strand.
CATCTGTCTGAAAGTGGTTGCCGCTTGTTTACAATGCCTCGCTAAACGAAGTCGGCTAAAACAAGGCGGAGTTTAATGCATCCGCCAGATCGTAATAAATATTTGCCATTCACGCAGTCTGCAAGTGCCTGAAATAGGCCGTCCTTTGCAGGCTCTTAACAACACTCCCAAGTTGTGTTGCCAATACGCTTCAAGGCAATGGAATAGAGGCGGCTATAATTCAACTTCAAGAGCTTTAGGCTTGACTTGTTTTCTGTAATACATAGTATTACATCCATGCGAATACAAAGAACAGCACTCGTAGCTCTGGCCGCGCTGGCCATGTTTTTTCAGTCTGTTTCTGGGGCTGCGGATGGGCAATCACGCACTCTTGGCGCGTTTACGGCCATCCCGCCCGTTGCTGACATAATGCAGCGCGTGGGCGCGGGGCACTGGCAGGTGAGTTCGCTTGTCAGAGACGGCAAAGACCCGCACACATTCAGTTTTACGCCCCGCATCGCTGCGGAACTTTCCGCCGCTGATGTGTACATTTCCTGCGGGATGGGGCCGGATAACGTCGCTGTGTCCCGCCTGTCAAACGGGCAGATACTTCGAGAGCTGCTTGATTCGGAAAACGGTGGGGGCAGTCACGATGGGCATTCCAACGATGAGGCAGACAATGGGCACGAGCACGCGGAAGGGCATGGCGAGGGGATGGACCCGCACCTCTGGCTGGATGCCGAGGGCATCATGCACATAGCGCGCGTTGCCCGCGAGGCGTTCAGCGAGGCCGCACCGGAATACTCCGCCGATTACGATGCGGCGTTCGAGAAGCTGGAGGCCGACATCAAGATTGCGGACGTGCAGGTGCGCGAGATTCTTGCCCCCTGGAAGGGCAGGCGTTTCTACGTCCAGCACGACGCGTTCACCCGTTTTGCGGAACATTACGGGCTTGAGCAGGTGTCCGTGGAGGAGCACGACAAGGGCGTCAGCGCGGCGCGAATCGCGGAGCTTACCCGCATGGCGAGGGAAGACGGGGTGCGCGTTCTCTACGCCCAGCCCGGGCACAACCCCGCACCTCTTGAAACAATTGCGGATGCAATTGGGGCAAATGTTGCGTATCTTGAACCTTTGCAGGATGATGCCGTTCAAATGATGCTTGTTAACGCCAGAAAGCTGGCTGAAGGTTTCGCCATGGAAAGCGCCGAATGAGCAATGAGTCTCCAGTTATTTCGATAAGAAACCTCTCGTTTTCATACGGGACAGCTCCCGTGATAGAGAACGCTTCTCTGGACGTTCTTCAAGGGCAGGTTACTTCCTTTGTCGGGCCGAACGGCGGGGGCAAGACCACGCTTCTGCGCCTGATACTCGGTTTGGAAAAGCCGGACTCGGGCTGTGTCGAGGTCTTTGGGTGCAGTCCAGAGCAGGCGAGGAGCCGCATCGGCTACATGCCCCAGCACGTCCGCCACGATCATCTATTCCCCGTCACCGTGCTCGAAGTCGTCATGATGGGCCGCATGGGGGCAGGGCGTTTCGGCCTTGGCGGGCGAGACAGGCAGAAGTCGCTTGAGGCTCTGGACAAAGTGGGTCTCGCCGACATGGCGGCCAAGCAGTATCCGACCCTTTCAGGCGGGCAGAGGCAGCGCGTTCTCATGGCAAGGGCGATTGCGTCCAGCCCGGAGCTGCTCCTTATGGACGAGCCTACATCCATGATCGACGCGGCGAGCCAGAACACGTTCACTCACATGATCGAGCAAATACGCGGGGAGTGCGGCATCGTAATCGTGTCGCACGATTTGGGTTTTGTGTCGTCAATTGTGGACCAGGTCGTGCTTGTAAACCGGAGCGTGCGAAGCTGCTGCGTTCAGAATCTGGACAGCCAGTGTTTTGAATCCTTGTATGGAGAGCGTCTGCGGGTCTTCGAGCACGGGGCCGCGGGCGAGAAGGAGGGCGCGCTGTGAGAGACTTTCTTGAACTGCTTTTCAGTAGCGATGTTCCTTTCATGCGCAACGCCATGATCGTGGGTCTGCTTTCGAGCGTGGCATTTGGCGTCATCGGCAGTTACGTCGTCGTGCGTCGCGTGAGTTACCTCGCCGGTGCCATCGCGCACAGCTCGCTTCTTGGCATAGGCGCGGCACTGTTCATGCGCGGGCGTTTCGGCTGGACGGCGGCTGATCCGCTGCTCGGTGCCTTGATCGCGGCACTATTGTCGGCGTTTGCCGTGTGGTGGGTCAGCACGTACGCAAAAGAGCGTGAAGACGCCATAATCGGGGCCATTTGGTCCGTGGGAATGGCGGGTGGGCTGCTTTTCCTTTCCTGCACTCCGGGTTATGTGGACGCCATGTCGTATCTCTTTGGAGACGTGCTGCTTGTGGGCGGCTGGCAGATGTGGCTCGTCGCCGCGTTGGATTTGGCCGTGCTGCTGCTTGGAATCGGCCTATACAACCGCTTTCAGGCTCTTTCCTTCGACGAGGAGTTCGCCACGGTGCGCGGGCTGCCCGTCAAGAGCACTTCGCTCCTTTTGCTCTGCATGGTTGCGCTGACTGTGGTCGTGCTGGTGTCCGTGGCTGGCATAGTGCTGGTGGTCGCTCTGTTAACGCTGCCCGCCGCCGCTGCGGGGCGTATTTCCAGCTCGCTAAAGGGCATGATGATAGGGGCAACACTAATAGGCGTCGTGACGGTGCCGAGCGGGCTGTTCCTGAGCTACAACTGGGATTTGCCCGCAGGGCCGCTGATTGTTCTTCTTGTCGCCATCGTATATCTGGGAAGCTGGCTGAAAGGGCGCAAAGCCTGAAGCAGGGTGGGGTGCTTTTATGCAGCAACAAGGCCAGCACTTTCGCGCTGGCCTTGTGTGCGTCTCGCAATGGCGCGGTTGTAAAACGCCTTAGTAGCGGTAATGGTCGGGCTTGAACGGGCCTTCGACCTTTACGCCTATGTAGTCGGCTTGACGCTGCGTGAGCGTCGTCAGCTTTGCGCCTATCTTTTCGAGGTGCAGGCGGGCCACTTCCTCGTCCAGCTTCTTGGAGAGCAGATACACGCCTGGCTTGTAAGATGTGCGGTTGGCCCAGAGGTCCATCTGCGCGAGCACCTGATTTGTAAAGCTGTTGCTCATGACAAAGCTCGGGTGCCCCTGCGCGCAGCCGAGGTTTACGAGCCTGCCCTTGGCAAGAAGGAATATCGCGTGCCCGTCGGTGAATGTGAACTTGTCCACCGCGCCGACGTTCTCCGGGCGCACCACTTCGTGTTTCACGTCTTCGGCCTCTTCGAGGCGGGCAACCTGGATCTCGCTGTCAAAGTGGCCGATGTTGCACACAATGGCCTGATCCGCCATCTTGCGCATGTGTTCCAGCGTCAGGATGCCCTCGTTGCCCGTGCAGGTGACGTAAATGTTGCCCCAGCCGAGTGTATCCTCCACCCGCAGCACTCGGTAGCCTTCCATCGCGGCCTGAAGGGCGCAAATGGGGTCAACTTCCGTCACTACGACTTGCGCGCCCTGAGCCTTGAGCGCCTGTGCGCAGCCCTTGCCAACGTCTCCATAGCCGCAGACAACGGCAACTTTGCCGGAAATCATCACGCCCGTGGCGCGCTTGATGCCGTCCACAAGGCTCTCGCGGCAGCCGTAAAGGTTGTCAAACTTGCTCTTTGTAACCGAGTCGTTCACGTTCAGCGCGGGGACTAGAAGCGTGCTGTTGCGCGAGCGTTCGTACAGGCGGTGAACGCCCGTGGTCGTCTCTTCGGAGACTCCGCGCCAGTCCTTGGCCACGCGGCCCCAGTGGGTTTTGTCCTCGGCGTAAACCTTCTTGAGCAGGTCTTTGATGACCTTCTCCTCGTGGCTTGAGGAGGTGCTGTTCACCCAGTCCGAGCCATTTTCAAGCTCGTAGCCCTTGTGGATGAGGAGCGTTGCGTCGCCGCCGTCGTCCACGATGAGCTGCGGACCCGAGCCGTCGGGCCAGGTCATAGCTTCCATCGTGCACCACCAGTATTCTTCCAGAGTCTCGCCCTTCCAGGCGAACACCGGCACGCCGAGCTGCTTGGCCACGTAGGCGGCGGCATGGTTCTGCGTGGAGTAGATGTTACAGGAGGCCCAGCGAACGTCCGCGCCAAGGTCTTTGAGCGTCTCGATAAGGACGGCGGTCTGCAGGGTCATGTGCAGGCTGCCCATGATGCGTACGCCTTTTAGCGGTTGAAGCGGGGCATACTTTTCGCGCGTTGCGACAAGGCCCGGCATTTCCTTTTCGGCGATCTGGACTTCCATGCGGCCAAAGTCCGCAAGGGAAATGTCTGCTACTTTGTAGGGAAGGCGTGTTGTGTTCGTGCTCATGGTGGAAATAAAGATTGGGGTTGGAACCGCAGATTACACAGATTTGCACGGATTTCAGATAAGGCCCGAAATCTCTTCGTCTGAGTGGCTTCGTTATTACGGAGATTGCGGCCGCTTCAAGAGAGCGCTTCGATCCGTTCACGTATTCCGGTTTTCACGACGAACTCGCTTGATGGTGGTCTTTAATAATCTGTGTAAATCTGTGCAATCTGTGGTTGAATGGTTTGTTCCTTACACTCCGGCGGCAGACTTCAGTTCGTCCAGCTTGGTCAGCTTTTCCCAAGGCATGTCGGGTTTGCCGAAGTGGCCGTAGTTTGTGCTCTGGCGGTATATCGGGTGGAGCAGGTCGAGCTGGCGGATTATGGCCGCTGGCTTGAAGTCGAAGACCTGCTTTACTGCTTCGACAATCTTGCTGTTCGCAATCTTGTTGGTCTCGAAGGTCTCGACGTGGATCGACGTTGGGTTCGGGTAGCCGATGGCGTATGCGACCTGAAGCTCGCAAATGTCCGCAAGACCTGCGGCCACGATGTGCTTTGCCACCCAGCGGCAGAAGTACGCCGCGCTGCGGTCCACCTTGGACGGGTCTTTGCCCGAGAAGGCGCCCCCGCCGTGGCGGCCCCATCCGCCGTAGGTATCGACGATTATTTTGCGCCCGGTAAGGCCCGAATCTCCCTGAGGCCCGCCGATGACGAATTTGCCCGTGGGGTTTATGAAATACTCCGTCTTGTCAGAAAGCAGATTCGCGGGCAGGACTTTTTTCACAACCTCCTCGATTACGAACTTGCGAATCTCGGCGTGGCTCGCGCTTTCGAGGTGCTGTGTGGACACGACGACGTTGTCGATGTGGTCGAGCACTCCGTTTGTGTAATTGACGCAGACCTGACTCTTCGCGTCGGGGCGCAGCCAGTTGACTGCACCGGCCTTGCGAAGCTCTGTAAGACGGCGAAGGACGCGGTGCGCGAACATTATGGCTGCGGGCATCATCTCGGGCGTCTCGTTGCAGGCGTAGCCGAACATTATGCCCTGGTCTCCAGCGCCCTGCTCGTCGGTGTCCTTGCCCTCGGCAGCCTTGGCGTCAACGCCTTGGGCGATGTCGGGCGACTGCTTGGTAAGGTAGTTGTTGATGAAAATATTTTCGGCGTGAAACACCGGATCGTCGCGATCGCTGTTGTAGCCAATCTCGTTGATGGCCTGACGCACTATCTCGTTGTAATCCAGCTTCGCCTTGGTGGTGATCTCACCCGCGATTGTTACGACGTTGCTCTTAACGAGCGTCTCGCAGGCCACGCGGCTCTTGGGGTCTTGCGCAAGGCAGGCGTCCAGCACGCTGTCTGAAATGTAGTCGGCGACCTTGTCGGGATGACCTTCACCTACGGACTCGGAGGAGAACTTGAACGTGTGTGTCATGGTAGTGTTTATCGGATGCTTGGTATCGTAATTCAAGGATATATTTCAACGTATCGTGATTTGTTGATGCGTTCTTGGCCGAAATGTCGTAAGACTGCGGTCATGCGCTATCTCTTCATCGTGCAGCGATTGTCCAATATCCGTCCATCTGCACCGCACTGCAACTGTGGTATTGTGATATGAGCGGTGCCGAACCCATCGACTTCCACCAACTGGATGGTTTTACGTTCGTTTGCGTTCCGTTTTACATCTATTCCCGTTATGCTGATGAGCGCGCTTGATGAAGTGCCTTGGCGGGCATATGTTTACGTCTTGTCTCTTATGGTTTTCTTCCGATTTACTCCACAGCTTCTTCCTTCAAGCCATGACAACCCAGAACGCTACTGAATACGACGAGCTGGCGAACAAGACGATTCGCCGGATTCAGGGCGCCATGGAAAAAGGGCCTGTCGTTGGAATGCCCGAGGTGATCCGCCTTATTCAAGAACTGTCCACCAAGGCCTTCTCCATTACGATTAACGAGCTGGCCGAAATTATCGAGCAGGACGTGGCCGTGACTGCCAAAGTCATAGGCTCGGCGAACACTGTCGGTTACAATCCCACCGGGACGCCCGTCAACACCGTCAGCCAGTCCATTCAGGTAATCGGCTTTGAGAGGGTGCGCAATCTGGCATTATCGCTACTATTGGCGGAAAACGTCGTGATGGCGCACAACACCGAAGAGCAGCGCGAAGTGGCCGCCTTTGCCCTGTCCAGCGGCCTTATGGCGCAGGCGCTGATGGAATCCCGCGGTGGGGATCCCGAGCAGGCCTTTGTCTGTGCCTCGCTCCGCAGCTACGGGCGCCTGCTGCTGACGACATTCTTTATCGACGAGTACCGGCATGCGATGGAGATTGCCGTCGAAAAGGGCGAGGAACGCGCCTTCAGGGAAGTGTTCGGCCTTACGCCGATAGAGCTTAGCAACGCTCTGCTTCGCAACGCACAGTTGCCAAGGGACATACTGCGCACAATCCAGAAACTGCCGTTCTCGCTCGTAAACTCCGCCCCCGTTCGGCAGGAGGACGAGCTGCTCGTCATTGCGGACTTTTCGGTAAAGCTGTGCGAACTGGCGATGGATACCACGCTCGCGCCCGAGGCTTTTGCGGTCAAGGCCGAGTCATTTACAACCGAGAACGCGTCCTTTCTGCGCCTTGACAGGGATGACATTCAGGACGCTTTCAAGAGCGTTCTCAATACCTACAACGGGTTCAGCCAGACTTACGGCCTGCGCCGCAGCGTCAGCGGCACGATGCGCGTTCTTTCCGCCAGAGCGCGGGAGGAGGAGATTCCTGCCGACATTGGCATAACTGCACTGGCCGGGCCGCATTCCGCAGCTCGCAACAGGCAGAAAAAGAAAAAGGCAGCCAGTCCCGCAAGCAGCATCCCGGATGCCATACTTTTCACTCCGCCCCCATTGCCGGAGAGCGAGACGGACCCCGAGATTATACTTGGGGCGATACACGTGCTCATCGGCGAGATAGGCAAGGAAAAGCCCGACCACAAGCGCGTGTACGCGGACGTAGTGTCGGCCTTCGTGCAGGCTCTTTCCATAGACGACGCGGTGCTAATGCGGCGGGACGCGAACGGACGCTTCAAAGTCCTGAAGGGGGAGGGCAAGAATGTAGTCGCCCTGCGAGGCGGCCTTGAGTCCATTTCAGCGGAGCAGAGAGACGTGTTCGGCCTTTGCCTTTCAAGGCGGGAGGATGTGCTCGTGGAGGACGCCACAGTAGGGAACGTCGCGCGCTACATTCCCATGTGGCTGAAGCTCAACGCGCCCCTTCTTTCGCTAATCATCCTGCCCGTTTTGAGCGAGGGGGAGATAATCGGCCTGTTGTGCGGCATACGCTCAAGGGGCGTTCCGTTGCGTATCAACGTGGAATCGCTTCAAGCCCTGCGTGCACTTCGCATACACCTTGCCACGATGTGGGAGCGGGACGCCGCGGATGCGTGATTTGTTTGAGATGTCTGTGAGGCAGTAACGCGTGAATCTCTGCGGTAGGATCGTGGCATTGTATCAGGCAAGTCCCTACTGTGGCAGGAGATGGCGAAATGTTAACAATTGCACCGTTAGTTATTGCCGTTTTCTAATGTTTTCTCAAAGATTCTCATGACGGATAGATAATCGGACTCTGTTTGATTTCCCTTCTTCTGATGCTATTGTAGCTGTCCTGCGCAGCTTCTTCCAAACAACTCCCCATACAACAATTTTCTGACGGTCCACCCCCTCCGCCGTCGGCCCATTCAACGCATGAGCAACCGTAAGCGGGTTACCATGAAGGATGTCGCCGCAGCCATCGGCGTGCACCAGACCACTGTGTCATTGGCGATGAGGAATCATTCCAGCATTCCCCGCAAGACGCGTGATTTCATCCACGAGAAGGCCAGGGAGATGGGCTACGTGCCCGACCCGATGCTCTCGTCGCTCGTCGCATACAGGCAGATGTCGCAGGCGTCCAAGGCTCCGCCGACGATTGGCTACATAATGGACCTCAAGGACGAGGCGCACCTTGAGCAGATTCAGGCGAGGCTCTTGTTCTGCCGCAGTGCAAAGGAGAGAGCCGCAGAGCTTGGTTTCAAGCTGGAGGTGTTCTTCTACGGCTCCGGCAACTACAATTCAAAATCCCTCGATCGCATCCTGAGGACGCGGCGCATAAACGGGCTTATCGTGGCCGCGTTCACGCACAAGACGGACCTTGAGCTTAGCTGGGACTCGTTCAGCGTGATAAAAATCGAGATGCTGCCCTTCAACCTGCGCTTCGACGTTGTCGAGAGTAACCAGATGCAGGCCACGCGTCTTGCGATGGAGAAGATGTACGAGAAGGGCTACCGCCGCGTGGGCATGGTAATCGGAAAGCATGACGAGGTGCACACTCGCAACCTTTTCTCGGCGGGTTTTCTAGTAGGGCAGACGATGTTCGAGCCGGAGGACAGGGTCCCGCTAAACGTGATTGAAGGAAAAAACCTCGACGAAGAGCTGGCTGACATCATCGACTGGCTGCGCACGCACAGGGTGGAGACGCTCATTACCAACTGGAACGAGCTGGTCCCTTACATGCCGCGCATAAACAAGACCCTCGGGCGGGAGATTCTCTTTGTCTCTCTCGATATCGACCACTTCGACCCGCGGGCTATGGGCGTGATGCAGAACCACGAGGCCGTGGGGCGCACAGCCGTTGACAGGCTGACGGGCCTGATGCGCAACAACGAGTGTGGCATGGTGGACTGTCCTACGATTCACCTTGTGGACAGCCTGTGGCACGAACCAGGCAAGGCTCCGTTTGAAGATCCTCGCATCGGCAGAAGGGCTGCGGCTTCGGCAAGGGCATAATCAGTAACAAAGGCGTTGGCAGGAGATTTTTGCTTCCCCTTTTGTGAAGGAGGAGTTTTTCTTGTCCTTCCGCGTATATGAGCCTGAGCGAAACTCTCGCACGGCTCAGGTGCTGAAGATTGTCCCCATTCGATGGAGTTTTGCAAAGGTGAAGAAGGTTTATATCAAGACATACGGTTGCCAGATGAACGAGCGCGACAGCGAGGCTTTGTCCGTGATGCTGTCCACTCGCGGCTACTTTGTCGTGCCAAACGAGGCTGACGCAGACGTTGTCTTGCTAAACACCTGCGCCGTTCGCGAACAGGCGGAGCAGAAAGCAATCGGCAAGGCCCAGCATCTAGTATCAGACCGCCGCCGCGGCCTGCGGGGCGCGCCTTTGCGCGTGGGCATAATCGGCTGCATGGCGCAGAATCGCGGACCGGAGCTTTTCAACACGATCCCGGGCGTGGACATGGTCGTCGGCACCCAGCAGATACACCACGTGCCGGAGTTTCTCGACGGCTTGTTCGCCAAAGGGGCCGATGCGGAGCCAGTGCTTGCCCTCGAAGAAGAGGACGGCTCCCAGAACGCCATTTCGCAACATCCGGAGGGCTTCCGCGCCACGGCGTTTGTCAGCATAATGCAGGGGTGCAACATGCGCTGCACCTATTGTATCGTGCCCAAAACGAGGGGGCGCGAGCGTTGCCGCTCAATCGGCGACATCGTTGCGGAATGCCGCGGGCTTGCCGCCCGGGGCACAAAGGAAATCACTCTCCTTGGGCAGATTGTCACAAGCTACGGGCGCAGGGAGATACCGTTCGTTGACGGCAAAAGCCCCTTCGTCCAGCTAATCGAGGCCGTGGCGGAGATTGACGGCATAGAGCGCATCCGCTTCACAAGCCCGCACCCGCGCGGGTTCAAGGATGACCTTGTGCAGGCATTCGCCCGCATTCCCAAGCTGATGCCGTGCGTGCATCTGCCTGTTCAAAGCGGAAGCGACGCCGTGCTCAAGGCCATGAACCGCCCGTACAGCGCGGAGCGGTACTTGCAGATTGTGGATTCGCTGCGCAAGGCCGTGCCGCACATATGCATTTCAACGGACGTAATCGTGGGCTTTCCCAACGAGAGCGACGAGGACTTTGAGGCCACTGCGGAAGTATTCCGTCGCGTGCGTTTCGATATGGCTTACGTGTTCAAATACAGTCCGCGTCCGGGTGCGCCTGCCGACGGCTTGGAGGACAACATCCCGGAGGACGTGAAGGAGCAGCGCAATCAGGTGCTTCTGGGGCTTCTTGGCGAGTATTCCATGGAGTGCAACCAGTCCTACGTCGGCAAGGAGCAGGAGGTGCTTGTCGAGGGCAGGGCGCGGCGCGGGGAGGATCGCTGGATGGGGCGCAACCCGACGGGTCGAAAGGTGATTTTTCCGGCAAAGGAAGATCTGACGGGGCAGCTTGTGATGGTGCACGTCGACTCGGCCACCGTGACGACCCTGGAGGGTAGTCTCGTCACCAATGCCGTGTCGGCTCTCTGATTCAGGCATGACAATTTGTAGTTAGCTTTTTTTTCGTGAAAAAAAGAGCACTCGCAAGTGCTTAGGCTGGCGCTAATTGTCAAAAAAGTGTTCGGGCGCTTTTGCCGCGTAACTTGGGCAGGGCTATATTTACAGCCCTGCCGGTATGGAACGAAGAAGGGTGATTTCTACTTTGTTAAGCTCCGTCGGATATGACGCGGCTGCCAAGCACCTTGAGGTTGAACTGGTCAACGGGTCTGTGTTCGAATACTACGGCGTGCCTGAAGATATACATCGCGCCTTGATGAACGCGGATTCGCGGGGCAGCTTCTACCACGGCATGATAGAGCACGTATATGCCTTCCGAAAGTTGAGGTAGGCTCTTGTCGCCTGTCATGGCGGTGTAAACAAAACGCGATGCCTGAACGAGCCGGGCATCGCGTCTTTGTTTATGTGCCCTTGATGGGATTGCGGCTCTTTTTACGCGTTCGATAACGCTTGAGTCGCGATGTAAAATATGTTTTGTATGTTGTTGCAGTATCGCTAAGATACGATTTGCCCGATGGCAGGGTTCGACGAACAGATTGTCAGAGAGTATTTTGAATTGCAGGGCTTCATGGTCCGGCAGTGGAGAAAATACCAGACGCCCCCGCGCAAGAAGTTGCCGGAGGAGGAGATTGATTTGCTTGTTTACAACCCCAATTACGTGCGCGGCGGACGGGCGCCGAACTTCATGCTCTTTTCGAGCGAGTTGCCTTATATTCACCGCGCCGTGGTCACTGTTCGCGGCTGGCACACAGCGCAGCACTTTACGCCGAGGCTCATTCAGAACAGTTCGGAGATTGTGAAGTTTCTCGAACGGGATGTGCTCAAGAGCGCGGAGGAGTTTTTCGGCCCTTCGGATGATTATTTTGGCAAAGACGGGGGCAGCTTGCACAAGATTCTTGTCCTGCCCGGTTTGCCGACTGCCGAGCCGCACCGTAGCGAGAGTATTGCACTGCTTCGTGAAAAGGGTGTGGATGCGGTGATTTCGTTCCGTTCCATGTTGGCGGACATTATTTCGATGGTGGAGATTAATCGCAATTACGCCAAGAGCGACTTGCTTCAGATTATTAGAATCCTGAAGGCCTACGACCTCTGCAAAGATCCGCAGATGAAGCTGTTTTCCGGCGAGCAGTAGCGCAAGGCAGGGCGGGGCGTAAGGACTTGCGTTGATCACACCATTGGCCGGATTCCCCGCGAATACATGCTGTTTCAGGCTATGACTCCGAGGCTCTCTGGCGCACCGTTCGCCTTGTAACACCCAATAGACGTGCCGCTTGCGAACGGTTCCCGTTGCACGCTTCCAGAGCCTCTCTTGCGAGAGTCGTATCCAACTGCTCCACGAGTCGCTCGCGCAGATTGTCCGAACCTGTCTCAAGCGCGCTCTTTACGCGCGAACGCACCCACTCGTCCAGGTTAAACTCTGTACCGCCCTCTGCGGAGCCTGAGCGTTCGGCATCCCGCTGTGGAGCGGGCAGGGCGAGGGCCTCGTCCACGTCTGCGGCTGAAATAACGAGGTTGTTCGCGCTGAGCAGGGCCTTGCGCAAAGTGTTCTGAAGCTGGCGCACATTTCCCGGCCAGTCGCTGGCCTTCAGCTTTTCGAGCGCATCGGCCTCTATGCCGGACGGAGCGCAGCCGTATTCGCTGCAAAAGCGCCCTATGAAATACTCGGCTAGGGCCGGGATGTCGTCCTTGCGCTCGCGCAGCGGGGGCATCCGAATCTCCATCACCGAGAGGCGGTGGTACAAGTCCTCGCGGAACTCGTTTTTCGCCACCATTTCTTCGAGGTTGCGGTGAGTCGCGGCCACGATGCGCACATCAATAGCCAGAGGCTTGTCGCCGCCGAGGCGCTGGATTGTCTTCTCCTGAAGCGCCCGTAGGAGGCGCACCTGCGTGTTCCACGAAATGTCGCCAATCTCGTCAAGGAACAGTGTGCCTCCCTCCGCACGCTCGAAGTGGCCGCTCCGCGCCTTTTGCGCCCCAGTGAAGGAGCCTTTTTCGTAGCCGAACAGCTCGCTTTCAAGAAGGCTTTCGGGGATGGCCGCGCAGTTTACGGCTATAAAGGGTTTTTCGGCGCGGGGGCTGAACTGGTGTATCGCTGTTGCGACAAGTTCCTTGCCCGTGCCCGTCTCACCGCGAATTAGCACCGTTGCAGGCAGGGCTGCCATGCGGCCAACGTGCTTGTAAACTTCCAGCATCTTTGCGCTTCGCCCCACCATCTGCGGCAGCGTGGCGGCGCGGGGCACCATGGGCGGGGCGGCGTGGGCGCGCGAGCAGGCCTCTTTGGCAAGCTCCACAAGCAGGTCCAGATCTATCGGTTTTTCCTGATAGTCGAAGGCGCCGTTTTTCATCGCCTCGATGGCAGTTTCCACCGAGCCGTGAGCGGTAACGAATAGGACGGGCAGATACGCGAAACGCCGCTTGAGCTGCTTTAAAAGGGTGAGTCCATCCACGCCCGGCATCTGGTAGTCGGTCATTATCAGGTGATACCTCTCCTTGCTGGAAAACAGCCTTTCCAGAGCCTCCTCGCCGTTGTCAAAGCAGTCCACCACAAAGCCCGCGTCTTCGAGAACTTCCTGATACAGCATGGACGTACTGCGCAGGTCTTCAATCAGCATGATGCGGTTGGACATCGTTAGCTTTTATATCGGCCAGTAGTTGGGCTTTGTAAGCCCAGTACTGGGCTTTGAAAGCTCAGTTAATGTGCGGCCTGCTGTACCGTAAATCCAGTTGTTTGTTGCTACTCATTGGTGAAGAACGCTTTATATATTCGTCGCATAGTTGGCACGCTTCTCGCTTTATTATGGACGAGCAAGGCGCCGTCCTTCGGAGAAGATGGGGGCGGTAAGCAGCGGGAGAGTGGCTCCTGGTCCCGAAGCAGGCGGCGCAAGCTCACTAACTTTTTTGCGGGTAACATACTAAAACAACGAAGCGGGGATATAGGAGGCGTTATGGACAAGATGATCAACTGCCCGGTAGTGGACCTTTCGATACTTTCAATTTATCTGGGTTCCACAGACGAGAACGGCGAGTGGCTATTCCCGGAACTTATCAAGCAGTTCCGCGAGAGCAGCTTGAGCCTTTTGGGCCGAGTGGGCACAGAGGTTGCCACGGGCAACTTCGACGCAGCGGCCAACACGATGTTTCTCTTCGCCGGTGTGGCGCGTCTTGTCGGAGCCATCAGGCTGGAGAAGATGGCTCTTTCGCTAAGGCACAATTGCATGGAGGGGCAGCTACCGTCCGACAACAACTGGGCGGTGTTTGTAGATGGGATCGTGGACTTCATCGAAAGCGCGAAGAAGTATCACAACGAGCTGCTGTCATCGCTCTAGGGCGCAAGTGAGGGATAGACCAAGCAAGGAACAGGGATGAGTTTTCAAACGAAAATACACACCGTAACCAAGCGTGAAGTCTATTCAAGACGCGACCCGTTGGGGGGCCTTTGGGGGAAGGCTAAAGAGCGCATGACAGCAGCCTCCGCGGCAGAGGCAATTACAACACGAAGAGGGATGGCTAAAAGAGGGGAAAAGCGGGAAATGAAACACAACTACGACATCATTCCAATACCGGTTTCGGTAAGGGACAGGCAGGGACGCTACACATACGTCAATCGTGCCTGGGTTGAGATGTTCTCGGTTGACGCGAAGAGCGCCATCGGGCGCACCGACGGCGAGCTGGAGCTGGACCCGCTTGCGTTCCCCGAAGGGGAGCATGGCACCGAGAAAGGGGAATACGTCTTCAGGGACGTTTACATCACTACGAAGGAAAAGGGGAGGCTCTTGCTGGAGCTTATTGAAACGAGCGCGAACGACAACGACGTGGGGGACGTCATATGCGTGCATCAGGACATGACCGGCATCGGCTGGCGCATGGAAGACCTGACGCGCAACCTTTCGCGCTGTGAGTACAAGACCAGGCAGAGCGTGCAGAATGTGGTGCGCATGTCGCGCGACATGGGCGAGCACTTGGAGCAAATGGCTCTTTATTGCGACAAGCTGGAACAGAGCCGCATGGATGGGCAGCAGAGGGAATGGCTCGCTTGTGTCCGCGACAGCGCAACCCTGCTACAGAAGCAGGTGCAGAGGTGCGTTAACTTGAGCGTTCTGGAAGATTCCACACAGGTGGATGGTAACGAGCCGCTGCTCTTGCCCCGTCTATTTGATGAGGTCTGTGCAATGTATTCAGGCATAGCAGAGGACAGGCAGATCAGTATCGGCACAAATCTGGACTCGTCGCTTCAGGAAGCAATACTGGGAGATTCGCAGAAGATTCGCCAGATACTGGTGAACCTGCTCGATGCGGCGCTGCGGGGATCGCTTCCGGGAAAGATTACCTTGAGCGCGACAGTCGTTCAGGACGCAGACAGGCCGCTTTGCCTAAAGGCTCGCGTTGAGAAGCCGCACGAGGACTTGCCGGACGCTGCTGGCGGGAACGATTTGCCAAGTCTTAGCATGGGCCTTTCGCACAAGGTTTTGAGGGGACTGTGCGGACTGTTGGGCGGACGCTTTGAAATTAGCAGGGATACGGACGGGGCGAGGCTGCTTCGCGTGTATCTGCGGCTTTCAAGACCGGCCAAGACCAAGACAGGCAGATGATTTTCGAGTAACTACTGCCAGTGCCAGAAAGGCGCTGGCAGCTTTCACGTCCATATGCTTTACATACAAAGGTGCAGCGATGAATTCAGGCGAAAAACGCGAAGTTATAGACATGCATGTTGCGAGCCAGTTGATGGCCCACAAGAGAAACGGACTTACGGCCTTTGAGCGTTTGTTGCCCGTTTTTAGAGAGGAGGCCGCGATGCTCGTCTCGCAGATACGATGCGCGATAAATGCCAGCGACGCCGAAGGACTACACCTCACCGCGCACAAGCTCAAGGGAAGCGCAAGCGTTCTCGGGGCGATAGAGGTCAGGCAGATCTCCCAGTCCGTCATGGACGAGGCGCAGAAGGGTGCCTATCCAAGCTTGGAGTGCCTTCAGGAGCTTGAGAAGTCCGTGGAACAGTTCCTGGCGTCCGCCCAGCAGGCGGTGTCACGGCGGGTCTGAACTTTCGGGCGCATTCGTTTTAAGGAGGTAACTAGACGTGGAGTGAGTCATGAATTTTCACAACGGAAGAGTAGTAGCTCTTCAATCAGATAATACTACATTAGCATTGTATTATGAACTGTTTGGCGACGAGCCGACAGATTTTCGCGTTGTACCGTCTTTGTACCATGTGCTTAACGAAGTAAGAACGTGGACACCGGACCTTTTGATTCTGAACTGCTCTCAGGGCTTTGAGCCAATGCTCGCCCTGTGTGAGCAAATTCGTTCGGATTCAAACCTGTCTTCGATTCCGATAATCGTAGTAAGCTCTATGGCGGACAAGTCGGCGCGATACAGGGCTTTTGAGGCAGGAGTGGACGAGTATTTCGCAAAGCCTTTTGATACCGAGGAATTCAAAATCCGCGTAGGCAGGATGCTTCGCAACCATCAGTTTCGCTTAAACCACGCCGAGAAGAATCTGTTTTTCATGCTCTCGCAGCGTCTGCCTTACCCGCTGGCAATGGTGGATATTAACGACAGGGTCGTTTACGCAAACGTACATGCGCAGATGGATTTCAATCTGGAGTCTGCACGCGATAAACGTTGGCAGGACGTTTTGGCCCAGAGCTGCAATCTCTGCAATCAGGACGAATGGGCCAAGGCCAATGGGCGTGTGACAAGTGCTAAGACCTTGCTCATGAACGGGCATCGTCATGGTGTGGACGGGCGGCTGCGCTGGTTTACCTGTCACCTGTTTCCACTGGCTGAAGATCCATCGGGGAGAAAGGTGATATGCGTTGTGGACGCCAGTGCGGACATGGAGCTTCAGGACTTGCTTCTTGGGGTGAAGCGTCTTGTGACGCACAAGCTGCGCACGCCGATAAACGGACTGCTCGGGCCTCTGGACATGCTCAAGGAGGATGAGCAAATGGAGGCTCAGGCGCGAAAGAGCATTGTAAAGCTCGCCCTGCAAAGCGCCGAGCGCCTGTCTGCGGCAGTAAATGACATGGAGCGTTACTTCATTGACACTCACTCAAGAAGTGCCTCCCAACCGATAAGTGTAGCCGACGCGGCGGGCATGGTTAAGCTCTGCGCTGGCGAGCAGCTTGCCGAGCTATTGGAGTGCCGCGTCGAATCGTGCCGTTCAAGTTTTCTGCCAATAGACGCAAGGCAGTGCTACAACATATTTACGGAGCTTTTCGACAATTCGGTAAAGTTTCACCCCAAGCATTCGCCTCGCCTGAAGATAGAGTTTCGCAAGGATGGCGACAGCGTGCTTGTCGTTGCTGAGGACGACGGCATTTACACCGATGCCGCTTCCCTTGCATACCTGGCAACGCCGCTCTTTCAGAGGGAGGCTGCGCTTACTGGAGAAATGGCGGGGGTCGGCATGGGGTTGGCTCAGGTGGCACGGATCATCTATTCTTGCGGGGGCGACATCAACTTCTCCGGCAAAAACGACGGCCCCGGGCTGCGCGTAAAAATGCGTCTCCCTATACACGGCAAAGCTGCCTGATTAACGCAAGGTTAGGTAGCTTGTTGAGGTATGTTTTCATACCCTTGACCACTCTCGCGAGGATAAGGGCGACTCAAAAAGAGCTTGCCAAGTATGCCGCGCACACACGATTCTCGCCAGTGCCGGACAGCGAGCGGTGTATTCATCGCGGCTTTGTCATCCGGCTTTCATTGCAACGCCACACAAGACAGGCCCTTCCACGTCGGCCTGACCACGACCTCCGTATCTCGGGCGCATACTTTGGCAGGCTTCATCGAGCCTTGGTCAAAAGTAGCCGAGGGTTGGAGGATGGTGAAACGTACGCGTACGTAAACCTACTCGCAATGGCACACTGCAATGAAACATCACTATATCCCGGGCATGGCGCTCTTTGCGCTCTGCTGCCTTGGCTCCCCATCGAATGCTTCCGCACAAGAGGCCGCGCTGCTTCCTGCCGACAGTTCTGACGGCGTAATACTTCACGCCTGGAACTGGTCCTTTGACGCAATTCGCGCAAAGCTGCCGCAAATCGCCGCCGCCGGTTACAAGACGGTTCAGACTTCACCCATTCAGCCCAACAAGGAGGCACTGATCGGCGGCGGCTACTGGTGGATTCTCTACCAACCGACCGATTTCACCATCGGCAATACGCAGCTTGGCGACAGGGCCGCCTTTGCCGCCCTGTGTGCGGAAGCGGAAGATTACGAAGTGGATATAATTGTGGACGTTGTGGCCAACCACACGGGCAATAACGGCTCGGGGCTTCAGCAGTATTACCCTTCGACCGCGGTGGCTGCTTACCTGCGTGACAACGCAGCCTACTGGCACGAGCACGAGCCTGTCGCGGACTGGAACGACCGCTGGGAGGTGACGCATCACTGCATAGGACTGCCGGATCTTAACACCGCCAATTCCGAGATACAGGGCTACGTAAGCAGCTTTCTGAACGACGCCATCGACTGCGGCGCGGACGGCTTCCGCTTTGACACGGCCAAGCACATCGAGCTGCCCGACGATGATGACGGGAGCGACTTTTGGCCCAATGTGCTAGGCTCTCTCAGCCGGAGCGACCTTTTCATATACGGCGAGGTGCTTCAGGACGGCACTACGGACCGATTCAGCGATTACGCCGCTATCATGCGCGTTACCGCATCCTGGTACGGCTACAACGTGCTCGACGCGGTGGGCTTCGAGGGCAGCGCGGACAGCACCAGCGCAAAGAGCTTGGACAGCGAGGGCGTGAGCGCGGACAGGCTCGTTACATGGGTGGAATCCCACGACACTTACGCAAATACTGCGGAAGAGTCCACCGCGCTTAGCGATACGCAGATCCGCCTCGCCTGGGCAATAGTGGCTTCGCGTGCGGACTGCGTGCCCCTGTTCTTCAACCGCCCTGCCGGAACGGCCAAGTTTGCGACGACTCTCGGAACGGAGGGCGATTCCATGTGGCAGGACGCGGACGTAGTGGCCGCAAACACCTTTCACAACGCGATGGCTGGTAAGAGTGAGAACCTGCGTACGCCTTCGAGCACATTGTTTATCGTGGAGCGCGGCTGCGACGGCACTGCCATCGTCAACCTGTCCTCAAGCGCGGCAGCGGTAGGTTGTCCCAGCAACCTTCCCGATGGGAGCTATGTCAGCAGCGGCAGCGGGGCGGAGACGTTCACCGTATCGGCTGGCAACATCAGCGGAACGATTGCGGCGCAGTCGGTCGCATTCCTGAGCAACGAACTGGACACGCCGGAAATCTACATCGACGCCGAGGAGGGCACTTTCTATTCCAGCGCAATAGTCGTCACAGTGAACGCGACGGGCGCGGACAGCATCACTTGCAGCATCGACGGCGGCGGTTCCTTCGCTGTCGAGAGCGGGCAGGGCTTGAGCATTGGCGAAGGCTTGCCCCTGGGTGGCGATACGGTGCTGAGTGTCACAGCTACAAACGGCAGCGGAAGCATCACGCGGCACTTTGGTTTCAGCAAGGCGGATATCGACACTGTTCTCACAGTCCACTATCGCAAGCCCGATGCCTGGGGCGTGCCAAATGTGTACTGTTATGACGATTCGAGCGGCTCTTCGGTGGAGTTCTCCGCATGGCCCGGCGAGCCTATGGAGGATGAGGGCGACGGCTGGTATGTGTTCCGCTTCGACGGCTGGAACGAGGGGAAGGTTCTCTTCAATTCCGGCAGCAGTCAGGAGCCTGCGAGCAGCCAGCCCGGATACGAGCTTGGCGGCGAGGTATGGGTGTATGACGGGAACGTTTACGACTGGTGGTACGATTCCACATGGTACGGCAACTACTACTACGGGCACCTGTTCTCGGGCTGGATATGGCATGAACAGCACGGCTGGCAATACCTCTTCGACATGGGGGCGGACAGGCTGTTCGCATGGGACTGGGCCACTGCTTCATGGTGGTACACCGATGCTTGCGTGTATCCTGCAATCTACAACTACAAGTCTTCAAGCTGGTATTATTTCGAGGGTGGTTCCAGCCCTGAAAGAGAGTTCTGGGATTACGCTCAAGATCATGCGGTGACTGAGGGCGAATTGCCCTAGTTTAGCCTGAACCCTTGCGTAAGCGCCGTCCGTTCCCTTTGTGGTAGCGGGCGGCGTCTTGCGCAAGGGCTTCGCGGCAGGCAGTATAAAGCCTATAAGGATAGGACAAAACCTACATATCGGGGCCATTGAGCCGATTCCCCTTGAAGGGCCTTTGGGCACTGCTATTTTCGACACTGAAAGACACTCCTTCGTAAACCCAGCTCATTCGTTTACCCCAACGCATGGGCGCAATCCCAGGACCGTCAAATGAGCGATGGCAAGTCAGGGCGCAATTGGCTAAAGTTCCGGCGCTGCTTTTCGGACAATCACAGGGCAGAAATGCACGGTTTGCTTGAGGAATGCGTCCAACGTTCCACAAAGGGTCTTCTGCGGACCAAGGTGGCTCAGGAGAGCAGCAGCTTTGAGAAGCACCCGCTGATGCACTATCACTTCAGCCCGGAGGTATTTGTGCAGCAGGAGGGCGTTACCGAATTTTCCTTCCCGCGCGACAAGCTGGTGCTAAAGCCCGGGGAGGTGTGCATATTGCCTGCGGGAGTCCCGCACAAGGAGCGAATCAGCAAAATTGACGGGCAGTTTCGCAACATGGTCGTGGGTTTTTACCACGACACAATCAGCGTGCACTTTGCCAACGAGGTCAGTCCGGGCAAGCCCGACATCGAGGTCATAGAGTTCTTCTTCGCTCCTGACATCGATCAGATGAAGGCCCTGATGAACATTCTCGTGCAGGTCTCCAAAACGGGGGATTCGCAGGAGCGCGACGCAGCGATGCGCGGCCTTGTCATGGCGTTTTTCTCGCTTTTGTACAAGCTCGTTGCGCACGGGACGGAGAACTTCAACTCCGAGGCCGGCAAGGTGTTTCAGACCAAGTGGCTCGTGCGCGAGCAGCTTTCGAGCACTACGCTAAGCGTGAAGAGCCTCGCGGAGCGGCTTCAGTGCTCGGCGGACTACCTGTCTCACCTCTTTCACAGCACAACCGGCGAGCGGCTCGTAAGCTACATCCAGCGCAAGCGCATCGAAGGCGCCAAGCTGGCACTTGAGGCGACGCCCCTCTACGTGTCCGAAATCGCGTGGTCGAGCGGCTTTTCGGACCCGGCCTATTTTGCTCGTGTGTTCAAGAAGTTCACCGGCGAGACGCCGCAGTCCTACCGCGAGATGCTTGAGAAAAAACGCCACCAAATGGATTCAAGGCCGAAAACGGTGTATCACGACAGGGACGAGTTCTCGATGGGCAAACCGCACGTTATGAACGAGACCCTTGCAAACTGATTTTTCGTGTTCGGGTGTGGATTTGGAAGAATGCAGACGTGTTAGTGGCGACTGAGCCGGTTACATAAGATTTGTCCTGTAAAGTCCGGCTATTGACAGTCATACATTGCTGAAATGTTTTGGCCTTTGGGCATACTGTGTCGTGTTAACCTTGAAACCCCAGAATGATTACCTACCCCTTTATTAACAAGCTCTCGAATGCGGGGGCTTTCCTTACGAAAAATGTCGGAGTTGCGGCACTTGCCTTAGGCTTTGCATTCATCCCAATACATAAGGCAAGTTGCGAAGTTCTGTGTCAGGAACAGGCGCTAGTTTTTCCCGACTGGATGCGCAATCAGGTGGTGTACGAGTTGAACGTGCGCCAGTTTTCGGAAGAGGGCACTTTCAAGGGCGCTGAGGCTCATCTTGAGCGCCTGCACAAGCTTGGCATCAACACGATCTGGTTCATGCCCGTGCAGCCCTACGGCAAGGTGAACAGCAAGAGCGAACTGGGCAGCTACTACTCGATTGCCGATTACACGGGCATCAACCCCGAATACGGCAGCGCGGAGGATTTCAAGAGCTTTGTGGACAAGGCTCACGCCCTTGGGATGCGCGTGATTCTGGACTGGGTGCCGAACCATACCTCATGGGACAACCCGCTCACCATCACGCATCCCGAGTTTTACGCCAGGGACTGTCAGGGCAACTTCACCCCGCCAACAGGCACGGACTGGACTGACGTAATACAGCTGGACTTCGACGCGCCCGGCCTTGTCGAATACCAGTTCGAGGCCATGAGTCACTGGCTGGACACATACGGGCTGGACGGCTTCCGTTGCGACGTGGCCTGGAACGTGCCGACGAAGTTCTGGGACGCTCTGACGGCCCGCCTGCGCGCTCACAAACCGGACATTTTCATGCTCGCCGAGGCCGAGATTGGCGAACAAATGCTTTCTTCGTTCAACACCTGCTACGGCTGGGATCTGCTCCATACCTACGAAAGCGTCGCTCAGGGCCGCGTTCCCGCAAGCGCGATAGACAGCGCGCTTGAGCGCAGGAAAGTCCGCTTTCCCGCTGGGGCGAGCTTCCTCAACATGACGAGCAACCACGACGAAAACAGCTGGAACGGTACCGTGTTCGAGCGTTTCGGCGCAGGTGCGAAAACCTTTGCCGTGCTTGCCATGACAATGGACGGAGTTCCGCTCATATACAACGGGCAGGAAGCGGGGTTGGACAAGCGGTTGGAGTTCTTCGTTCGCGATCCCATCGACTGGAAAGACAGCCCGATGGAAGACTTTTACCGTCGGCTCATCGCGCTGAAATCCACATCCGCGGCCCTTTTGACCGGAGCGACCACGGAGAAGATTCCCAGTAGCGCGGCGGAATCCGTTTATGCCTACATGCGCGGCGAAGAGGGCGGGGCGGAAGTCCTCGTGATTGCCAACCTCACTGCGCGCAACGTCGAAGTGGAGCTTGGCTCCTTGCGCATGAAGGGCGAGTGGACCGATGCCATGACGGGCGAAAAAACAACTTTGGAAGAGTCCTTGAAGCAGACACTCAAAAGCTGGGAATATCTGCTTTATTACAGATAGACAACGCGAATAGTGTTTGTGTTTACTATCGACGCTCCTTGAGTGAGGTGTTCAAGGTGTTAATGGTGCGTTATGCCATTAGGGTATATGCAGTTTTGGCTTTGCTTATGTCGCCAATGCAATGCACTAACATGTCCTGAGTCTAGGCTTGACATGTAGGTCCAAGGTCGGATCGCAATGAGAACTCACAGGCCTTTAACGCGCATTCTTTCAAAACAATGATTTGTCAGGTTTTGTCCTACCCATGTCGGATATATACCATGCTATGCGGTGGGAAAAACCTCTTGAACGGACATAGTTCATATATGGTCGGGAACCCAAATTGCCGACCAAGGCCAGCTCTAACAGCTTTGATTTCTGCTACGAAACAAGTTGTTAGAGGTGGCCCAAGGAAAATCCCCCTCTGTAACTAGAGAACAACTACACTGCTACAAATGAAAGCACAGAACAGGAACATCAAAGAGATGTTTACCCGCAAGGCGCTCCCCCCGCTTTGCTACCTCCTGCTCGCTACCGGCGTCAGCTCCCCGCTGATGGCCCAAACTACCGGTAACGAAGAAGAAAACGACCCCTACGCCGACGATGTTTACGTGATGGAGGCCTTCGAGGTTAAAGGCGGTTTCGCCGGAAGCCTCGCCGCAGCCGCACAGAAGAAGGAACTGGCACCGCTGCTCGTGGAAGTCCTGTCCGCCGAAGACATCGGCAAGCTCCCTGACACCAGCATTGCCGAATCCCTTGCCCGTCTGCCCGGCATCTGTACCCAGCGCATCAACGGCCGCGCTCAGATCGTCAGTATCCGCGGCCTGAACGAAGACTTTAGCTCCGCCACCTTGAACGGGCGCGAGCAGGTTACAACCGGCAGCGCGCGCGCCGTGGAGTTCGACCAGTACCCGGCAGAACTCATGGCCGGTGCGATTATCTACAAGACTGGCGACGCAAGCGTTGTGACGCAGGGCATTGCGGGTGTTGTGGACCTTCGCACGCTCCGCCCCTTGAGCTACACAGAGCGCAAGGTGAACTTTGGCGCCTTCTATGAATGGACGCAGTTTGACGAGCTTATCGGTGGTTCCGAGCGCGGTGGCTGGCGCTACAACGCCTCGTATGTCGACCAGTTCATGGACGGCAAGCTGGGCGTCGCCATCGGTTACGCTTACAACGACAAGATGGGGCAGGGCAAACAGTGGAACAGCTGGGGCTATGCCGACTATACAGACACCGTAACGGGTGAAACCAACAAGGTAATCGGCGGCGCAAAGCCTTACGTCCGCTCCAGCGAGCTGGAACGTACCGGACTGATGGCGACCATCGAGTTCAAGCCCTCCAAGACCTTCCACACGACGCTCGATGTCTATTACACCGACTTCAAGGAAGACCAGCGCCTTTGCGGCATAGAGCTGCCTCTTTACAGCTGGGGCTACAACAGCCTCCTCGGCTACGGCCCGAGCTTGGACAACAGCAGCTACACAACACAGGACGGCGTCATAACCTCCGGCACCCTGTCGGGTGTTCGCGGAGTTATGCGCAACGACATTGTCAGCCGCGACGCCGACATCTTCTCCATCGGCTGGAATGTGGAACTGAGCGACATAGCGGGCTGGGACTTGATGTTCGACGCCAGCCACTGCTACATCGACAGGACGGACCTTGTGCTTGAAAGCTATTCGGGAACCTCGCTTACCGGTGCATACGCCACCGACACGATGAGCTTCCAGATGTCCGACACCGGCGTAGTGTTCAGCTCGGACTTCGACTACTCCAATGCGGACAACATCGTCCTCACAAGCCCTGCGGGCTGGGGTAGCGACGTAGTTACAGGCGGTCAGCTCGGCTACCTCAAGACACCGGAAAGCCACGACGAGATTACCCAGTTCAGGGCAACCGCCAAGCGCGATGCAGAAATGCTCTGGGGCTTCTTCAACAACGTGGAACTCGGTGCCAACAATACGCACCGCGGCAAGTACGAGTATGAAAAGGGCTACTATCTGGCCGCGGCCAACGGTGCTACCGAAGTCGCCATACCCGTTGCCACATCCACGACAGACCTCAGCTTCATCGGCCTTGGCAGCATCGTGTCCTACGATCCAGTGGCCGTCCTCAACAGCGGCGTTTACGAAAAAATCTCCAACCCCAATTCCGACGTTCTGGCGGCGGACTGGAGCATGAAGGAGAATGTGACAACGCTCTATGCCAAGCTCGGCATCGACAAAAACCTTGGCAGAGTGCCGATGACAGGTTCACTCGGTATGCAGTTCGTGCGTGCCGAACAGTCCTCCACCGGTGCCGTTGCAACAGGCAGCGGTGCGGACGGAAGCCTTGTGAGCGAAATAGTTACTGGTGAAGATTCATACTGGGACTTTGTTCCCAGCCTGAACCTCAACTTCCAGCTCGGTGAAGGTCGCTACCTGCGCATTAGCGCAGCCCGTCAGCTTGCCCGCCAGCGCATGGACTACATGCGTGCAGGCACACAGTTCGGCTACGACGAGACAAAGGCAGCATCTACGGACCTTAACAACAGCCCATGGAGCGGCAGCGGCGGCAATCCCGAATTGAAGCCTTGGGAAGCGAACTCGTTTGACATCTCCTTGGAGCAGTACTTCGCCCAGAACATGGGCTACGTAGCCCTGACCGGCTTCTTCAAGGACTTGAAGAGCTACACCTATCAGAAGAACACCCTTACAGACTTCAGCTCCTTTGCTTCCGCTGTTACGGGAACAAATCAGCCTGTCCTTTGGGAGGGTTACGTTTCCCGCTGGCAGAACGGCGATGGCGGAGACCTCAAGGGCGTTGAAGGCACGCTTTCCTTCGCAGGTGAGATGTTTACGCAAAACCTGGCAGGTTTCGGCGTAATCATGAGCGCATCCTACACGGACAGCAGCGTCAGCCAGGACGAAGGTGGTCACTCACCGCTTCCGGGCCTCTCCGACACGGTCGCAAACGCCACCGTTTACTTCGAAAGACACGGCTTCTCTGCCCGCGTAAGCACTACCTACCGCTCCGAATACTTGGCCACGGTCAGCACATTCGGCCCGCGCAACCGCACATTCCGCACCGCAGACGCGGAAACCGTGATGGACGCGCAGATTAGCTACACGTTCGAAAGCGGCCCGATGAAGGGTATCAGCATCATATTCCAGGCATACAACCTCACAAACGAGCCGCTCTCCACATATCTGGACGGCAACACGCTTCAGGTTGTTGACTATCAGGAATATGGCCGCTCCTACGCGGTCGGCATGTCCTACAAGTTCTAAAGCGACTACTAATCGGGAAAACATGAACGCAAGCTCCTGTATTCCCTTGTGAAGCAAACGAAAAGCCGCTCCGTCCAAATCGGGGCGGCTTTTCACAAGAATGGCAGATATTTGCAAACAAGCCATTCCGCCAACACTCAAACAACAAGGCAGTCGCGGTAACAGAACAAGCAGCGCGCAATAGATACAATCCGCGCGCGCTCCCGCGTTCAGCCTCAAAAGCATTTACTCATTCACCTTCGCCATAAACCCCAAACCAAGGTGCACACACCATGACGAAAGCATTCAAACCCCGTTTACCACTATCAGCAGCGGCCCTCATCGGCCTGTTCCCAGTCTTTCAAAGCGCGGACGCGGCAAGCGTAGCCTCGCCAAACGGCGAGATCGTCCTCAACTGCGACACCGACGCCGCAGGCATCGCACGCTACGAAGTTCTCTTTCACGGCAAGCCCGTCATCCTGCCCTCAGCCCTCGGCTTCAGTTTTACCGACGGTAGCGCAATCGCGGACAAGCTCGAAATCGTGGACGAAGTCCAGCACAGCTTCAGCGAAACCTACGAACTGCCCTGGGGCGAGAGACGCCTTGTTGAAAACACTTACAACGAACTCGAACTCACACTGCGCCAGAAAGAAGCCCCGGGCCTGCTCTTCACGCTCGCCTTCCGCGTCTATGACGACGGACTGGGCTTCCGCTACGAGTTTCCCGAGCAGAACGGCGTCAAGGCGCTCGAAATCGCCGACGAAAACACGCAGTTCCGTTTTGCCGACGACCCGATGTGCTGGTGGATCCCCGGGGATTGGGACTGTTACGAGCACCTTTACAAGAAGACCCGCCTGTCGGAAATCGACGCCCTCGACCGCGAGGGGCTGAACAAGCCTCTTAGCAGCACGATTCCGGAAAACTCCGTCGATACGCCCGTCACGATGCTGACAAGCGACGGGGTGCACCTGTCCCTGCACGAGGCTTCACTGCTCAACTATTCGGGCATGACGCTGCGCGTAAACCCGCAGGAACACATGCTGCAAAGCTCGCTCGTTGGCAGCCGCCGCACAGAGTGGAAGGCACGCTGCGAACTGCCCTTCAGCACCCCATGGCGCACAATTCAGATTAGCGACACCGCGGGCGGCCTCATCGACTCCTGCCTCATCATAAACCTCAATGAGCCGAACAAACTCGGCGATGTGTCCGACTACGTCCGCCCGATGAAATACGTCGGTATATGGTGGGAGATGCACCTTGACCGCAACACCTGGGCCTACGAAGGAGGCCGCCACGGAGCAACTACCGAGAACGCCAAAAAGCTCATCGACTTTGCCACTAAGAACAACATAGAGGGCCTGCTTGTAGAGGGTTGGAACACGGGCTGGGAGAACTGGACAGACCCCGAGGCGCGCGAGGGCATCTTTGACTTTACAACGGCATATCCGGACTACGACCTTGCCGAAGTAGCCCGCTACGGGAAGGAAAAGGGCGTGGAGCTAATCATGCACCACGAGACTTCCGCCGCAATAACGACCTACATCGACCGCATGGACGCGGCGTTCGGCCTGATGCGCGACCTTGACCTGCACTGCGTCAAGACCGGCCACGTCGGCGACATCATCCCCGTTGGCGAATACCACCACGGCCAGTGGATGGTGAACTTTTACCAGAGCGTGTATGAAAAGGCCGCGAAGTATCGCATCGCCATCAACGCGCACGAGCCCATCAAGCCAACAGGCATACGCCGCACTTACCCGAACGCAATTTCCCGCGAGGGCGCAAGAGGACAGGAATACAACGCATGGAGCCCGGGCAGCAACCCGCCGGACCATGTGCCAAACCTCGTCTATACGCGCCTTCTGGCAGGGCCTATGGACTACACTCCGGGCGTCTTCAACATCAAGCTCAAGCCCTACAAGCCCGACAATCAGCTTAACTCCACGCTTGTCAAGGAGCTGGCCTTGTACGTCGTCCTTTACAGCCCAATACAGATGGTGGTGGATCTGCCCGAATACTACGAGGGCGAACCCGCCTTCCAGTTCATCCGCGACGTTCCTTGCGACTGGGAGGAAAGCCACACGCTAAACGGCGAAGTGGGGCAGTACGTGACCATAGCTCGTCGCGAACGTGGCGGTGACGCATGGTTCATAGGCAGCGTGAGCGACGAAAAGCCGCGTCACTTCGAGTTGAAGCTGGACTTCCTGCCCGAGGGCAAGAGCTACCGCATGGTGAAATACGCCGACGCGGAGGATGCGCACTGGGACAAGAACCCCTGCGCCTACACGGTTACGCGCAGCGTCGTGACTCGCGACAGCGTTCTGACGCTCGACCTTGCACCCGGCGGCGGCGCTGCCGTGGCACTGGAGCCTATCGACTAATTACCTATTTATAAACAGCTTACATATTTTTCCAATGAAACTGCACCTTATAGCGCTTTCGCTTGCCTTTGCGCCGGTATCGGCTTCTGTTGCCGGAGAACTCTGGCATGTGGAGCCCGCCAACTGGTGGGTCGGTATGAGGGAGCCGCGCCTGCAAATCCTGATCCACGGCGACAACATTGCCGAAACCACCCCGCGTATCGAATGCGATGGCCTGCTTCTCGAACAGGTCGTGCATGTGGATAACCCGAACTACCTGTTCCTGTACGTGCAGGTGGACAAGTCCGCCAAGAGCGGCAGCTTCGACATCGTTTTTGAAAAGGACGGCAAGATCGAGGCCAGGTATGCCTACGAACTTCGCGCCCGCCGCGAAGGCTCTGCGCAGAGGCAGGGCTTCGACAACGCGGACGTCATTTACGAAATCGTGCCCGACCGCTTCGCCAACGGCGACCCGTCCAACGACAGCGTTCCCGGAATGCTTGAAATGGAAGTCAATCGTGCGGAGCCTTACGGACGGCATGGCGGCGACATTCGCGGCATAATAAACGCCCTGCCGTATCTGGAGGACATGGGCTTTGGCGCACTCTGGCTTACGCCCGTCACAGAGAACGACATGTCGAACCAGTCCTATCACGGCTACGCGATTACGGATTTTTACAAAATCGACCCCCGCATTGGCGACATGGACGATTACGTGGAGTTGTCCCGCAAGGGCGCAGAGCACGGCATCAAGATAGTGATGGACATGATATTCAACCACTGCGGCTCAGAGCACTGGTGGATGAAGGATTTGCCAACGGCGGACTGGATTAACGAGTATCCCGACTACCGCGTTACGCACCATCGGCGCACGGTTAACCAAGACCCTCACGCTTCGGCAGAGGACACCGACCTGATGCGCCGCGGCTGGTTTGTCCCCACTATGCCGGACATGAACGTGATGAATCCGCTCTTTGCCGACTACCTCATTCAGAACAGCATCTGGTGGGTGGAAGCTGCGGATCTTGGCGGCATCCGCGTGGATACCTACCCGTACCCGGACAAGCGTTTCATGTCCCGCTGGTGCGCTCGCATTCTGGAAGAATACCCGAACCTGAACATCGTGGGCGAGGAGTGGACCTTTAACCCGGCCATAGTTTCCTACTGGCAGCGCGGCAAGCTGAACAAGGACGGTTACGAGGGCAATTTGCCTTCTCTCTTCGACTTTCCCATGCGAGGCGCGCTTGTGGATTCGCTAAACGGCAAGGGGCATCAGGACGGCGAATCGCTGACCAACCTCTACGAGATGCTGGCGAACGACTTCCTATACGCCGACAGCGACAACATGACCGTGTTTCTGGGTAACCACGACATTCCCCGCTACTACATGGAGCTGGGCAAGGACACGGCCAAGGCGCGCAACGCCATGGTGTGGCTAATGACCATGCGAGGCATACCGCAGTTCTACTACGGGGACGAAATTCTCATGACTCACGACGAGTCGATGGAGCACGGACACATCCGCAAGGACTTCCCGGGCGGCTGGGCTGGGGATGATACCGATGCCATAAGCGGCAAGGGCCTGAGCGACGAGGCGCTTCAGTTCAAGGCATTCGTTCGCAATCTGCTTAATTGGCGCAAGAGCAGCCTTTGCGTGCAGGAGGGGCGGCTTGTTCACTTCGCCCCGCGTGACGATGTCTATGTGTATTTCCGCACATACGGCGAGGATTGCGTAATGGTCGTAATCAACAACAGCGAAAAGGCCGTCGCGCTCGACATGGGCGAATTCGCCTCGGTTGCAGGGCCTTACACCAAGGGGCACGACATCCTTGGCGGCAAGGATTATGACCTCGGCGAAGGGCTGGACCTTAGCCCAATGACGCCCTGCGTAATAGAGCTTCGTTAAATAGATAATTACGTAACAGCTTTCTCCCAAACAACATAATGAGCACACCTCATACAAGCTGGCTTGATCGCAGGCTTTCTGGTCTTCTCGCCCATGTTACGTCAATGCCCGGAGACTACGGCATTGGTAACATGGGCGAGGGAACTCGCCGCTTCATCGACCTAATAGCGCAGGCGGGTTTTGCCTTCTGGCAGATTTGTCCCGTGGGGCCGACCGGTTACGGAGATTCTCCCTACCAGTCCTTTTCCACGCACGCGGGCAATGCATACCTTATAGACCTTGCAGAACTGCGAGACGCTGGCCTGATCGCCGATGCAGAGCTGGACCCTTTGCGGGCAATCAACGGCGCTTATGTTGACTATGGCGAGCTGTACCAGCGTTTCTGGCCGATTGCCCGCAAGGCCGCCGCAAACTACGCATCGCGAGGATTTCCGCAGATGGGCCGCCGGAGTTTTGAAGAGTTTTGCTCTGAAAACGGGCACTGGCTTGACGCGTACGCTCTTTTCATGGCGCTCAAGGAGCTGCACGGTGGCAGGCCCTGGCACCAGTGGGACGAGGCGTTCAAGGACTACGGGCAGGCGAAAAACTGCGCGTTGCCCGATGTGGTTGCAGAGAGAACGCGGCAGAAAATCTACCAGTACTGGTTCTTCAGCCAGTGGGAGCGCTTGCACGATTATGCCCGCAGCCGGAACGTAGGCATAATCGGCGACATACCCATATTTGTCGCTCACGACAGTGCCGATGTATGGCAGAACAAGGAAGTGTTTCGTATCGAGGCGGACGGCAGGCTACAGGTGTCCGCCGGCGTGCCGCCGGACTATTTCTCGGAGTTCGGCCAGTACTGGGGCAATCCGCTCTACGACTGGGAGCATTTGGCGAAGACCGATTACACATGGTGGAAGAGGCGCTTTGAAAGCTCGATGAAGCTATTTGACGCCATACGTCTTGATCATTTCCGCGCCTTCTCCTCGTTCTGGGAAATCCCGGGCAGTGCACAGGACGCCCGCACAGGGCGTTGGGTGAAGGGGCCGGCGATGCACTTCTTCGATTCCATATACAAGGCCCTGCCTTCGGTAAGGATTATTGCCGAAGATCTTGGCTACATAGACGAGGACGTTTACAAGCTGCGTATCGACAGCGGCTTGCCCGGAATGAAGGTCATTCAGTTCGGTTTCGGGCACGATGCGAACAACGTGAACCTGCCGCATTTCTACCCCTTCAACAGCGTCGTATATACGGGCACGCACGACAACGACACCACGAGGGGCTGGCTTTCCAGGGTGGACTCGCACATCGCGGGCAAGTTGAGAGACTATTTCGATTGCGGGAATCTTGACAGCGCGTGGCCGCTTGTGAGGGCGGCGTTTCTTTCCGTTTCACGGCTTGCCGTGGTTCCCGCGCAGGACATCATAAATCTTGGTTCCGAGGCACGCATGAATACGCCCGGCGTTGCCAGCGGAAATTGGAAGTGGCGTCTCTCTCCGGTGCAGATAGACGAGTTTGCCGCCATGGTGCCCAAGCTATCCGCCCTGCACGCCATTTCCGACCGCACAGGCCGCCTTACACAGACCCATTACAGCGTTTCTCCGTAATCAGCGGACGGCTCGCTTCTCTTTCTTGGCAAACCCTTTACATCTTACCCCATGAATCAACAGACACTATCCCGACTGTCGTTTTGGCAGATTTGGAACATGAGTTTCGGCTTTTTCGGCATCCAGTTTGGCTGGGGCCTGCAAATGGCCAACATGAGCGCGATCTACCAGTATTTGGGAGCATCCGAGAGCGATATTCCCATTCTCTGGCTCGCTGCGCCGATGACGGGCTTCCTCGTGCAGCCCATTCTCGGCTATTATAGCGATCGCACATGGACGCGCCTTGGGCGGAGGCGCCCGTATTTCCTCGTCGGGGCGATACTTGCGAGCCTTGCCCTGATTGCCATGCCCAATTCCTCGACGCTTTGGATGGCGGCTGGCCTTTTGTGGATTCTGGACGCTTCGGTGAACGTAAGCATGGAACCGTTTCGCGCTTTCGCTGCGGACCTTCTTCCGCCAGAGCAGCGCAAGCAGGGTTTCGCCATGCAGAGCTTGCTGATAGGGTTTGGCGCAGTGTTATCATCATCACTGCCGTGGATTCTGAGCAACGTGTTCAACGTTGTCGGTAATGATGAGGGAAGCGCCATACCTAAAACCGTTCACTATTCATTCTATGTCGGAGCTTTCGTATTCTTCTTTGCCGTTCTATACACGGTAATGAGGACAAAGGAGCATCCTCCGGCGGATATGGAGGCCTTCCTGCGTCACAAGCGCGAAACCGCAGGTGTGTTTAATGCCTTCAAAGGCATATTCAAGGGGCTTTTCCAGATGCCACATTCAATGAAGAGACTGGCCTTGGTTCAGTTCTTTACCTGGCTGGCATTGTTTTCGTTATGGATTTACTTTACGCCGTCGATTACGCACACTATTTATCACGCATTGCCCGGTTCGCCTGAATATCAGGCTGGCGTGGAGTGGGGAGGCGTGTGCTTCGCAACATACAACGGCGTGGCCTTCTTCTTCTCCTTTGTCCTGCTATGGATAACTCGCTATTTTTCGGCGCGTCACATCCATATGGTTTGCCTCTGCATTTGTGCGCTGGGTCTGCTCTCGGTGCTCTTCATAAAGACGCCAGCCTTGCTGATCCTGTCGATGATTGCCGTTGGCATCGGCTGGGCAAGCATACTCTCCATGCCCTACGCCATATTGTCCAATACCATACCTTCCAGTAAGATGGGGTATTACATGGGCGTATTCAACATCTTCATCGTCCTTCCGCAGATGCTCGCGGCCCTTGGGCTTGGTACCATTCTGGAACGCCTGCTCGGCGGGGAGACCATTTACGCTCTGGGCCTTGGCGGTGCGTCGTTACTATTGGCAGCGTTCCTGTTGCGCTTTGTAAGGGAACCGGCTCTGGAGCAGGTTATCGAATAGAGTGTGGGCTATTATTAATTCAAAAAACGGCATGGGATCAAAACCCGTGCCGTTTTTTTTGTACAAGTAAGAAAGCGTGCGTTTGTCTAGTCTTTGCTGTGCCTAAGAATATTAGGCTCATTCTGGGAAATCTCCCCGAGAAGGTGCATGCGCATTTGTCAGAGGCTGTTTTAATGGGGCAATCATCCTGTAAGTTTATGCCCATATTGGACAATAATATTATATCCACTGACAAAATTACCTTTCAGGATATTTTGTTGCGTCAGCTCAAGGCGAATGTGGTTTCTCATCCATCCAAGGCCAGCCTGCACGACTGGTCTGAAGCACTATCGCATACGGTTAGAGAACTTGTCGCGAACCGCTTCATCCACACGATGGACGTTCACCACAAGAACAATGCCAAGAGGGTTTATTACCTATCCATGGAGTATCTTGTAGGTCGCCTTACCGAGGATACCATGATTAACCTCGGCGTTCAGGATTACGCACGCGAAGTCCTTGCCGACATGGGGGTTGACCTTGACGACGTGCTTGCGCAGGAGCCTGACATGGGCCTTGGCAACGGTGGGCTGGGGCGCCTCGCGGCATGTTTTCTCGACTCCATGGCTACGCTGGAAATCCCAGCCGTAGGATATGGCATTAACTACGAGTTCGGGCTGTTCAGGCAGAGCTTCAAAGATGGACGTCAGGTCGAATCCGCTGACGAATGGCGCTCGTTTGGCTGCCCCTGGCAGATTGTCAGGCCCGAAATCACTGTGGAAATCCCCTTCGGCGGTCATATCGAAACAGTCGCTTTGCCCGACGGGACGACGCGTTCGGAGTGGATTCCCGAAAGCAAGGTGCTGGGCGTGGCGAACGACATTCCCGTGCAGGGCTACGGAGTTGGAACTGTGAACTTCCTCCGACTCTGGGCGGCCCGTGCGAGCAAGGATTTCGACTTTCACGCCTTCGACAGCGGCTGTTACAGCGAGGCAGTAAAGGAAAAGGTGGAGAGCGAGACTATTTCCAAGATTCTCTACCCCAACGACAACACCGAGTCCGGCAAGAAGCTGCGCCTTCTTCAAGAGTATTTCTTTGTAGCCTGCTCTATTGCGGACATCCTGCGCCGCCACCTGAACTCGAACCCATCCGTAGATAACCTCTCGGAGAAGCTCGCCCTGCATATCAACGACACGCATCCGGCAATTGCGGTAGCGGAGCTTATGCGCGTGTTGCTGGATACACACGGGTTGGACTGGGACAAGGCATGGGCTATCACGGAACGCTCCTGCGCTTACACAAACCACACCCTCATGCCCGAGGCTCTGGAACGCTGGAGCGTTGCCCTGTTCGAGACGCTTCTGCCAAGGCATCTTGAAATCATACGCGGTATAGACGAACGCTTTCGCAAACAGGTCGGCTCCCGCTGGCCGGACGACGAAGCCATTCTGCAAAAGCTGTCCATCATAGACGATAAGGACGAAAGCGTCCGCATGGCGCACCTTGCCATCGTGGGCAGCCATTCGGTGAACGGCGTGGCCGCGTTGCACAGCGAACTGCTTCGCAAGTCCATGTTCCCCGAGATGGACAGCCTCTTCCCAACACGATTCAACAACAAGACAAACGGCATTACGCCGCGCCGCTGGATCCGCACGGCCAATCCGGCCCTTTCGTGCCTGATAGACAAGAGCATCGGTACTGGCTGGACGCGCGACCTTGAGCAGCTCGCGAGGCTTGAACCTCTATCAAAGGACGAATCGTTCAAAGAAGAGTTTCGCGCCATAAAGCAGGCCAACAAGGTCGAGCTTGCCAAAATAATCAAAGAGCGTTGCTCGCTTGTTGTGGACCCCGCCGCCATGTTCGACGTGCAGATTAAGAGGCTTCACGAATACAAGCGCCAGCACCTCAACCTGTTGCACATTGTGCACCTCTACCGCTGCCTCTTGGATTCCCCGGGCCTGCAAATTCAGCCGCGGGTGTTCATATTCGGAGCAAAAGCGGCCCCGGGTTACGTTTTGGCCAAGCACATCATACACGCCATCAACCTCGTGGCCGATGTGGTCAACAACGATCCGCGCACTCGCGACATGTTGAAAGTGGCCTTTCTGCCTAACTACAACGTTTCGCTTGCCCAGCGCATCATTCCGGCGGCGGACTTGTCCGAGCAGATTTCAACCGCCGGACTGGAGGCGTCCGGCACGGGCAACATGAAGCTGGCGCTCAACGGTGCCTTGACCATCGGCACTTTGGACGGAGCGAACGTCGAGATTCGCGACAACGTTGGTGCGGAGAACATCTTTATATTCGGCCACACAGCGGATGAAATTGCCCAGCTAAGGCAGAGAGGGGCTGGGCCGGTCGAGTTCATCAAGCGCAGTGCGGACTTGCGCGCCGTTCTGGACTTGCTTGCAAGTGGCGCTTTTTGCCGTGGCGGCGCAAATCCCTTCGTGCCTTTGCTCGACTCTATTACGGGCAAAGATCCCTTCTTTGTATGTGCGGATTTTGACGCCTACTGCCTTGCGCAGAGCAAGGCCGCGCTAGCTTACGAAAACGC
Source organism: Opitutales bacterium (assembly GCA_016928295.1). Lineage (GTDB taxonomy): Bacteria > Verrucomicrobiota > Verrucomicrobiia > Opitutales > Oceanipulchritudinaceae > Verruco-01. Next base: position 81,508 of record JAFGLA010000086.1, read on the forward strand.
TGCGGAGTGGACACGAAAGGCAATCTTGAATGTCGCCCGCTGCGGAGCTTTTTCCAGTGACCGCACCATTCGCCAATACGCGGAGCAGATTTGGGATGTGGGGCACTCTTTTGTGTGGAGTTAATGTAATGAAATCGACTGTGGGTGTCGGGACAATCAACGGCATCCACAGTTTTTTTTGTACCATGAAACCCCGATGCAGGCGGTAAAATGCAAGAAACGGCCCGGACAGTAAGATCGCTCCACTTGTCGGGGCCGCACTCGTTTGGGATAACTACTATCGGCAACAGTAAATACAAAGATATGGTTTTCAAGTAATAAGCGAAAAGGGGCGCTTGTGTTTGAGCCGTTATGTTCGCTCCGCCACCCTTGGGCTTTTTGCCCCAACTGGAGTGATGGGAATATAAAATGCGCGTTTTTGTGAAGGGAAGGACTCTTGTTGCGGTGTATGTGTTTGCGAAGGACGATACACGGTCCGACAAGGCAAACAGGCAAACATAGGAATTACCATGAAACTTCTCAACTCACACACTATTAGAAACATAAGCGCAGTGTTTCTCGCTATGGTCCTCATGGCTTCGAGCAGTGCTTCGGCTGCTCTGCTTGGGAATGTAACCCGCGCTGAAATCAAGGAAGTGGTCAACCCGATTTACCCCATGAGTCTTTCCTCTATGGGTATATACGAAGGCTCTGCCACGCTGTTGATAGAACTGGACAGCGAGGGCAAAATGACCGACTGGCTCGCGGTATCTGCGTCAAAGCCGGAGTTTGTAACCGCGCTTGAACGAGTCATAGACAAGTGGACGTTCACCCCTGCCACTCGGGACGGTGAAAACATCCCTTACGCGTTGAGCGTCAACGTCAAGTTCAAGTCCGAGGGTATTATGATGGCCGTCAACGGCGTTCAGATGGTTCAGGCCTATCTGTACGGCCGCTTCGACACTCATGAGGAGCGTCTGGTCTCCCAGTACTCAGAGCTGGACAAGATGCCGACGCCGGTGAACATCGTGCAGCCCAAAGTCTTCAGCGACATTCCCGAAGAAGGCAGGGATGGCTACGTGGTTCTTGGCTTCTTCATCGATAACGAGGGCAACGTAAGAATGCCCGTTCTTATGGAATACGAGGGCGACATCCGCCTTGCATACTCCGCTTACGACGCCCTTGTGCAGTGGAAGTTCGAGGCCCCCAAGGTCAACGGCAAGACCACAATGTGCCGCGCCAGCCAGAAGTTCATCTTCACAAGTGGCAAGAAGTAGTTCCGGCATACCCGAACAGAGGATTGGGATGGATTGCACTCCTGATTCCCTCACACAAATCCGATCGAATAGGATTACTCACACACTGCAAAAAAAGCACAGGATGCCGTTCATTAACTCATGTTCACGGAACTGTCTTGAAGGATGCCCATAGATAGGGCGTCTCAAGGTCCGACTACCCCAAAAGGATGGTCGGGCCTTTCCCGTTATCACTAAGTAGCGTCTGACAATCCGCCTCATCGTCAAAACGCTCCATAGATTGATAGATTTGCCTATATTTGCCCAAACGCACCCGCACTGCATAGCTTGCGGGTGCGTTTTCATTTTGTTTGGAGCGGGCAAGCTGGCAAGGGGTGTCGCAGGAATGGCAGGCATCGCGCAGAGCATTCCTGTACCTGACGTAAGGGGAGATATTGGCCTATCTTCGAAGCCCTACTCGTCAGAAGGGCGGGGAATGCCTTTCTCTTCTCTCTCCTTGCGAAAGTCCTCCATAACCTTGTCGCGCTCGTCGGGTGTTATCCCGTGGCTTACGGCGATGCCAAGCTCCCTTTCCAGATACTCCTCGATGCTGATCCACTCGTCGTGGTAGCGCACTTTTTTGGAATACGCGCTTATGACCACTAATTCCTTAGCCCGGCCAAAGCGGCGCATAAGGAGCAGTATTCCAAGGATACTAAGCAAGACGAGCGCCAGCGCAAACCAAGTCTCTGCCCTTCCTAGGTCCATGCTTACGGCGCTTTCGACGCCATCGCTGACGCCACGGGGCAGGACGTGAATGCCAATCCAAAGGCACAGCGATAGCATCGAGGCCAGAATTGTGGCAAGCGAAGCCCTTGTCGCCCGACCGCCGGGACTCATGTGGCGCATAAGGGCGTAGGTCATCATCACATTCAGCAGCAGCAGTATCATCACGAGTAGAAACTCATGCCTGCCAATGTTTACGGAAATTGTGCCGCTCTTGGCGTCGAGAATGCCAATCGCCCCTACATCGCCTACCAGCCACACCAGGAGGGCCAGGGCCGTGACCAGCAGTATGGACAGGCTGCGAACGGCCTGCTTGTGCAACTTCGCTGGATTGGGGCTTTTCATGTTCTTTGCGAGGCGCGTGCCATTGTTGGCACATAACACTATGCACCCCGATTTGAGGTCGCGCAAGATTGCGTTCCTGTGAACGTTTGCAAAAGACAAGTTCAGCCCGATGGGCCTTCATTTTGACCCGGTTGCGTGCAAAAATCGTTTCAGCCTGGCGAATAAGCTGCCGTTAAAGCCATGTCACCGTTCATGGCCATGGAACTGACATCAGCACAAATTACAGAGTATCTTTCGGGCACGGCATTCGCATCCATAAGGACGAATTCTGTATCCTCATCGACTACTGCCAGCTCCATACTTAGCAAGGTATCGACGAGCAGCATTACCGAGACTCTCAGCCTTTTATCCGGCTCCAGCGAGCGAATGGACACCATACTCGCCAATCTTCAGGACATGAAGGAAATCGCGCAGGTCGCCGCTTCCGAGGATTCGACCGAGGCTGAAAGGGCGGAGGCATACGCAAAGCTGCGAAGCCTTGGCGCGGGTATCGACACGGTTATTTCCGAGACGAAATTCAACAGTCAGCTCCTTTTGAACGGCACAAATCTTTCGCTTAACAGTGCGGGGCTGTACGGGAGCATGATAATGTCCGATTTGACCACGACTGGCACCGATGGGCTGAATCTCGCCGATCAGTCTGCGAACGCGAAGATGATGATCTCCTACGACAGCTTTTGCGAATGGAACAACGCGGAGGTGGATCTGGTGGGGTTGAACATTTCCGAGCTGCGCTTCACCGGAAAAGTGCCAGATACCGAGGACACCGACCCATACAGTATCGACAACATCATGGGCAAGGACACGGCCAGCATCACCTACAAGGAGCTTGAGACGGGGCAATACCAGATAGAGGTCGTCTATGCGGGCAAGAACTCGTCCGTAATTATTACTGACAATTCAGGCGAGGAGCTTAGCCGTGCGGACAATGTAGACCTTAGCGGCTCTGGTATTGAGACGGTGGCCTTTGACGTGGGTATCGAAATGGACATCGAGAAGACTCAGGACCCGAATAGCGTGTACGACAAATACGACTACGAAAGCAAGGGTTCGGCCTCTCTATACGCGAATCTGGATTACGTGCGCGTAAGCAGTTACGACTTGGCAGGCTCCGCAGAGGCAGGAGCGCGAGGCGTTACCTTGGGCGAGACTTCACTCGCCAAGAAGGATTCCGAAGGGGATAGTTTGTCCATCACGAGCGCGGAATTGGGTATCGTTTCCGAAGGCAAGAGGGAGCTTTCCAGCGGTAACTACAAAGTGGAGGTCTCGAAGTTCGGCGACAATATCAACGCCATACTTTACGACAGCAGGGGCAGGGCGGTAGGCGCTGCCAAGGGCACGACTTTGGATGCCGAGGGCAACACCGCGTTGGACTTTGGCAACGGGTTGATAGTCAATGCAAACGCGGCCGATTTTGACGGCAACGCGACTATGAGCGCGCTTGTCGGATATGAGCAGGCTTCAAATGCATACGACGATTTCGACTTCGGGGCCTATATCGACAACATTAACGCCGCCATCACGATGGTGAGCGCGCAGCAGAATACCGTGGATAAGGCCTACTCTTACGTGAATACGATTAAGAGCGCCTTGAACGGTTCCCTCAAAGTTTCAGGCTCCACCTCCAGCCTTATCAAAGACGTGCTTGGCGGGGGAACCACTTACAGCAATTCTTATTCTCTTCTGTGGGGGACATCCTCTTCATCATCTTCAAGCCTTTCCTACACCAGCAGCCTCATTTTGAGCAATCTGAGTTCATCGCTCGGGGTACAGTCTGGCGGAACTTCGCTCGCATCTCTACTTGGCGGAACCACTTCCAGTCTTGATCCGACCAAGCTGCCCACGAATATTTCCTTGGGCCGGATATAACGGCTTACTATAGTATCCTTGATAAATGCATAAGCGGGTTGCAGAGCTTTATTCGCGTGGGCCAAGGGCAGAGCGGGCCAAACAGCTCAGGCGCATCACTGTCATGTATGACGCGGCGCTCAACGCCTGTCGCTCAAAGGATGCCGAGGCTTTGGATTCCGCGTTGGAAATACTAAAGGGGGCCTTGGATTACTCAGCGTGGCCGGAGCTTGCCATGAATCTGAACGCCCATTACGACGAGTGCCACGCCAAGGGGCGTGAGGGGCGCTTTGCCGAGGCTGGACGAATACTTGCCAGCCTGCGCAAGGCATGGCTCGACGCGAAGTAGAGCTTTGTTGGGCTTGTTTAGTTACGCCAGCTTAAGCTCCGCCGCGAAGTTACGCTTTGCTCCTTCGCCTTGTATGCAGATGCTGCCCTTCGTGCTTTCGCCCATAGCAAGTCGCACATCCTCGCCCGGGTGTATTTCACCCATGTAGTTGATGCATAGCTCCGATATTGCAGCGTCAAGGCCCTGTGTTTGGGCCACGCAGTCGCCAATCCAGTCGATGTAGCGGGTATTGTTGACGTGCGCGTTCAGGTCAAGATCGCTCGCGCGCGCCTTGCGCGTTTCGTAGGCTGGCAGGGCCTCGTCCCAGCCCAGCTTGTGCGGGGAGTCTGCGTCGAGGGCCTCAATGTCGCGCGTTGTGATGCCTACGAACATGTCCTGCGGGCGCACGGGGCGGCGATTGACCGTGTCTATTAAAAGCCACGCCGTGCTGGCCTTCAGAAAGGGCTGCGTCTGTCCTTCGAGCGAGAGTTCGTAGTCGCGGAAAGCGTAGAGGCGTTCCAACCCGCGCGGCCAGGTTTGAAGGGTGATCCTTTCGCCCCAGTGCGGGAGCTTGCCGCAGACTTTCAGCTCGGTGCGGGAGAGGATGAACGTGCGGTTTTTAGGATACAGCTCGTTGAAGCCAAGGCCCAGCAGAGAGGCGTGGACCGAGGCCGCGTCCTGCATCAGGCAAAGGACAGAAGAGAGGCGGATTTCTCCGTTTGCGCCGACAAAGGAGGTCGGAACGCTGCTTATCGAGGTGTATATGTTGTCCATCTGGCGAGGATGACGGAAAAGTTGAAAAATAATGCGCTGCGCCGTTAGTTCATGCTCTTCGCAGGCGAATAATGCAAGACTCTGTGACGGAATCCTTTCAGTAGTGCTCTTTGTGGGTTGACCGTCCATATGTCTAATGAAGGCCCCTGCAGCTTTGAAAAATCGTTCTGCGCCACTTGATACCTGCCCTTTACGGGTTAGTGTAATACTGTCAGGTGAGACCGAGGGCGAGCAAAGACCGGTCCATCTGGGGTTCCTAAAATAGCGGAACCAAGTGAGTATATGGGGCAGATGCCGACCCGCCGGTTAATTCCGACGGGTCGGTCCATTTTATGGCCCGTGGGGGATTGGTCAGGAGTCAAATCTTGGCTCCTCTGTTGGCTGATTCTTCTACATCCTACGTTGTCTTTGCAGGACATGATGCGTGTCTGGGACGTGCGGAAAAATCTTCCTTTGTGCAGCTTATATCAACGGATGATATTTTTTATTTAAGTTTGAGCGTGTTGCGCAACAGTCTTTGTGCCAGATGCTTACGTTTTGGAATTGCGTGGTGTGTGCCTGTTTTTAAGCCGCTGGGTACAGGCTTTGCTACACATGGCATGTCACAAAGGACATCACCATGCAGACCCAGAACGGCACAGCGCAACAGACTATTCTTTCAACCCGCAAAGGATTGGATGCCGACAGTTTCGAGCATCAGGAGCAGAACCTGCCCGACTTGAACGATTGCGCTGCCATGGTGGATCATTACGCGCCGATGGTGAAAATCATCGTGGCCCGCATGAAAGGCCGCTTCCCGTCGCACGCAGACATCGAGGAGCTGGAGAGCGCGGGAATGACGGGCCTGTTGGCCGCCATCGAACGTTTTGACCCATCCAAGGGCTACTCATTCCAGACCTACGCCTCGGTGCGCATTCGCGGGGCAATACTCGACGAACTGCGAGCAATGGACATGGTTCCCCGCTCGGTTCGCTTGAAGCAGCGCAAGCTGGAGAAGCTCTCCGCCGCTATGGAGCAAAGCCTTGGCCGCGCCCCCACGGATTCAGAACTGCGCGAAGAGATGGGGCTGGACCAGCGAGCTTTCGACAAGCTCCGTTACCAGACCCGTCCCGTCAGCATCGTGTATCTGGACGCTGACCCGGAAGGTAATCAGGACGGGGCAGGGCATGACTACATTGCGGACTCTCACGCTGTTAACGCGCCAGAGCGCATTGAAAAGCAGGAGCTTATGGATCTTGTAGCGCGCAAGATCATGGAATTGCCCGAACAGTCCCGCAAAGTGCTCGCCCTGTATTTCAACGAAGGTATGCGCCTTGCTGAAATAGGGGAGCTAATGGGCCTTTCCGAAGCGCGCATATGCCAGATCCGCGCACAGGCGCTTGAGCACCTGCGCCGCTTTGTCAGCAGGATGAGCCAGTAGAGCGGTCTGCCGGAGGGCGCGCAGCTTTCACTGCGGGCTCTCGCATTACCTCTTGCCGCATTTAGGGATATACGACCTCGCCGGTGCCGAGTTGTTCGTAGCGCGCGGCGTCGCTTACCCAGAACCAGCCGCTGTGCATGTAGTAAACCCAGCCCTTCGAATAGCTCCATAGCCAAGGGTAGTCGTCCGTATCTATCCAAAGCCAGGAGAACTCTCCGTCGGGCAGATACATCCAAAGGCCGTGCGTATTTTTCCACACCGTTTCGCTCGGAAGGGTGACGTAGGCGTAGCCAAGGCCGTTGTAGGCGAATATCCAAGGGCTGTTGAATGCGTAAAAGTCTCCAAGCCATGGGGATTCAAAGGCCGTTCCCGACTGGTCCTTGTTGCGGCAGCCCGGGATTAGGGCGCTCGTGCCCGTGGGGTAGAACTCTATGCTGCGCACAAGGGCGCGATCCGCGTCGCTGGCATACATGCCGTTCTTGCTGTAAGTCAGCTTGGCGGTATCTGCGCTGATGTTGCCTGAAACGCTTCTTGAAGAGTATGTACCTGTGAAACTTGTGAAGCCGTTAAGGTTCGTGAACAGCAGCTTGTCAAACTGGTTGGCGGAATAGCTTCTCGTGTCGCAGTCCAGATCGAAAGTCACGCTAAGTTTGCCCGGGTAGTTCACGTGGACGTTCAAGACGCTTTCCTGATGGTTGAGTATCTTGCCCGAGCTCGCCCCATCTTCCGTGCTGCTTGCGTAAAAAGGTGCGTCTCCGTTGGTGGAAAGGTACAGGTAAGGGGCACCGACTGCTTCCGCAATGGCGTCGCCATACTCTGTATTGGCAAGCGTGACGGCGTTGCTCCAAGGGCCCTTGTTCGACCAGGTGGAGCTGACATACTTGACGGGGCGCACGCGGTAGCTGAAACCGTGGCCCGCCGTGTAGTCCGGGTCCGTCCACGTCATCGTAGCGAGGCCGCTGTCTGCAAGCGTTGCCACGACCACCCATGCGTCGCCCTCGTGGCGGGAAACCTGCCATCCGCTCTGTCCGGTAGAGGCGGACGTGGACCACGAAATGTAGCTAGTGCTGTTGCCGTTGTCTATTGCCGAAAGCGTCGTGAGGCCAAGCACTTCTCCGCTGCCAGAGCTACTAATTGCAGCGTCGATCACCGTAAGTGCGGAGTCGTCAATAATGCGGAAAATCGTCGAAAGGTCACTCGCTTCGCTCGTTCCTCCCACGACCACTGCGGCAAGGACGTATTCGCCAATGTCTTCATCGTAAACTAGCAAGGGGCCCCCGCTGTTGCCTGAGATTACCTGAATATCGCCGGTGTTTTCATAGATGGCGGAGTTTGTACCCGAACCATCGTATTCGCCGTTGTTGTACCCGAAAAAGTCAGTGAGAATCCATGGGCTTGGTGCTCCTGTCTTGTGCATTTTGCCGATATCGTCCGAAGCGATGTAAGTATCGTCACTTGGGTAGCCGACGAGCATGGCGTTCCAGCCCTCGGCAGCGAGGGATGGCTCCCCTGTAAGTCTTGCGCTGTAATTGCCGTACTGGGTGTAAAAGTCGCTCAGTGCGTAGGCGCAGGCAATGTCCGAGTCGAAGGTATTGTAGGAACTTTGCCCTTCATCAAGCCCGTCGTCTATGTCCTGTTGCACGGCGCTGCTGTAACTTGAAAGATAGGTGGTGCCAGCGCAGCGCACGCCGTCCACGTTCGATGCCTGACTGTTGAAGGCGCGGTGGAATCTTACGTCTGTCATCCACGACATGCTCTCCTCGTCGAAAAACACATGGGCGCAGGTTTGTACCACTCGCTTGTTTATCAGGTAAGCACTGCCTAAGTAAAAGCTGTTCGTGCCCTCGATCGGAGCGTAAACCATTCCCGCTAGGCTGTATGGCCTGTCCGAAACCGATGTCCCCACCAGTGCTGGTGCGTCGTAAGCGTTCAAAGTTACCGCGCTTGCCAGAAGAGCTAACGCGATTGTGGAGCTTGTGTTTAGCATGGTGGGGATTGGGTGAAATGTGCTATCTACGAGTATATTATCATGCCCTTGCTTGCAGAGCCAAAGAAATCATTCTGACGGATTTTCGACAGGGAGTCTTCCGTTATCATGTGCCCTTCGGGCAGGAGCAGCATCCCCGTCGGGCTGTAAAGGCCCTTGGCAAGGACCATGCCCGGGCGAAGATCGCCGACGGATACCTGTTTTGCGCGTTTTGTCGTTTGCACCGTGCGCACGGCTTTTAGAAAAACTCTCACCGTGTCGTTGTCGAAAGCCTGACCGCTAAGGTGCAGTATTTCGTCGATGCGGTCGTCCTTGCTCATGGCAGATTCCACATACCACGCCGCTATGGCCAGCAGGCGTGCTGGGTGGGGAATCTCTTCGCCTTTGAGTTTGTCGGGATAGCCTTGTCCGTCCCACCTTTCATGGCAGGCGCGAATCACCGCCCCGACCGCTTCGCTCGGGTCCACGTAATGGGCGAGCATCTGCCCGTATGCGGCGTTGCTTTCGAGCACTGCCTTGTCGTGCTCCTGAAGCAGCTCCGGGTTGCTCCTTGCCAGTTCGAGTATGACGCGCGGCACTCCGATTATGCCGATGTTGTGCAGGCGGGCCGCCACCTTCAATACGTGGGCCTGGTCATCGTTTAGCGAGGCAAACTCCAGCATCTTCTCGCAAAGCTCCGTCACCTGCCGCGTTTCCTCGCCAAGGCTGGGGTGGTAAACGCTGACAATGCGCTGGACTAGATCCAGCGAGTGTTCGAAGTTGATGCGCAGCTGGCCGTGCATCTCGGCAAGCTCTTCCTTTTGCGCGGTCAACTCGTGGATCTTTCCCTGAAGCTGGGCGTTGGCTTCGGCCAATTGCGTGTTAAGCAAAAGTGTGTTTTCCTGAAGGCGGCGGTTTGTCTCCAGAAGCTCGTGCCTTTGCGCCGCGTTGCGGATGGTGGCCAACAGTTCCTCGCGCAGCCATGGCTTGGCGATGAAGCGGAATATCTCGCCCGAGTTAATCGCGTCGATGATGGTCTTTAGAGTCAGTACGCCCGTTATCAGGATTCTCGACGCATTGGGCTGTATCCTTGCCGCTTCCTGAAGGAACTCCAGCCCCGTCATTTCGGCCATGCGCTGGTCGGATATTATGACGGAGTAGCGGTTCTCGTGCAGAAAGCGTATCGCTTCGGTGGGCGACTGGGTCGTGGTTGCCTGATAGCCTTCGTGGCGCAGTGTTTCGGACAGGGCGATGAGGATTATTTCGTCGTCGTCAACGATGAGCAGCTTCGTGCTTTTAATGTCGATGTCGGGATTCACTGTGCGTTTTGCTTGGCGCTGTCAGCTTCTTGCGCAGGAGCGGGAAAGGGATACTGGATTAGGACGTTGCCGGATTCCGTATAAGTGATTTTGGCAAGAACGATTGCGGGCAGCCCCGTCCCTTTCCTGCTGCGGGACGGGAAGAAGGTCCATTGCGCCACGCTGTCTATTATGGAGCGCGCGTCGATGCTTCCTTCATGGCTCGCTATTGAAATGTCCGTTATCGTTGAAGAAGGCGATATCGAAATCTGGACTACTGCGGAAGAAGCTCCCGTTTTGGGGTGCGGCGGGCGCACAACGCCAACAAGTTCCGGCTGGCTGTTGTCCATTACAGGCAGGCTTGTGTTGCGGTTGCTAATTAAGAAAGGTATGGCCACAAATACCGTTCTGGCAACGGCTATGCCGTTTTTCCTCGCGGGCTTGAACACCCATTCCGGTATGGATTCGAGAAGAGACTGTTCAAACTCCTTGTGCGTGCTGGAGCTTACCGTCACATCCTCAGCCTTGCCATCGGCATTGACGCGGATTTTTACGCATACCTCGCCCTCTATGGCTCGCTTTTGCAGGGCCACGGGGTAGTCCGGCATTGGGAAATACTGAAGTGCTGGCGGGCTGTCCCCATTGCTATTGGCCGTAGTGGCTTTCGCCTGCGAGGTGTTGGAATCGACCTGCTCGACCGCGGCTTCCACCTGCTTTGCGTCAGCCGTATCAGTCGCCTTGTCGTCGTTTTTGGAGCATGCGCCAAGATAAAGGCAAATCAGAGAAGCAGTAGTTATTTTTGTTAGCGTTCTGATCATACTAAGGGAGAAAAGTGTTCAAAACCACTGTGACAGCGGACGCGCGAACCTGTTCTGGCATTCTGCGTGCCAAATTCGTTTATTGATGATGTTATCTTTGGTGGTTTTGATGTGGTGGGCAAACCATGGTCGAGTTATCATGAAGTATATTCGATACCCGCGGTGTAATGCAATAACGGGCTTGGATTACCCGTATCGCCATTTTGGTGTTCATTGCTGGCTCGCAAGAGCTGGCCAAGATTTCAACATTGGGAGTAAAATACTGTATGCTTACAAATAAACACTCGGCGCTTGTCTTTCTTGCCGCGCTCTCGTTTTGCGGCGTGCTTCACGCTGATTGTAACGCGGAAGGGAAGGGCGCTTTCCAGTACGTTCGAGAGACTATTCCGGCTCCGTCGATCGGGGCGAACATGATTGGCGAAGCTGACGAGCAGATGCTGCGCATCTTTTTGCCCCCATCCTACGCAGAAGGGCAGCGCCGCTACCCGGTCATGTATTTCTTTACCGGCTACTATTCGGATGAGGAAATCGGGTATCTGGACTCGGTGCTGCCGCAGGTGATGCGCGAGAGCGAATACATCATCGTCAGCGTCAAGGTCATCAATTCCCTTCACGGAACTTTCGGCATGAACTCGCCCGTGACCGGCAATTGGGAGGATTTTATCCTTCAGGACGTCGTCTCGTACATGGACGCGCATTACCGCACTCTGGCACAGAGACAGTCCCGCATGGTGTGCGGCGTCTCCATGGGCGGACATATCGCGCTTAAGATGGGCTTCGAGCATCCTGATGTTTTCGGCCTGATGTATTCGCTTTGCCCGGGCGTGTTCGATGAACAGGGGCTTGAAAACGCCTGGTCCACATGGGACGACACGTTCAGATTCGCCTACGGGGCCGCGGTCGCGCCCAATCCTGATAAGCCTTTCCCGCACGCGGACATTCCCACCATGGACGGTTCGCCTGAGGACATGGCGGCGCGCGCACGTTGGAACAGAGGCTTTGGCATGTTGCCCGAGCGCATCGACGCCTATCTTGCCCGGCCTGTGCAACTGGAGCATTTCTGTATCGAGGTGGGGACGAAGGACTACTACGAATGGATTCCGCAGGGTTGCATCTACCTATCGCGCCAGTTGTTCGACAAGAAAGTACCTCACCAGTTCGTTCTTACAACAAACGGGCACGATTTCAGCCCGGAAATATTCAAGGAAGGCATGGGCGCCTTTGCCGCAACGTATCTTGCAACGGAAGAAATCGCCCAATAGCTAGACGCTGCGCACAGTCTTGGGCCTCGCGTTTTTTGCGGGCCAATACTTTTACGCGGTAAGTATTTTGACCGCCTGTTCCACGATCAGCTCCACTGGGGCCAGTCGGCCCTTGCCTTCGTAACCGCAGGCTAGCATCCCGTCCGCACTGTCCACAAAGCGTACGCCTCGTTCGCGGAGCGTGGCAATGTTGGCCTGCGTGGCCGGATGGTCCAGCATCTTGCCGTTCATCGCGGGCGCGATGAGCGTCGGCGCGAGCGTGGCCAGATAGGTGCAGGTGAGCATGTCCGGAGCCAGTCCTTGCGCGAACTCCGCAATTTTGTGCGCCGTCGCCGGAGCCACCAGGAGCAGGTCGGCGCTGTCGGCTATGTCGATGTGGCCGGGTTTCCAGCCAGCGTCGTCCCATAGACCTCCAATTACCTGATTGCGGCTCATGGTGCGGAGTGTCAGCGGGCTGATGAAGCGTGCGCCGGATTCGGTCAGGATCACATGCACATCTGCGCCCAGCTTTACAAGCTGGCTGCAAATATCCGCCGCTTTGTACGCGGCGATGGAACCGGTGACGCCCAGTGCTACAGTCTTGCCTTCCAGTATTCCGCCCATGCTTGGAACTCTACTACAAGATCCGGAGAATATAAAGCGTGGAAAATAATTCCGTGAGCTTGGGGTTGCGTTTATAAGACGTTGATTGATATAAGTATAAACGAATGGGCGCGGCTTGTGCTATGCATTGTACATCATGAAGACGAGGGAAAAAGTCGCCAGAGTGTTTACGGAACAGGACGAGGCTTGGGAACAGGTCGCGCAGTCTTTCCGGCGCGCCTGCTCTCTCTATCACAAGGGCAGGGAGGACGAGGCAATGTCGTTGGCCGCGGAGGAGCTTACGCCTCTTATCGGCGAATGGAGCCGTTCTTCGCCGCTTGGGGGTAGCGCAAAGCGCCACAGGCTGATTTCGCTCTTCATGGAAGAGGGGCGAAGGGTGGGCGAGATGGCACTTTTGCAGAAAATGCTATTTGCCCACATGAGCGCACAGGCCGCGGTGACGCGCAACGCACGCGCACTTTTCCTTGGCGATAGCGGGCTGGCTGGTTCCATCAGCCTGTCCGAGAGCAAGCCCCAGCACGCGAGTGCCTAGTATCGAGTAAAAATGCGTTGATTGCGTGTTGCGCTTTTGTCGTCAAACGTGGGATTCTCGGCAGCGGTCGAAGTCCCAACATGATAGGCATATTCAATTTACGCCAATACTGGAGCAGCATATTTCACCTGCTGCGCTGGACTGCCATTGTAATTCCCGTCGGCATTCTGTCCGGTTCGGCAAGCGCACTGTTTCTCTGGTCGCTGGGCATAGCGACGCACACGCGCTGGGATAACCCCTGGCTGCTGTATCTGCTGCCACTTGGCGGCTTTGTCATTGTGTGGGTTTATGACAAAGTGGGGCGCAATTCCGAGGCGGGGAACAACCTGATACTTGACCAGATTCACGAACCCGGCGGAGGAATCCCGCGCCGCATGGCGCCGCTCGTTCTTGCGGGAACTCTTCTTACGCACCTTTTCGGCGGTTCCGCTGGGCGCGAAGGCACGGCCATTCAAATGGGCGGCTCGCTTGCCAGCGCATACGGGAAGCTGTTCAAGGGCGGAGACGGCACTATACGAATGCTCCTTATGGCGGGCATTGCCGCGGGCTTCGGCTCGGTGTTCGGCACTCCGCTAGCGGGGGCGATATTCGCAATGGAGGTCGTATTTGTGGGCCGCGTGCAGTACGACGCGCTAATCCCCGTGCTGGTGGCAAGCGTGGTGGGCGACTTTACCTGCTCTGCCTGGGGCATCCATCATACAGACTATCATGAGCTTATCCCGGGCAACGGCCCCGTGCGGCTGGACCTTGTTCTTCTCGGGCTTTGCGCTGTAGGCGGGCTTGCCTTCGGCCTTGCGGGGCGCTTGTTTGCAGAGCTTACGCACGGGCTTGGCCGCCTTTTCAAAACATACATTTCCTACGCGCCGCTTCGCCCCGTGGTCGGTGGCTTGCTCGTGATCGCCCTTGTTCACCTTCTCGGCACTCGCGACTATCTTGGCCTTGGCGTGTATTCGCCGGACGGGCAGGGCGTGTGCATTGTGAACGCCTTTCACGCTGGTGGCGTGGACATGTGGAGCTGGTTCTGGAAGTTGCTCTTCACGGCCATCACGCTGGGCAGCGGCTTCAAGGGCGGGGAGGTTACGCCGCTCTTTTTCATCGGCGCAACGCTGGGCTATTCCCTTGCGCTGCTTCTTGGCGCGCCGGTGGAGATGTTCGCCGCGATGGGCTTTGTAGCAGTGTTTGCGGGCGCTACGAATACGCCGCTTGCCTGCACCATCATGGGCATGGAGCTGTTCGGTGCGGACTATGCCCTGTACATCGGCGTGGCCTGTTTTCTGGCATACATATTCAGCGGCAACACCGGCATTTACCTTTCGCAGCGCATAGCCGTCTCCAAGACCGGAACCGTAGAAAGCCCCGAGGGCACCTCTCTACGCGAGGCCAGAGAGCGCGAGCGCAGGTAGCGTTGGATTCAACAGATTTGTAATACGCCCCATCCGCTCTGAAGCCGGAGTTGTCGCATTTGACTCCAGAGCGGGTTGGAAGCGTGTATGACGGGAGAAACGCAGGCCTTTTACTTTTTGCCTTCGCTCACGTAGCTGCTTGTCTGGTAGTTCCAGAAAACACGTCTGGAAACATTTCCACCCATGTAGTAAAGCCAGCCGTTGTCAGCGTAGCTGTACACTATCGGGTAAAAATCTTCGTTCGTCCATAGCCAGGTTTGCAAGGCGTGGTCCCAGATGTAGCAGTTGTCAGCCGTGTTTTCAGGCCACATGCACTGGTAGCCGTGGCCTTCGCTGTAAATCCAGTCGCCAAGATCTTCGTTCCAGTAAGTAGTCTCGAACCATTCGGAGCCGAACACTCCTTCGTCAACCTCGCTGGCGCGCAGGCAGCTTGGGACCATGGCGTTGCTGGTTCCGTCCCAGCCTGCGATTCTCGCCCATAGGTTCCAAGCCGCATAGGCTTTCATGTTGCCGTTGATGGCCTGCGTATGCGCAGGGGAACAGTTGAACCAGTCAACCCCCTCTGTGTGCGAGTCCTGCCATGCGCTGGCCCAGTTGCTGTCCAGAGAGCCGTTGCCGTCGCTGTCGTAGTAGCACTCGTCGTTCGCGTCGAGCAGCATGTAGTTGACCAGCCCGTCCGGATCGTAGCTCTCAATGTCGGCAAAGTCGTAGAGTATCTTTCCGTTGTTGCGGCAATAGTTGCGTATTTGCTCGTTGCGGATGTGCAGGTTGCCTGTTTCGCCCGTGCCGTCCAGGTGGCAGGTCATGTAAACGAAGGCGATGTCGGGAAAGTCCGTTTCAAGGCCGTTCATTAGCGAGAGGTAGGTGTTAATCTCTGCCTCGCTGGCTCCGGCAACCTGTCCGCACCAGGACCAGATTATGACGTTCGTCTCGGTATGCGTGGCAAGATAGCTGCGCGTTGCGCTTTCCCAAGTCGTGTAGTCCGGGTTGCCCAAGTCATTAGCGTCCGAACCGCCGAAGTTACCGTAGTAGTCGGCAATCGTAAGGGTTCTCTGGGAGTTGTCGCTGCCGTAGGCGTAAAGGTTGCCCTTCCAGGAGGCCAGTCCTTCCATTCCTGTTGTAAGCTGGCTGCCGTGCGAGGTGTGACCGTAAGCGATGTTAAGTTTGGACTTTGCGTGCTGGATGGCCGATGTCGGGATGGCGTCCAGTTCCGTGCAGTTGTGGTCGATTATTATTGCTGAGCTTTGTGCGGAAGCAGGCGAACTTATGCAGGCGAGGCCGAGTAGTGCTGCGGATAGCCTGAATGTGTGCAGTAAGCCTGAGTGTATTTCGCGGGGGAGTGCGTTCATGATGGTGTATGATTGGGTTATTGGCAGGCAGAGAAAAATGTATTCACACCACTTGCGTATGCAATACGCCTTTCAAGCCTTTCTGGCGATTTACCTACTTTTAAATATGTAGCGAGGGCGATGTAGGACAGCTAGTTGCAGCCTTTCGATAACAACCCCAAACAGGCGGTTACTTGTTCGTAAGCGGTGCCATAACGAGCCTCATGCCGACGTAGTTCCAGCGGTCAGAGGGGAGAAAGCGGTTACGTGCCGCGCTGCGGCTGTTGATTAGTCCCTGTTGCCATGAGCCGCCACGCGCTATCTTGTACTGCCCCTGTGCGGGGCCTGTTGGGTTGTTCTCGGCTTTGCCGGAGTAGGGCGCATACCAGTCAGCGCACCATTCGGCCACGTTGCCGTGCATGTCGTAAAGTCCCCATGCGTTCGCCGTTTTTTGCGCTACGGGACTTGTGCCGCGCTTGGAGTTCGCACTCGTCCAGCCCATGTCGCGCATTGCTCCCGAGAAGGCCGCGCTCGAACCCGCACGGCAGCAATACTCCCATTCTGCTTCCGTTGGCAGGCGGAATTCATAGCCGTCGGGCAACGTCCCGGCCTTGCGAGCAATGTCATTCAGGCGCCTGCAAAAGTCCACGGCCTCGTTCCAGCTAATGCTTTCAACAGGCGCGTTATCGCCCAGCTTGCGGAAAGACGCGGGGTTCGCTCCCGTCACGGCTCGCCATTGTGCCTGAGTCAGTTCCGTACGCGCCATCCAGAAGCCTTCGCCAAGGCGGACGCTGTGCGCTGTCTCGTCCTTTTCACGCCCGCCCTCCATCTCGTCGCTGCCCATGCGGAAGCTGCCCGCGTTTATCCAAACCAAGGCTATGTCCGCCCCCTTGCCAAGCGGCACAAGCGCGTTCTCTCCCGCGACTGGCAGGCTGCGTTCCAAGGTGGCGTGCAGGCTGAGGCTTCCCCCGTCGCTCATTGTGCCGGACAGCTCCACGGGCGGATAACCGTCCGCCGATACGCTGAATACGTGCCTGCCAGGGGGAATGACGGACAGCTTGAGCGGCGTTTTGCCAATCAGTCGCCCTTTCTCGCCCCTTACTTCGGCGCCGCTTATGTTGCTTGTGATGAGCAGCGGTCCGCCAGCATACACGCTCTCGATACGGGATGTTTCTCCTTTTGTAATGCTTACGC
Source organism: Opitutales bacterium (assembly GCA_016928295.1). Taxonomy (GTDB): domain Bacteria; phylum Verrucomicrobiota; class Verrucomicrobiia; order Opitutales; family Oceanipulchritudinaceae; genus Verruco-01. The sequence goes on from JAFGLA010000086.1 coordinate 98,627, forward strand.
TTTTGCGGCGGGGCTGAGTGTCTTTCAGGCTGAACTCGAAGAGGTAATCCCCCGTCGGCAACTTGCCAAGGCTCTGCGGCACGCTGCCCGAGCTGAGGCCTGCGTCGCCCGGGCCGGATATGAGCCGCCAGCTCTGCCCAGCCGGTCTGCCGCTAATTTCCAGGTCGCCGAGTTGTCGCGTGAGGGCTATTTGCCCAAGGTCCAGCTTCTTGCCTTCCTTGAGGCTGATTTTTTTCTCAAAAGTATCGTATCCGGCCAGTTCGATTTTCAGCAGGTGGCTGCCTTTGGCAAGGTTCTCGAACAGGGCGGGGGAGCTTGGGGCGTGCTTGCCGTCGAGCGTGACTTTTGCGCCCTCGGGTAGCGTGCTTACGCGGATTGTGCCAGTCGCAGGCTTTGCCTTTTCGGTACTCGCGCCGGAGCTTGTGGATGCCTTTCCCGGCGCTTTGTCGCTCCTTGGCTGTGCCTTGCCATCGGAAGCGGTCTGATCCTTTGCTACCTCCTTATTCGTCGCGCTGTTTGCAGGGGCTGTCTTTTGCTTTTCGGGCGCTTTGTTCGTTGTCGCGCTTTGTTTGGAAGGCGTTTCTTCTGAATTGGGCAGGAGCTTGTCCAGATGCCCACCCTTGTAAAGGCCCGCGATTGCCGCTGTGCAAATCAGCAGCGTGGCCATGAGCAGTATTCGGCCCGTATGACCCTTGCCGTTCGCGCTCTTTGCTGCCTTCTCGTCTGCCGAGCCTCGGGCAGGAGCCTGCGCTTTGTCGCCAGAGGGCTTTTCGATGTTCGCCGCCGCGTGGGCCTTGGATTGGGGCAGAACAGCCGCAGCCTCTGCCGCACCAGTGCCATTCGGGATATTGCGCAAGGCTTCGAGTGCGTCCGCTGCCGTTGAAAAGCGGTCTTGCGGGTCGATTTCGAGGCATTTGTCTATCCAGTCGTCCCAGTCGGCGGAAATGCCTTTGCAGAGTTTGCTTGCGGCCTTTGCGCGGCCAATGGGTTTGCGTCCTGTGAGGAACAGATACGCAAGTATGCCTATCGCATAGATGTCGCTTCTTGCGTCCGCGCTTTGTCCGGCCCGAACCTCCGGGCTCATGTAGTCAATGGTGCCGACAAGAGCCGACGCGTCGCGCGTGGGGATGGGCTTTGCCGGACTTGCGCCTTCGACGAGTGTTTCCTCTTCGTCGATGGAACGTGGAGCTGATGCGGAGTCGAGAATCGTGGCCCCTTCGTCCGCGCTAGCCGCCGCGCTGGCCGCGTCGATGCTGCGCCTTACGATGTCCTGCACAAAGTCTTTGTTCATGACGAGCGCAAGGCCGAAGTCGCTGATTTTGAAGCGGCCGTCCGCGTCGCGCAGGATGTTCGCGGGCTTCAGGTCGCGGTGGACGATGCCCTTTGCGTGCGCGTAGGCCAGTCCTTCGAGAATCTGTTCCAAAATGAAGCGAGCTTCAGCTTCGTCCAGCCTGCCTCCCTTGTCGCGCAGGTATTGGTCGAGGTCTCCCCCGCTTACAAACTCGAGCACGATGAAATGCCGTCCCTTGTCGAGGCCCGCGTTGAGGACGCGCACGACGCCGCGGTGGTCCATCTTGGCAAGAGCCTGTCCCTCGCTTGCAAAACGGCGTGTGAAGTCGGCGCTTCGGGACAGCTCCTCGGGCAGCACTTTTATTGCGCAACGCTGGTCAAGAATGACTTGGCGAGCGAGATAGACCTCGCCCATTGCGCCCGCGCCAAGAAGGCGTTCCAAGACGTA
>JAFGLA010000087.1 GCA_016928295.1 Opitutales bacterium
GGATGAGCGCGGAAACCGGCGTCGGACCTGCCATTGCGTCCGGCAGCCATACGTGGAGCGGCATTTGCGCACTCTTGCCGAGCACTCCGCAGAAGAGCAAAAGCCCGATTGCCGTCAACATGCCGGCAGAGACGGGGGCGAGGCTCATCGCGGCGGGAAGTTCTGCAAGGCTGACCGTGCCGAACTGCCAGAAGCACCAGATTATGCCGATTAGAAAGCCGAAGTCGCCCACCCTGTTGACGATGAACGCCTTCTTGGACGCGGAGCTTGCCTCGTTTGTAAGGTAGTGGCCGATAAGCATGTAGGAGCAAAAGCCGACCAGTTCCCAGAAAATGAACAGCATGAACAGGTTCTCGGATATGACTATGCCCGTCATGGAGAACATGAACAGGCTCATGCCGCCGAAGAAGCGTCCGCGAGCCTCGTCCGTATCGGAGTAGCCGAGCGCGAACACGTGAATCAAAAAGCCGACCACGGTGACGACCATCAGCAGCAGGGCCGACATGTCGTTAAAGAAAAAGCCCATGTCGAGCGTCAGGCCGCCGAGGCTCATCCAGCGCATCGTCTCGCGGAAAGGCTCTCCGTCCCAGCCGCCAAAGAGCAGGCGAAGCGTGAGTGCCACCTGAACGGCGGCGGAGAGAATCGAGATTGCTGCGGAGAGGCGACCGCGCCTGCGCCCGAAAAGGGCGATGAGGGCGGCTGCCAGTAGCGGGCAGAGAAGTATGATTAGCAGGTTCCGCGTCATGGCTTTATTTCTTCAGCGCGGTTAGTTCGTCGGCCATCACTGTTGCGCGTTTGCGGAACAGGGCGACGATGATTGCAAGTCCCGTGGCTACTTCGGCAGCGGCCACTGTGATTACGAAAAATACGAAAACGTTCCCGTCCATCATGGGATGGTCAGGCGTTGCGTTGAAGCGGGAAAAGGCGACGAGGGCAAGATTCGCGGCGTTGAGCATAAGCTCCATGCACATGAACATGACAATCACGTTGCGCCGCAGCATCACACCGAAGAACCCGATGCTGAACAGCAGCGAGGCAACGATAAGATAGTGGTTGAGGGCGATGGCAAACATGGCTCGTTATTCCTTCCCTTCGCTCTTTGGCAACGCGGAGACGTTGCGCCTTGAAATGAAAATCACTCCCACCATGGCGGCAAGCAGGAGAAAGCCGGTAAGCTCGAAGGGGAGCTGGTATTTGGTGAAAAGCAAGAGGCCGAACTGTTCGGCGCTGGACGCGGGAGCTACTGCTTCGCCAACTTGTGCCTCCCCACCCCTGCCCGAAAGAATCGCAAGGACGGGAAGAATGGAAAGCGCAACGAAGAAGGCCAGCGGGACGATAATCTGCTTTATCCTTCCCTTGAATGACTTGATGCGGCCTGCGTCGAGTAGCATGATGATAAACAGGAACAGCACGACGACCGCACCGGCGTAAACCATTATCTGCAACACGCTTAGCAGATACGCCTGCAACATCGCAAACAGGGCCGCGGTGCCGACAAAGGAGACAATCATCAGCATGGCGGCGTTGACGGTGTTGCGGCTGCAAACCAGCATGACAGCCGGAAGCAGCGTCATTGCGGCGAAAAGATAAAAGAGCACTTCGTGCATCGTATGATTACCTATAAGTTGATAAAGGTGAGTAGGTTCGGTGGCGTAACCTAGTGGCTGTCCCCCGAAGCGGCATCTTCGGCTGCCTTCTTCTTTTTGTCCCACTTGAAGTGCTTGTCAGGCAGGGTGCCGCCCAGTTCGTAGAGCTTGTCCTTGTGCAGGACGATTTCCTCGCGCGCCTCGGAATTGAGCGAATACAGGTCCTGAAGGACGATAGCCTCTTCAGGGCACACTTCTTCACAGAGGCCGCAGTAAATGCAGCGAAGCATGTTAAGCTCGAAATCCTTGGGCGCCTTCTCCACGTGCGGGTTTTCAGGGTCCGCGATCTCGCCAGGGGTGATGCGAATGGCCTTGGGCGGGCAAACAAACTCGCAGAGCTGGCAGGATACGCACTTTTCGCGCCCGTTCGGGTCTTTGACCAGAGTGGGAACGCCACGGTAGCCTTTGGGTATAACCGGCTTTTCCTCCGGATACTGCAAGGTGACCGGGGGCTTTAGCATGTTGCGCAGCGTGATGCCCAAGCCGCTAATTATCTGCGGCAAGTATGTGCGTTCAGCCAAGCTGAGAGGTTTTCTGTCCAGAACTTTGATGGCCATTGTTCGGGTTGTATAAAAGATTTCTAATGTGGGAGGCTTTTGTGCCCGTTAGCAGATTCAAGCGTTGCCTTGAGCCTTTCGACTTCAGCGCGCAGCCCCGCGATTTCATCATTTGATGACTGTCCAAAACCGAAAAACGATAGAATGGAGGCTATACTAGCGCCAAAAAGGCCGATGCCCAGCATCATCGTGAAAATGGCAACTAACCTTCCTGCGGTGGTCACAGGATAAAAATCACCGTAGCCGACCGTGCTCATCGTAACAATCACCCACCAAAATGCCTGCCCTGATGTACGGATGTTCGCTTCGCTGGCCCCGCTCTCTGCAATAAGAATGGCCGGTGTACTAACCATGACAAGTGTGTAAAAAAGGAAAATCGCTGATGATGCCATTGTTACACCACGTCGGATTTTCAACTGATCGTGCAGTATACGCAGCCCTCGATAGGCACGCAGAATGCGTATGGCTCGGATAAGCCGCACTGAACGTGCCCAACGAAGCCAAGGAAACATGGGAATGCTGGCGAGCAAATCCAACCAACCCCATTTCCAAAAGGAAAGACTGCTGCGCGAACGAATCAGCCTGTAAAGGAATTCTGCAAGAAAGAGGGTGCACAAGCCGTTGTCCAACCACATAAACAGCTCCGAAATTTCCGGGCCAAGGTCCATGCAGAGATCAACTACAAGAAGAACGATCGAATACAGCGCAACGATACCGACAAACAGGTCCATGACGCCTACAGAGGCCCCTTCAGAACTATTGTTTATCGGCGACATATAAGTTGTGTAATTCTTTCAGTGGCAGGCCCGTGCTTACAGGCCGGGCATGAAGGCCATTACTATGGCGTAGGCGACGAGGTTCGCCACCGCGAGGGGGAGGAGGATTTTCCAGCCGAGGTTCATCACCTGATCGTAGCGGAAGCGCGGCAGAGTCCAGCGAATCCACATGTAGAAGAAGATCAGGAAGATCGTCTTGGCCGCGAGCACCAGAACGGAGAGCACAGCGCCGAGTATGCCTTCGGGATAGGCCGACAGGGGCAGGAAGGGAATGCTCCAGCCTCCGAGAAATATGATGCTGAATAGGGCCGAACCAATGGCCATGTGCGCGTATTCGCCAACGAAGAAGAGGCCGAACTTGAACGCGCCGTACTCGGTGTGAAAGCCGCCGACCAAGTCCGTTTCGGACTCCGGCATGTCGAAGGGCAGGCGGTTTGTTTCCGCAAACAGAGCCACCAGATAGAGAAGTGCGGACAGGGGCTGGGAGAAAATAAACCACTTGGGAAGGCCGAAGCTTTCACCAAAGAGCACCCCGCCCTGCGCCTGCACGACGGCGAAGAGGTCCAGCGTGCCGCCGGTCCACATGAATACGGGCAGGAGCGATAGGCCGATGCACAGTTCGTAGGAAATCATCTGCGAGCTGGCGCGAATGCCTCCCAGGAACGGGAACTTCGAGTTTGCGGCCCATCCGGCAAGGATTAATCCGTAAACGCCAAGGCTGGAGACAGCCATTACAAAGAGGATGCCAACGTCCGTCTGCGTCAGTGCAACCGCGCTCGAAACGCCGTCCTTCACATACTGTCCGAAGGGCAGCACGGTCAGGATAATCATCGGCGGAAGGAAGGAGATTATCGGCGCAAGGTTGTAGTAGAACTTGTTTACGTGGTCCGGCAGCGGCTCCTCTTTGAACAGGAACTTGGCTCCGTCGGCGGGCAGCTGGAATATGCCCCAGCGGGTAAGCAGCTTGCCAATCACGGGGATGGACCCGAGCAGCGGGATCGTCGTGCGGTTCGGCCCGACTCGTCCCTGCACCCAGCTGGAGACCTTGCGCTCGCCCACGACGGAGTAGCCCGAGATGGTCATCACAATAACCACCACGACAACCGCCTTGAGCAGTGTTATGAGTAAATCAATCCAGTCCATTGGCTGTGCCTAGTGTAAAAAGGAAAAGTTGTTCGCTTTCGCAATCTTGTGCGCCCTGCCCTATGCGTTCGCTGGCGTGTAGTGCAGGCTCTTGCCTTCGACAAATGGCTGCGCGGCGAATGCGCTGCCGTCCACGGGCAGCCCTTCGGCGGGGATGCCGGCGTAGCTGACGCCTGCAAACTGCGGAACTTCTGCGGAAATCTGCTCCCATACCGCCGCGGCGGAGGCATTGGCAGGAACCTTCGCCTTCATAGCCCCAAGAAGGGCTACAAGGAACGCGCTGTCGCTCATTACGCCCTCGGGACCGGGGACCGCCTGTGCAAACTTCTGGAGACGGAACTGCTGGTTTACGAAGCTGCCCTCTTTCTCAAACACGGTTAGAAGGGGCACTTCGATATTGGCATACTGGCTGGACTCGCAGAAATGCGTGCCCATGTAGATGAAGTTCAGCTTCTTGAGTTCTTCGCGGTCAAGCCCGTAAGAAGTCACGCATTCGTTGACGGAAATGACGGTGTCGATGGAGCCGGAATCCACGAGCGCCTTGAGCGTTCCGCCGTCAACCGCACCAATGCCATCGACCAGCCCCGTAAGCAGGGCGCCGCGAGTGTTCGGGTTGCGGTCGGTCGAAATAAGAAAATCGTCACCCTTTTCGACATGCGGCACAACGCGCACGAGCTTCTTGCCCGCCGGTGCTGCGGCGATGAGCTTCTTTAAGAGGAACATCTCCTCGACGCTCGACTTACCGCTGGCAAGAACGGCGATTCCGCGCGCTTTGTTGAGCGTGTCGGCAAACGCGGCGACCGCTTCGGGTGCTCCGACGGGCTTGCCCTCGATGGTATAGTTTGTGGAGCGGTTTTCCACGGCCACCTCTTTATAAAGCATACGGCCCGAATCGCTCATCCACGTGTCGTTGACGACGTCGTTGCGGCGGGGGGTGATGCGGTAGATTACGCCCTCGCGGCTCCACACGATGGTGTTTACGCCCACGCTGGACTCGGTGCAGATGGACGGGGTTTCCTTGAGGAACCACACGCGCATCTTGAAGCGAAAATCGGTGGATGTGAGCGCGCCGACGGGGCAGATGTCCACGACGTTGAGCGAATAGTTGTCGTCGAGCGTCTTGCCCGGGTAGCAGGCTATTGTGGAGTGGCTACCCCTTTCGGTGAAGCCTAGCACCTCGTCCTTTATTACCTCTTTGCAGAAGCGCACGCAGCGGCCGCAGAGAATGCAGCGTTCATTGTCGAGAATCACGCGCGGCCCGATCATCGTGCGCTTGGGCTTTACGTTCTTATCCTCGACGTAGCGGCTGTATCCACGCCCGTAATCGGTTGCGTATTCCTGAAGGTGGCACTCGCCTGCCTGATCGCAGATCGGGCAGTCCAGCGGGTGGTTCACAAGGAGAAACTCCATGATGCCTTCGCGGCATTCCTTGACGAGCTTCGTCTTTGTTCGGATGTGCAGACCCGGTGTCGCGTTGGTGGCGCAGGCAATGGTTGGCTTGGGCATCCACTGTATCACCTGCTTTCCATCGGCATCGAGAATTGGCTGCCTTGTCGCCCTGTCAACCCCCGGGGTGCCCATTTCCACAAGACACATGCGGCAGTTGCCTGCCACGCTCAGGTGGGAATGATAGCAATAATGCGGGATTTCGACGCCTGCCATATTGGCGGCTTCGATCATGTTCGTACCGGGCGCCACCTTTACTTCGATGCCGTCCACGAACACACTTATCAGCTTGTCTGCGCTCTCTGCCATGATGCTGTATCCAGACAGAAAAGAACAAAGAGGCCCACATACGCAAACAAATCCTGCCCGCGGGAGCCGCATTAATTGCGCAAGACCAAGAGAATGAATCTCATCATGCAAACATACGTCGCACACTTTATTTGCGGGATGACTGCGGCGTGGCGCAAAAAGGCCGGACTTGCATCTCTTTCGCGCAAGTCCGGCCTTTGTAAAGGGCTGTTCTGAAGCAGGTATTAGGGAGTATTTGGGAATTGGCAGACCGAGGAGGCGGGATCGATTTTCGAGGTAAAAACCGGAACGTGAGGCGAGGTGAATCGTGATTCCCCGAGCTGAATGGGCTGGTTTTTAGCCGGAAAGACGCACGCATTCCGACGGGAGTCCGATTTTCAAAGACTCCCTAGACCGAGCCTCGGCGAGCTTCGAGTTCCTGGCGGATTTCGAGCACTCTCTTCTTTGTGAGCGGGAATGTCATCGCAAAGCCGATGGCGGCGAGCAGGCCGAACACCGGGATGAAGGCGAGGCTTGCGCGAATCCAGAAAACGGTATCCTCGCTCTGAACGCTCAAATTGGCGTCGAAGCCGGACCACGAGAGTATTACGCCGCCCATGAGCATGCCGATGGAGTTGCCGAACTTGAGTATCCACGACATGAAGGAGGCGAAGCCGCCCTCGCGCCGCGTGCCGGTGTTCAACTCGTCAAAGTCGATGATGTCGGCACCAATCGCACTATGCAGCATCCATATCGCCGCGCAGGAGAACGCTATCATGCCTGAGGCCAGAATCTGAAGGAAAGGACCTGCATTAAAACTTTCATGCCATGCGGCAAGATCCGCTGGGGTAAGCCCGATACCACCAAACAAATTAGCGAACCAATTGTACACGGCCATTACGGCGTTTGGTATGTGAGTCAAATCTGCTATCCCAAGAACAATGCCTGTTAGTCCAGGCGCTGTCGGTGTGTATAAAACCCAGGTACCGGCAAAGGATAATATGCCGACGACGCTTGCCGTGATAATGGCGTTTACCTTGCCGAACTTGTTTGCAACGAGATTAAATACCGGCGGGCCGGAGAAACCGAGCACCATGTAGCCGATACTCATGTAGAAGTTCCAGTTGTCGCCGGACACGGTATCGCCTGCGCAGACGTAATACACCGTGCAGTAATAGCCGAGAGCACCCACCATACTGTTGGCCACCGAGAAGGATATGCCGAACCAGAGCATGATGCGGTAGGGCTTGCAGCCGAGAGTCTGCTTCATCGAGGTCCAGATGGAGAACTTCTTCTGCTTGCTGGCGACGTTCTCGTAGTAACGCTCCTTGAGGTTGAAGAACATGTACACCGCTGCACAAATCATAATCGCGCCCAGAATGCAGGTGTAATAACGTATCCCCATCAGCGTGTTCTTCTGCGCGTTTGCCGTGACGCTGCCGGCGATTGCGGGGGCCGTGATAACGAAAAGGTTCGTGAATTTGAGCGCATAGAAGTTGCCTATCTCGAAAATCTTCTGCATCGCGCTGCGATAGGTCATGATCGAGGTGCGCTCGTTGTAGTCGGGCGTCATCTCGTTACTGAGGCTGTTGAAGGGCATACTGAACGCGCTCACCACGGGCAGGTAGATCATGTTCGTGCCTATCATCCACAAGAAGATGTAGTCCAGCCGCACGCTCCAGAAGCCAAGGTCGATATCGAACCCCTTGCCCGCCCAGCTTTCAGGGCACATGAACATGAGCGGCAGGCAGACGCCCGCCATAATGCCAGCCAGCAGGATGAAGGGACGGCGCCTGCCCCAGCGGCTGCGCGTATTGTCCGATATCCAGCCGCAGATCGGATCTGCAAAGGCGTCGTATATGCGCATGAACATCAGCGCGAAGCCGATGAGCACGGGGTCCACCTTCAGGTAGATGTTGAACACGGCGTAAGCAACACCCGGGTAGAGCCAGAAGCCCCACATCTCGATTGATGTGCCAAGGCCGTAGGCGGATTTTTCACGAAATGGCAGGCGGTCGCGCTCCGGTGTGGCCTGCGCTGGGGTGGATTCTGGCAATGGGGGCATGATGTTTTATCAATGCGTGGAGTGAGTGTGGGCAAAGGGGGCGAATGCGTGTCGCAAACCAAACCCGTGTGTGTGGGGGGGGGGGGGAGGGAAA
>JAFGLA010000088.1 GCA_016928295.1 Opitutales bacterium
CCCCGCACGCGACATGGACATGGGCGCGATTGCCGCGGCCTTTGTAGAGGCGGGAGAGCCTTTCGCCGCCTGCGCAAGGGAGCTTGCGGTGCTTAAAAACGCCGATGTTAACGGCTACCTCAAGGGCTTTATAGACCTTGTGTTCCGTCGCGACGGGCAGTACCGCATTCTGGACTGGAAGAGCAACTGGCTTGGTCCCGACATCGGTCACTACACGCCCAACGCCATGCATCGTGCGATGTGTTCCCACGGTTACTATTTACAGGGCTGCATATACGCGCTCGCTTTCAGGCGCGGAATGAGGCAGCGCGTGCAGGGCTGGGATTACGAGCGAGACTTTGGCGGCATTCACTACGTGTTCCTTCGCGGAGTGAGCTCCGGCGATGCGGGCAGTGGTGTCGTGTCGTATTTCCCTCCAGCGTCGCTTCTTGACGCGATGGAGCGTGCTCTTGGTTGCGAAAGGGGGAACGTATGAACGAGTTGACTTCGACTCTTGCTCCGCTTTCCGAGCACGCTGCGGACATGCTTGTGCGCATGGCCGGGGGCGAGGCGGAGCTTTTGCACAAGGCTGTGTCGCTTCTGTTGTCCGTTTTGGAAGATGGCGGCGTATGCATTTCTATCGCGGAGCTTGGCGATGCGGACGAAGTCGCTGCCCGTCTATCAAGCCTTTCCGTCGTGGGAGGGGCGGGGGACGACAAGCCGCTGATTCTGGACGGGGGGCGTTTGTATCTGCATCGCTACCACGGTTACGAAGTGTCGCTTGCGCAAAGGCTTCTGCAACTGGCGTCCGCTCGCTCCGCCTTCTGCAACGAGGGCGCTGGCGATGCTCTTTTGTCGCGCAGCCTTGCGATTGTGACGGGTGGACCGGGTACGGGCAAAACCACCTTGGCGGCAACACTTCTTGAGGATATGGCAAGAGCTTCCGACGGCGCACCCTTTTCTGTCGCGCTCATGGCGCCGACAGGCAAGGCAGCGGCCCGTCTCAAAGAGTCCATATCGAGGGTGTCCGGCAAGTATCCTCACGTTAACATCACGCACGGCACTGTGCATCGTCTGCTCGGGCCGCGCGCGGGGTCAGCCTATTTCAAGCACGACGCTCGCAGGCCCCTGCCTTACGATGTCGTCGTTCTGGACGAGGCTTCGATGATGGATCTGCCTCTTATGGCAAAGCTGCTTGACGCCATTGATGCCTCGCGCAGCCGCATCGTCATACTCGGAGATCCCGGGCAGCTTCCTTCCATACACAGCGGCAGCGCGCTGGCGGACATCGTGGAGGCGGCGCGCAGGGCACCGGAGGGTGCGATTGCCCGTTGCCACAGGCTTTTGAGCGTGAACCACCGCTCGGGTGAAGAGCCGGAGCTTGCCGAACTAATCGACTCGGTGCGCCTTGGCGACGCGGACAGGGTGATGGCATTGTTATACAATTCAGATGCTCTTGAGCTTTGCCGTGCGCCCGGGCCGGAGCAGATGCCTGATTATGTGGAGGCGGAGCTTGGCGACTATATCGCTGCCTTGCACGGGGCTGGCGATGCCGACGAGGCTCTGGCTATCGCAGCGTCGAGGCGTCTTGTGTGCATGTTCCGGCAGGGGCCTTGCGGCTCCGACGCTGTGAACGCCCTGTCGCTGGCACTTGCGAAGGCGCGGGGTTACTACGGGCGGGATGGCCGCTTTTTCCACGGTATGCCGATCATGGTGACAAGGAACGCGCACAGGCAGAATCTTTTCAACGGGGATTCCGGCATTGTGCTTCGCGAAGGGCGGGGCCTTTGCGCGTATTTCCAATCTCCAGACGGGGCAAGGGCGGTGTCGCTTCAGAATCTGCCGCCTTTCGAGCCTGCTTTCGCGCTAACTGTCCACAAGGGGCAGGGTTCCGAATACAGGGATGTGGGCATACTGCTCCCCGCGCACGATCATCCGCTTTTGACGCGGGAGCTGTTCTACACCGCGGTTAGCCGTGCCCGCCGCTCCATTCGCGTGATGGGTAACGAGGCGCTCATACGGATGGCGCTTGCCAGAACGGTGTCGAGGGCCAGCGGTCTTGCGGGGCGCCTTGCAGGACCGTAGGCTTTCCCTAGCTTCTGCGGGGTAGGGTGCGGACTTTCACGCTTGCATGCGCGATGGTGTTTTCATCCAGATAGCCGCTGAAGGGCATACTCAATACTATTGCGCGGCGGCCAAGTATTGCCCCGGGCTGGAGCACGCTGTTGCAGCTTGCTTCCGCTCCGTCGCCCATCAGGGCACCAAGTTTGCGCATACCGCTGTCGGCCCTTGTCTTGTCCGCCAGCACAAGGGGGACGTTTGCCTTGTCCATGCGAAGGTTCGCGCAGATTGCCCCTGCTCCGAGGTGCGCGCCGTTGCCAAGGACGGAGTCTCCCACGTAGTTGAAGTGCGGCACCTGTGCCTTGTCCAGAAGCAGGCTGTTCTTGAACTCGCAGGAGTTGCCTAGCACGCAGCCCGCGCCGACTATTACGTTGCCTCTAATGTAGGCTCCCGGTCGTATTTCCGTCTCCGGCCCGATCCAGCTTGGGCCTTCGATAACGGCGTAGGGGGGGAGCTTGACAGATGGGTGTATGAAGACGCGTCCTTTGATGTGGACTCCGGTGGGAATCTGCGCGTGCGTTGCGTAAATGTTCCAGTTGAACGCCGCGAGGGCTTCCTTGATCGCGCCGACCCATTCCCAGGGGCGCATGTCGGGGCGGAAATGTGCGCTGAATATGGCGAGGCTTTCGGGAAGCGTGAACAGGGCGTCGGCTCTCATTTGCTTTCTCAATGGCATATGAAAGACGATTTGCCAAGACAACTTCCAGTTCATGCTTTTCGCCGCCATAACCAATGATGTAGTATCGCGCCCATGTTTACGGGACTAGTCGAGGAAACGGGCAGGGTTGTGGAAATTGTCCCCGGAGCGGGGGACAGCGTCCGCATGACTTTGGAGACGGGTATCGTCGCCGACGGCCTTTCAATCGGGGACAGTGTGGCGGTAAACGGCTGTTGCCTGACTGCCGTTGCAATCGAGGGCAGACGCGTGTCTTTCGATCTTTTGGGAGAGACTGTCCGCGTGACTTCCTTTCACGACGTGAAGGCTGGCTCTCTGGTCAACCTTGAGCGCAGTCTTGCCGTGGGGCAGCGAATGGGCGGGCATTTTGTCACCGGTCACATCGACGGGGTGGGCATTGTGCGCAGTCTTGAGCGCGAGGGCGACGACTACGTAATTCGCGTGCAGGCTCCGGCGGAATTGCGCAAATATCTGGTGTACAAGGGCAGTGTGTCAATCGATGGCATTTCGCTGACTGTGGCTGGCGTCGAGGGCGACTCTTTCCACGTCTGCCTCATTCCGCACACGATGGAAGTAACCAACCTGCACACGCGCAAGGCTGGCGACAGGGTGAACCTTGAAAGCGACATGCTGGCAAAATACGTCGAGCGCATAATCGAAGCGCGCGGGCAGTAGGCTTGTCGAGACGGTTTAGGAAGTTCTATCTGCTGACGTTTCCTTGTCCTTCGCATATCGCGGCCTCAATGCGTCACTATTTGCGGGCGCAAGTGACGTGTATGAAAAAGTTTGTTAATGCGCATTTGCACGCGGGATAACAAAGGCTTTGCGTGTTGAATCTAATGTGTTGTTCATCAACATCTTGTCCTGCGAAGACATTAGCGTTACTTATTGTAAAGTGTACTGAAACTGATTTATGAAATACGCGCATTGATAAATTGGGATATGGGTCGATGTTAACATTGCTGGTTAGCAATGAAGCTCTCCTGGCTTAACCAAAGCAGCTTATGACAAATACCCCGCCCCGTTTGCAGAAGCGCGGCTCCATGTCAGCCGTTGTCACCGTGGCCATTACCGGCCTCGTTTTCACCTCAATCCCTCTGGCCCAGTGGATAGGTGATGTCTTCAAACCTGTTGCTAAAGAGCAGCAGGTTGAACCGATTCGCGATAGTGCTCCGCCGGACCCCGTGGTAGTCGAGCCTCCCAAGGCCGAGGAGCCTGAAGAGATTCAGGATATTAAACCGCCATCAATCGACGATTTGGCGATTATCCTGAATCCCATGTCTATCACTTGGGGCGGTTACTCGTGTGGAACTGGCTTAAAGCCCGATATCCCGATGAACATGGACGACATCGTGGACATCTCGGTCATGGATTCTCCGCCGCGCCCCGTTGTGCGTGTAAGCCCTAAAAACGTCGCATACTCAACGACCGCCACCGGAAGGGTGGATATCGAAGTCGTTGTTGACGAAAAGGGAGAGGTTCTGGACGCCAAAGTTGTACGCAGATTGGACAGCGTCCTTGAACGCAATGCATTGGCCGCGGCACGGAAATGGCGTTTTGAACCCGGTACGGTAAAAGGGAAACCCACCAAGTTCCGAGTCGTAATCCCGTTCGTTTTCAGCCGCTAGCAAGCGTTGTGGAATGTAAACTTCGCCTTGTTAGCGTCTGAGCTTGTGCTCTGAATACCTACTCGAAATAGAGCACGCTCTCCCCAAACAGGCCGGAGTTTAGCCCGCGAACGTCATCCCAAATATCCAGCGTTTGCAAGGCTGGCTCCAATAGGCCCAATCGGGCGCATCCAAGACAAGTATCGCGGATGCGCCCGATTTCTTTTGAAAGAGAAGCCTGCTCGCCTATCATGGTGCGAAGTCAATCATTTCCACATTCCCCGTGTACCCATGATACCCGTTATTGGCAGCGTAGTTACGGCATTTTTCGACTCCAACCTTGCAGGTCAGTTCATTGTGATTCTGCTGATTGTGTTCAGCATCATGGCGTGGACCGTCATGATGGGTAAATACAACCAGCTCAAAGGAATGCGCGACTACAACCTGCGCTACCAACGCTACCTTGCGCAACTGCCGGCCGTTCTTCAGGCACAGCGCAACGTGAAGGGCGCCTACGCCACGCTGACTCGCGAGGCAATCGAGGCGTACGAACGCTCCTCGGGCAGCATTCCCGAAGTGCGCATCGGCATGGTGGAAAACGCACTCCAGCGTTCCATTGGCGACTGTGTCACCGCCTACGAGTCCAAGATGGTGTGGCTCGCCTCCATCGTCACCGGCGCGCCGTTTTTCGGCCTCTTGGGCACAGTATGGGGCGTTATGGACTCGTTCGGCGCTCTGGCAACTGAAAAAACCGCCACGATTCAAATGCTCGCCCCGGGCGTGTCCGGCGCACTGCTCACCACGGTTTGCGGCCTGCTCGTGGCCATTCCCTCGGTGTTCGGCTACAACTACCTGCTGTCGCAGAGCAAGATAATGGTCACCGAGCTGGAGAACTTCGCAAGCAGTCTCGCTGACCGCATAGAGCTGGAAGTGCGCGACGGCACAGAGGGGAGGGCGCAGTAGCATGGCCCGCTCCTTCCGCAGACGCGAAAGGCTTGCCGCGCTTTCGGGCATAGACATGTCCCCGCTCATCGACCTGGCTTTTTCGCTGCTCATCGTGTTCATGATTACGACGCCCCTGCTTGAGCAGACAATCAAGGTGGATCTGCCCGTGGAGAGCGCCAAGCCGCAGACTCCGCCCGAGGAGCTGAAAATGGAACACATCAGTATCCGTGGCGACGGGGCCGTTCTATGGGGCGATAGACAAGTGGACAGGGAGACGCTACAACTCTTGTTGGCAGAGGCCGCAGTCCGCCCGTCCGAGCCTGTGATATCCCTGAGCGCGGACCGCAGCCTGCAGTATCAGGCCGTGATAGACGTAATCGACCTCATTCAGCAGGCTGGCCTTCGCAAACTGAACATCAACACTCAGGCAGGGTCCAAGAAGTAAGGCTTTTTTCACAAACGCATGGGCAAGGAACTGGAAAGCGGCAAGGCGTTCCGATGGTCACTCTTCCTGCACGGCGGAGTGGTTGTGCTGTGCTTGGGCTGGATGCTCCTTTCAATGGCGTTCAACAGGCCCAGGGAAGTTCCCGTGGTTATGGAGCTTGTGGGCGGCCCGCCTGTTCAGAACCCCGAGCCAAGGACCGCGGCACCCGCGCCGGAGCGGGGCAATCCGCTGGAGCTTCCCAGTCTGCCCAAGCTCGACCAGCGGGACATTCCCCAGCCCAAGCCGGAACCGGCGTCAGCTCCGCCAAAGGTCAATAAGCCAAAGCCTGCCGAGCAGAAAAAGCCGGAGCTTATCGATTACAAGCAGTTTTCAAAAGAGAACAAGCTCCCGCCCAAGGTGCAGCAAAAGGCCGCGCCCAAGGCCAAGCCCGTCAGCGCGCCCAAGCTGGACTCGTCCGCCGTGCTGCGGGATTTGCGCAACAACCTTTCGCGCGAGGACAGCGACCGCGTTTCCTCGATGTCCGTTGCGCAGCAGGGGGAGCTGTTTGACTACTTCCAGTGGGTGCGCTCGCTTATCGACGCCAATTTCCGCCAGCCATCCGGCATTGTGGAGGGAACGAGCGCATGGGTGGAGTTCCGCATTTCCGCCGAAGGAGTGGTGACCAACGTGCGCATTACCACCAGCTCCGGCAACGCATCTTTCGACGCCGCCGCGCAGAACGCCGTGCGCTCGCTTGGCAAGCTGACGCCCCCGCCCGGCAAAGTGCCTTATACAAGAAAGATAGAGTTCATCTCCCGCCAAGGCGGCTAGACCGTGTCAGGGAGTGTTTGAAGACTCCGTTTGCGACTATCAGCCAATTATTTAAAATTGGCTGCCCGACAAGGACTCGAACCTTGACTAAATGGGCCAGAACCATTCGTGCTGCCATTACACCATCGGGCATTGTCATCCGCCTCTCGGCGCGACCCAAAGAACAAAAGAGCAGAAGCCCCTTTCGGCAACACCAAAGTTCATATCCGTGAATAATATTAGTGTTGGAGAGTGTCTTTGATAAGCCGCTTTGAATCCGTCGGGGATTATTTTAGAGAAACATCAACAAAAAGCCCGTCACCATGAAGCGGCGACGGGCCTTGATAAATGAACTTACTTGGCTCCGAGTTTGACCCCCGAGTGCTAGGACAGGCCCAGTGCGCCGCGTTCGTGCAGGTATTCGGCAATCTGTATCGCGTTGAGTGCAGCGCCCTTCCAGAGCTGGTCGCCGCTTACCCATAGCGAGAGGCCGTTGTCGAACGCGCTGTCGATGCGGATGCGGCCCACGCCGCACTTCTCCTTGCCGGAGAAGAACAGAGGCATCGGGTACGACTTGTTCTCCGGCTCGTCAACGAGTTCCGAACCTGCGAAGCAGGCCACTGCCTTGCGGGCCTTTTCCACGTCCACAGGGCGTTCAAACTCCGCGCTGATGGATATGGAGTGCGCACGCAGAACGGGTACGCGGACGCAGGTGCAGGAGACGCGCAACTGCGGCAGATTCATGATCTTGCGCCCCTCGTGCAGCATCTTCATCTCTTCCTTCGTGTAGCCGTCGTCGAGGAACTTGTCCACGTGAGGAATCACGTTGAAGGCGAGCTGGTGGGCGAACTTCTCGACATGGAGCGGTTCTCCCTTGGCCCATGCGCGCATCTGGTCTTCAAGCTCTGTCATTGCCAGCGCACCGGCGCCGGAAGCTGCCTGATACGTGGATGCAAAGAAGCGGGTCAGGCCGAATTCCTTGTGCAACGGATACAGGCCCATGAGGGCAATGGCCGTTGAGCAGTTCGGGTTGGCGATAATGCCCTTGTTGCCAAGCGCGGCCTCGCCGTTAATTTCCGGCACTACGAGCGGAACGTTCGGGTCCTGACGGAAGTGGGAGCTGTTGTCGATGACAAGGCAGCCGGACTTCACGGCCACGGGGGCCAGATCGCGCGAGATGGATGCGCCCGCGCTGAAAATTGCGAAATCAAGACCCTTGAAGGAATCGGCGGTCGCTTCCTTGACGGTCCAAGTCTTGCCCTTGCACTCGATCGTCTTGCCTGCGCTGCGCGCTGAGGCCAGCGGGACGATCTCGCCGGGGAACTTGCGGTCGATCAACAGGCTGATCAGTTCTTGACCGACAGCGCCGGTTGCACCGAGAATGCCTATGCGGTATGCCATATTCTTCTGAGTTTGATTCGTTAATAAACGCCTGCGTTGGCGTAGGTACAAAGCTACCGGATGATGTAATTATCGTCCGGCTTGGCCAGCAAAATCTTGAACATTGGCACTGTGGTCAATTACAGCGCGTTTTCAAGGTCTCTACGGGGAAAAATCCTCCCAGTTGCATAGAAGACTCTGGTGGGACGCCACTTGGCCTGCATTACGTGTGCGAGAAAATCGGCCACGGCGAGCCGGTAGACACCGTGTTTGTCGCCCGAAAAAGCATCGGAAAAACTTGGCGGGAGTTAAAAGCGGAGGGCGAGGCGCCGGAAAAGGCCCGTGTTACTACGCGCATCCTGCGCCTTCGCGGCCTTGAGGAAGGGAAAAACTCCGGCCCCGGGGTGGACAGCTTCAACCGCTACATTTATCTGCACGGCACAGTGTTTGAAGAGCGCATTGGCGAGGGCACAAGCGCGGGCTGCATCACGCTGCTAAACAGGGACATGCTGGAGCTGTTCGACGCCGTGCCGGAAGGCACGCTCGTGTGGGTGGAGGTGTAACGCCAATTTCCAAACATTCCTTAGAAGCGGAACTGAAGGTGTGCGCTTACGGAGTCTGTCACCATGTCGTCGTCGTCGAACTCTCTGCGCTCGAAGTCAACGGCGGCTGTTACGCGCTCGTCCACCACGGCCCGCAGTGCCGCGCCCATCGTGGTGCGGGATCCGCTCAGGTCGCGCTGCTTCACGTTGAACATCGGTCCGGCTGAGAAGCGCGCCATTACGGCGTCGGGATTGCCCATAAGTTCCTCCTCGCGCAGGATGCGAAGCTCCGGAATGATTACCGTCCGTCCGTAGCGGAAGTTCGCCGAAACGCTCATGCCAAAGCCCGCCAGAAGGGATTCGCCCGTGCGCTGACCGAAGAGCAAGGCCGCTCCATCGTCGCCCAGTTCAGCATACGAATCCTCTTTTATGCGCGAGTATTGAAGGTCCACAAAGGGGCGCGTCGTCCAGATCTTGTTGTTCAAGTCCCAGCCGCCGCCAAGCCAGAGGCTCTGCGCGTCGGCGTCGTGGTCTCCCCTTAGATTGCTTGAGAGAAAGTCCACGGCGCGTTCGGTATGAATGTCCAGAGTACCGATTCCGAGCGATACGCCCGCGTACGGGCCGTCCGCCCCGGGCTTGCGGTCCCACATCGCGTGCAGGAATACCTGTTCGGCGCGTAACCGGCCTTTGTCGCCAGAGTCCGCGTAGCGCAGCTTGTCCTTGCCCTGCACTGCGCTGACGCCGAAGGTCCAGTTCTTGCCTGCGCGATATTCCGCACCGGCGGCAAAGCCGCTCGAATCGCCGCGCAGTTCGCCGAAGGCGCCGTTTGAGTCAAAGTCTATATCGCCGTTCATCAGGCTGAACCAGGTCGTGTAGCGGCGCGAGTCCGCTGCCGAGCCTGCCGCCTTGCCCTTCCAGTGGCGCGCTACAAACGCGTTGCCCCTTTGCACTGTGTCCAGCGCAAGCGCGGAAGCGTCGCTGTTAACCGCGGGGAATAGAGAGGAAACGCTTGCGCTTATCGCTTCGGCATTCGCGTAGCTGTCGATAATGTTGAGCATGTCGGCAAAGTCGCCCGTCGCCAGGGGGCGGGCGGAGTCGAGCGCGATGCCCATCGCCTCATATTCGGAGTGATCCGCAAAATCCGCGTAGCTCTTGCGGTCAAGGTCCAGAGTGAACCCGTTCTCGCCGATGAACACACTTCCGTCGAACATCGCGGCTGTGTTCACGGTTTGGAAGGCACCCGTGGCGTCCTCCTCGGCGAATATGAACACGTAGTCGTCCTCTGGCAGGTAGCCGCTGTGGATGACGTTCAGCACATTGTTCTCGCCCTCTACGCTTGCGCTGTGGCGGACGTAAATCTGGTCGCCCTCGCCATCGACAATTTCCATGTTGATCGTCAAAGCGCCGCTGCTTGCAATGCCGCCAAAGCCTATTTCACCCACGGAGTTGCCCGGGTTGACAATGCAGTTTTCGAGGTTCATTACGCCGTAAAAATAGCCCGAGCCGCTGATAGTGGAGCTTGCTATGTAGTTTTCGTCACCTCGGATGCGTCCGTTGTTCAATATTGTGGCGTTTGTAATATCCACGCCCACGCTTGTGCCGTCGTTTGTGAACGGGCCTACTGTGCCATCGGACGTGTTAACAAAGCTTCCCCCGTTCATGCAGATTCCGATGGATGTTCCAAGGTCGGAAATGCATGAGATGTAGCCCGAGTTGATGATGCTGCTGTTAGTTGCATGCACTCCGTAGCTGCGTGCGTCTTCTCCGTTGCTGCGGGTTTCTATCGCACCGGTGTTTTCAATAGTGCCATCTTCCATGAATACGCCGTAGCCGCGCCCGTTATCCGTCTCCACGGAAAGGGACCCGGCGTTATTCAGGGTTCCGCCCAGCTGATACACCCCGTAGCTTTCCAAGTTCTTGGAATTGACGGAAACAAGACCATTGTTTTCGACAAGGGTTACATTGTAGGCGTATATGCCTGCGGCCATATCTTCCGCTTCCACGTAGATGTTGCCATCGTTAAGCAGGTATTCGCCGTTCATGACATGCACGCCGTAGGCCCAAGAGTTGGCCCCTGCGCCCTTAGCGTAGATGTCCCCGATGTTCAGGAACGCGCCCTTGTTGTTTGTTATGTCGAAGGCGAAAAAGGCCGCTCCGTAGGCTGTCGCGCGGTTCGTGCCGTCGCCGTCGGCAATGGCTACCACGGTGGATTCCTGCGCGTTAGCAAGCTCCATTCCCTGAAGGCAGAGTCCGTATGCGGTCGCGACTCCGTCGGTCGTGGTTATGGAGGATAGAACGTCGCCGAAGTTTATCATTCTGGCGTGTTCGCCAGCCCAGAGGAAAAGGCCGTGCGTAAGCCCGTAGCCGGAGCTTGAAACATGCTCCACGTTGACGCTGCCTTCGCTAGTAAGTAAGGAGCCGTCGCCGCCCCATTCGTAAACGCCGTACGCGCTGTGGCCAGTCTGGCTGGCGTCGTAAACGGAGCCGCTGTCAATGTCCGATTGGAGAGTGAAAGAAGTGTTCTCGCCTTGCCAACCTCCGTAAACGACGTAGTTGCCAATAACGGCGGCCTTGTTGGAAAAGTAGTCCAGACGGGCGTAGCCGTCTTCGCCCCAGTCAGAACTCCATGAATTGCGCACTATCCAATAGCCGCCGCTTGGGGCCTCGTCACTGTCCTGCCAGCCAACTACGCCGACGAGATGGTTCATGTCCAATTCGTGAAGGTCGATGTTGTCTGCGGCAGTGTCGGTGTTGCTGAATACGCCGTCTTCGTAATCGTAAAAAGCGTCGTCAACGTTCAGTCCCGTTGTGATGGCGCCGAACTGCTGCATGGCGCGCTTCATTGTTTCAACGTCGTAGCTGGGGAGAAAGTGCCAGCTTGAAAACTGCACCCTTTCCGCGTCGAGGTGATGGTTTCCTTCGCCCGGGTCGGTGATTGTATAGGGAAAGTCCGCCTCGGAACACACTCCGTAATCTACGAGGGCCTGGAAGTAACCACCTTCGCTATCTCCGCCCATGACTCCCGAGATGCTATCGTAGAAAGGGTCCATGCTGTAAGCGATGAAGGCTTCGGAGAAGTCCACAGTGTCGTCATCGTACAGGCCCATGTAACGGTTGTACGCCGCCTCCGCTACTGCGCATGTGGCAAAGGCGTAGCAGGTGCCTGCATCTCCCTGATCGCGCACTGGGCCTATGTAGGAGCGCCCGTCGATATTGCGCAAGTCGTAGCCGTCCGGCAGGGCTGGTGTATCCGCCAATAGCGGGGCGGAGAGCAATGCAAGCAGAGTCGTGGATGTGGCGAAGCGTGAGAAAGTATCCATTGCGGGCAGGTGTTGCTTACAGAAAATCATTCATTGATGTGTGCCTTGCAAGCTGTTGTGCGGCCAAGTGATGATTCTTGTTCAGTTTTTACTCACGTGTGACATGGCAAATCATAGTAATTCTTGCCCGTTAAGCCGCCCTGTATTGACACGGACCGCCCGCTTGTGGCTTAAATACCTCTTTATGCAACGCTCCCGCGTCGTTATCACAGGAATCGGGCTTACGTCTCCCAACGGAGACAGCCTGTCGGCATTCAGGCAGAACCTTCTCTCCGGCGTGTCCGGTGTGGAGTTCATAGAGCATCGCTACATCGGGAAGGTGCCCGCCGGAGTATGCCATTTCGATGCGCGCAAATACCAGAACCGCAAGGAAATCCGCAACGGAACCCGCGCAGGGTCCATATCCATTTACTGCTCCCACGAGGCGGTTGCGGACAGCGGGCTGGAATGGGAAGGCGTCGCCAAGGACCGCGTGGGCGTTTACATGGGCATCACAGAGCACGGCAACGTGGAGACCGAAATCGAGGTGTACAACATCTCGCAGTTCGACTACGATGTGAAATACTGGACCCATCACCACAACCCGCGCACCGTGGCCAACAACGCTGCCGGAGAGGTCACGATCAACATGGGCATCACGGGGCCGCACTACACTATCGGCGCGGCTTGCGCGGCCGGTAACGCCGGTCTCATACAGGGCGTGCAGATGCTTCAGCTTGGCGAGGTTGACGTGGCTCTTGCCGGCGGGATTAGCGAGTCCATCCAGAGCTTCGGTATTTTTGCAGGTTTCAAGAGTCAGGGCGCTCTTGCAATGCATGAAGACCCGACCAAGGCCAGCCGCCCCTATGACAAGAGCCGCAACGGCATTGTCGTTTCCGAAGGTGGCTGCGTGTATGTGTTGGAGCGTCTTGAGGACGCTCTTGCCCGCGGGGCAAAGATTTACGCCGAGGTGGCGGGGTATCACACAAACAGCGACGCCACGGACGCCGTTCTGCCCAACCCCGTGCGTCAGGCGGAGTGTATGCGCGCCGCGCTAAAAATGGCTAACATGAGCGCGCAGGATGTTGACATTCTGAACATGCATGCCACGGGAACTCCCGCCGGAGACGTGCAGGAATGCACCGCGGTAAAGGATGTGTTCGCCGATTGTCCGAACCTTTACATCAACAACACC
>JAFGLA010000089.1 GCA_016928295.1 Opitutales bacterium
AGGGATGGGCGGAGGTCACGGGTTTTCTCGATGAATCGTTTGGCGGGGGGCGTTCGCGCTGCGTCGTGCTTCCCGCGCTGGAAGCCGGGGCTGACGCCGACGAAGTTCGCTCCTTCGACATAGCCTGCGACAGGCTGGACACGCTTACGCGCATGGCCTCGCTGACGGATTCGAGCGAGCGCCTCGTCGTATTCACAACTCCTGCGGGTCTTTTTAGTCCGGTCGAACGGGTGGACGCTCTTCGCAGGGACGAGCTGCTTGTGCGGCGAGGCTCGCATGTGTCGTTCAAGACTCTTGTCGAGGCTCTTGGCGGACGCCTTGGCTACGATCATGAGAGCGTGTGCGACACACCGGGCCAGTTTTCCGTGCGCGGCGGCCTCGTGGATGTGTATCCGTACAACGGCGACGCACCCTTGAGGATAGACTTTTTCGGGGACGAGGTGGAGTCCATCCGTCGCTACGATCCTGCCACGCAGCGAAGTATCGACGCGGTGGAAAGCGCCACGATTGCTCCGCTTTCCAATTCTTCGTCCAAATCGTCATCCAGCCCGCTGAACATATTGGGCTATCTTGGCAGTCGCGTGGATTGGTTCTTTGAAGAGCCGGACTCGCTTGCACAATCCGCGCCGGATCTTTTCAACACTTTCGAGAGGGGGCAGGGTGCAAAGCCTTGTTTCGAGGACGTTTTCAAGGCCCGTCAGGATGGCGAAGACCGTTGGTACGGCATTGCGGCGCTGGGGCTTTCTGAGGAGCTTTTCGGCTGCCCTGCCTCAAGGCTGGAGCTTCGGGCAGAGGCTACGCTGGATCATGTGCCAGCCACTGCGGAGGGCGCTCTGGGCATAGACAGGGTTAACGCCGAGCAGAGAGCGCGCGCCTCGCTTATGGCGGAGGTATCCGGCTGGATACGCGATGGCTGGCGCGTGGTGTTTGTTTCCGGCAGCGAGGGAGAGGACTCCCGAATACGCGCTTTTGTCGATACTCTTCCAGACTGGAAGGGGCTTAACGTGGCTTATCTAATCGGCCCGCTTCGCCACGGCTTCCGCATCGGTGGGGAGGGCTTTGGCGGGGACGGGGATTCGCAGGGTGTGGCCTTTCTGCCCTCTGCGGAGGTATTCGGCACCGTTCGCCCAAGGCCCGCTGGTTCGCGCCGCCGTCTTCTGGCTAGAAAGACGCAGGTGGATCAGGCCCTGGACTTTGGCGAACTTGCCCCGGGAGATCCTCTTGTGCACCTTTCGCACGGCATTTGCCTGTACCGCGGCCTTGCCAAAATGCAGGGCGTGAGCGGTATCGAGGAAGTGATAACGCTGGAGTTTGCCGACGGGCTGCTACTGCACCTTCCCCTGCACGAGGCGCACCTGCTCACCCGCTACGTGGGCCTTACAAAGCGTTCGCCAAAGCTGGGCAAGGTCGGCGGGGCTGGCTGGGACAAGGCGCGCGCAGCGGCAGAGAGGGCGACACTCGACTTTGCCGCGCAGATGCTGCGAATGCAGGCTGTGCGCGACACCGGTGGCGGCTTCGCATTCGCGCCAGACGAACCCTTGCAGGAGGCTTTTGAACGCGCGTTCCCATTTCAGGAAACGCCCGACCAGCAAAAAGCCATCGACGAGACAAAGGCGGACATGGAAAAGCCCCTCGTCATGGACCGGTTAATTTGCGGCGACGTAGGCTTTGGGAAGACCGAAGTTGCACTGCGCGCGGCGTTCAAGGCTGTGATCAACGGCAGGCAGGTGGCGATTCTCGCGCCAACGACGGTTCTTGCCCAGCAGCACTTCAACACTTTCCGGGAGAGGTTGGCGGAGTTTCCGATCGCGGTGGAGATGTTGTCCCGCTTCCGCAGTGCGGCCCAGCAGGGCGAGATCGTGCGCCAGCTCGCCGAGGGCAGGGTGGATATTGTCATAGGCACGCACCGAGTTCTCGGGCAGGACGTTAAGTTCAAAAACCTCGGCCTTCTTGTCGTGGACGAAGAGCACCGCTTCGGCGTGCGGCACAAGGAGCGTATCAAGGAGATGAGCGTCAGCGTGGATGTCCTCACCATGAGCGCAACGCCCATTCCGCGCACCCTGTATCTGGCGCTTATGGGGGCGAGGTCACTTTCCGTAATCGAGACTCCGCCCGTGGACCGCCTGCCAATTCAGACCATCGTCAAGTCTTACAGTTTGGACGTGATCAAGGAGGCAATCGGGCGGGAGATTGAGCGAGGGGGGCAGGTTTTCTACCTGCACAACAGGGTGCAGTCCATCGACAGCGTTGCGGAGCAGCTTTCGGAGCTTATGCCGGATTTGCGCATAGGCGTCGGGCACGGACAGATGGACGAGCTGGCCCTTGAGCGGGTGATGACAAAGTTTGTCGCCGGCGAATACGACGTTCTTGTGTGCACGACGATTATCGAAAGCGGTCTGGATATTCCCAACTGCAATACGATAATCATCGAGGGGGCGGACCGCTTCGGCCTTGCGCAGCTTTACCAGCTTCGCGGCAGAGTGGGGCGCTTCAAGCGGCAGGCATACGCGTATCTACTTTTGCACAAGCATGCCAAAATGCTGGACCCGGCGCGCAAGAGGCTGGCCGCTCTCAAGCAGCACCGGCAGTTGGGGGCGGGCTACCGCATCGCAATGCGCGATTTGGAGCTTCGCGGCGCCGGCAATCTTATCGGCACCAAGCAGAGCGGGCACATCGCGGGCGTGGGCTTCGATCTTTACTGTCAGCTCTTGCGCCAGAGTATCGCGCGGCTCAAGGGAGAGCGCGGGGCGGATCTGGTTCGTGCCAATCTGAGGCTGGACTTTATCATCGAAGGGGAGAAACCTGTAGAGCACGAGGGCGATTCGCGTCTTTTTGCACAGGCTTACATTCCTGCCGACTACGTTAACGAGGCGGAGCTTCGCATCCGTTTTTACCGGGAACTGGCCATGTGCGCCAGTCCCGGGGATGTAGATTCGGTGGCCGAGGCCATGAGGGACCGTTTCGGCCCTCTGCCTTCTGCCACTCTGGCACTTATAGAAGTTACAAGAGTACGAACATTGGCGGAACAGGCAGGCGTTCGTCTGGTCGAAACTGAAGGGGACATTCTCCGTTGCACGCGTGCCAGTGGACGCAAGGATGACTATATAAAGACGGGTAACCGTTTTCCCCGCTTGACCGCGCGCAATGCTGCTTTAAGGTTGCGTGAAATCTGCTCATTTCTGAGAAGGCACTCAAAAGAGGCTTCATGAAGTACTTCGCCCCCATAACTCTCCTTTTACTCTCCATAACCGCTCTGCATGGCCAGACCGTTCACAAGATATGGGACTATCCCATTATCCAAGGTGTCGCCGCGCAGGTGGAGGGACGCATAATCACTTTCGAGGAGCTGCGCCGCGAGATGTCGCCGCTACTCCCGCGCATCGAACAGGAGTCCCGCACGATGGAAGAGTTCGATCAGAAAATGTCCGACCTGTATCTGGAAACGTTGCAGTCGCTTATCGACCGCTTCCTGATCGTGCAGGAGTTCGCTGAGAAAAAGTACAATTTCCCCGGCTCTGTCGTCGAGAACGAATACGACCGTATTCTTATCGAGGACTTCAACAACGACCGCGCCGCGTTTCACAAGCACCTTCAGTCCATCGGCAAGAATGCCCGCGAGTTTCGCTCCGAGCTGCGCGAGCGCATCGTCGTTTCGGCCATGCGAAGCCAGATGCGCAAGAGCATTTCTGAAATCAGCCCCGAGCGCATCGGCAAGTATTACGAGGACAACAAGCTTCAGTTCTTTCAGGAGGAATCCATCCACCTGCGCCTCATAATGCTCAAGCCCATCGGAGACGAAAGCCCGGACCTCATGCGTCAGCAGGCCGAGCGCATCATTGCCGAGATCGACGCGGGCAAGTCCTTTGAGGAGGCGGCCAAGACTTACAGTCAGGACACGCGCCGTTCCCGCGGCGGCGACTGGGGCTGGGTCGTTCGCAAAGATCTTAACGAGCGTCTTGCTGACACAGCGTTCGCCATCCCCGAAGGCAAGCACAGCGAGCCAATTGTCGTAGGCAACCAGATTTACATCATGTTCGTCGAAGAGCGCCGCGCAGAGGGCATCCAGCCCATTGAGGATGTGCGCGAGCAGATTGAAGACATTCTCGTGGGGCAGCTTTCCCGTCAGGAGCAGCAGGTCTGGATCGAGCGTCTTCGCCAGAATGCGTTCATCCGCTACTACTAGGTCGCCCTTGGGAGTGACTGCATAATAGTTTTCAGAGGCTCTGCGTCGCAAGGCGGAGAGCCTCTTTGTTGAGCGGGGCGTTTCAAAAAAAACGACGTTTGTCTGTGGAACGTATGGTTTTTGATAGTAGTGGTTCGCAAACGCAGTATTTCGCGCCGACAATAGTTGCGATTCGGTGCGTAACTTGTTACGCAGTATCCCAGTTTCAGTTCCCCCGCATCCTCTGTCACTTGACACCGTGAGCTTTTTGCTCAAAGCATATTTTAAATTCGGCACGGAAATCTGCCGATCTTAGCCAATCATGGAAAGCCAGGAAAGCAGTTCTCCCGATTCGCAGCACACTATCGAGCTGATCGTAAAAAACAGGATGGGTATTCATGCCCGTCCGGCGGCGATGATAGTGCGCATAGCCAACCGCTTCCCCGCGGAACTGTACGTCGAAAAGGACGAGGAACAGGTCAACGGCAAGAGCATCATGGGTCTTATGATGCTTGCGGCTGGGCAGGGATCCAAGCTGCGCTTTACCACCATTGGTGAAGGCGGCAAGGAAATGATTGACGAGATGGAGAAGCTCTTTGAGCGCAAGTTCGACGAGCCGTAGGCCGAAAAACTGCTCCGCTCCTGATGGCTGGCATTGGTAAGCAGGCTGGGCCTTGACGTCCCTTTCTTAAAACGCGCCTGCGAAGAACAGCATACCTGCTGCCTGCACCAAGCCGATGACAAAGCCCAGCACGGCACCACTTCGCTCTATTCCCCGAAGCTCGTGCGCTGCGACTTTTCTTATCAGCTCTTCCAGCTTTTCGGCCTCGAAGGCGCGAATCCGCTCTTCGATTATCGAGCGCAAGTCCATCTGTGAAGCCATTTGTGTGGCCATTCTGTGCTGCATCTGCGGGGCTTCGTCGCGCATTTTCTCACGCACGGCCTTGTGTATGGAGTCTATGCTGTTGCGCACGATCATTCCGCCAATCATCGGGATTGCCGCCAGACGCGGCTCCAGTCCTTCGTAAACGAGCTTCTGCGCTATGTGGTCGATGACGGGGCCGGCGTCTATATTGGCAAACGCCTTGTGCAGGTGTTCTGGTGAGAGCAGGTGCGCGGATACGAGGTCCGCCGTCTTTCGCGCAAGCTCGTCGCGCCTGCGCGGAACAAGGCCCTGGACGCGGAACGGGCCGAAGCCGACTGGTTCACGCGGGTGGAACAGCATCCATATTGCCGCCTTGTTCGTCAGCCAGCCGATGAGGGCGGTTATTAACGGGGTGGCGCAAATAAAGGCGAAATGTGCATCTATTAGATCCATGTCCTGAGTCAGGGTTAACAAATGTTAAGCACTATGTTGTTCTCTGCTTCACCGGCTTGCAAGGCAGCTAATCGAGGAGTATGTAAGAACTCCAACATGTATCACGACGTTATAGTGGTTGGCAGCGGTGTGGCCGGTCTGTCTTTCGCTCTTGAGCTGGCGCGCGCGGGTTACTCCGTGGCGATTCTGACAAAGAAAAGCAAGGCGGATTCCAACACCAACCACGCGCAGGGCGGCATCGCCAGCGTGACTTCGTCCAACGACGATTTCGAGCTTCACGTCGCCGATACGCTCACTGCCGGAGACGGCCTTTGCCACGAGGACGTAGTGCGGGCAATCGTTCGCGACGGACCGGCGGCGGTAAACGACCTGATGCAGATAGGCGTGGCGTTTTCCCAGTTGGACGACGGGCGCGTTTCTTTGCACAGGGAAGGCGGGCATTCCAAGCGCCGCATCCTGCACGTTGCCGACATTACGGGTCGCGCCATAGAAGAGGCGCTTCTGCACGCCGTGGCGAACGAGCCGAGGGTGACGCTCCTGGAGCATCATTTCGCCATCGACCTTATAACCCGCCGCCGCCTTGCGCGCAAAGGGCACCTTCCTGCCAGTGGCGAGGACCGCGTGCTCGGTCTTTACGCTCTGGATGTGCACAGTAACGAGGTCATCACCTACGGGGCCAAGGTTGTCATGTTGGCAACGGGCGGCGTGGGGCAGGTTTATCAGTTTTCGACCAATCCGGACATCGCCACGGGCGACGGCATCGCAATGGCATGGCGCGCCGGAGTGCCCATCAGGAACATGGAGTTCATCCAGTTCCACCCGACGGCTCTTTACACTACCGACGGGGAGCGTTTCCTTATCTCCGAAGCTGTTCGCGGCGAAGGTGCCATACTGCGCAACATCGAGGGCGAGGCTTTCATGCCCCGCTACGATCCGCGTGCCGATCTTGCCCCGCGAGACATTGTTGCCCGCGCCATCGACAGCGAGATGAAGCGCCTTGGTTCGCCGCACGTATGGCTGGACATCACCGGGCGCGGCCAGTCCGTGTTGAAGGAGAAGTTCCCCAGCATTTACGAAGCCTGCGAAAAGCGCGGTATCGACATGGACCGCGACTTTATTCCCGTCGTTCCTGCGGCGCACTACCTCTGCGGCGGCGTGGTTACCAAGCTCGACGCGAGCACGAAGCTGCCCGGCCTTTACGCTTGCGGCGAAGTAGCCTGCACGGGGCTGCACGGGGCAAACCGCCTTGCCTCGAACAGTCTTCTCGAAGCTGTGGTGCTGGCGCGTCACGGCGCCTCGGCTGCGATGCAGTATTTGAAGGACAACGGGCAGGAAAGCGACGTGGAGCTGCCAGAATGGGTTGCAGGGCGTGCACAGGACGCGGACGAAAGGGTGGTGCTGACGCATAACTGGGACGAGCTTCGCCGCACGATGTGGGATTATGTGGGCATTGTCCGCACGACCAAGCGCCTCGAAAGGGCTCAGGCTCGCGTTGAACAGCTACGGCGGGAGATTCACGATTATTACTGGCAGGTCAAGGTGGAGCCGCGGCTTCTTGAACTTCGCAACATGCTGCGCGTAGCCAGCATAATAATCACAAGCGCGCTCAACCGGCAGGAAAGCCGCGGGTTGCACTACACGCTGGACTTCCCGGACAAGCTGGACGAGATCCGCGACACCACGCTACGCCGCGGCGGATTCTAAATACCAGCAATACGCTGTATGAGTTTTTGCAACGTTTGACCCCTTGGCATGTTTATGCAAGGATGAGCGTGATGACAGACAATCGCTACGTTGTAATCATGGCGGGGGGTAAGGGTGAACGCTTTTGGCCGCAGAGCCGTCAGAAAAAGCCGAAGCAACTGCTGCCCATCGTCGGGGACGAGCCTTTGCTTGTGCAGACGGTCAACCGTGTGCGAAGCGTTGTTTGCGAGGCGAACATTCTTGTCATAACCAATGCTGAAAACGCGGACGAGGTGGCGCAGCTCTGCCCCATGCTTCCGGCGGGCAACGTTGTGGCGGAGCCTGTCGGGCGGGACACTGCCGCCGCTGTCGGGTTGGCCACAGTTCTTGTAAAGATGCGCAACGCGCAGGCCAGTTTTGCCGTGTTGCCGTCGGATCATGTCATTCACGACAAGGATCGTTTCTGCAAGGTGTTGCAACACGCGTTCGAGGTCGCCGAAAGCACCGACGCGCTGATTACTATAGGTATCGAACCCATTTTCCCGTCCACCGGCTACGGATACATCCAGCGCGGGGCGGAGTGTATGCGCCTTGAAGGATTGCCTGTTTACAAGGTGCAGCGTTTTGTCGAGAAGCCGAATCTTGAGACCGCGACCAAATACGTGGCAAGCGGCGAGTATTTTTGGAACGCTGGCATGTTCATATGGCGTGCCGAGGTGGTGGCCAAGGCTTTGGAGAAATACGTTCCCGGGCTTTGGAAGGGGCTGGACGCCATTTCGGAGAAGCTTTCCGGCGGGGCGCCCATGAACGAGGTGCTTGAAGAGCATTATGCAGGGCTTGAGAAGATTTCCATCGACTATGCTTTGATGGAAAAGGCGGATAATGTGATGACTTTGCCCGCTGTGTTCGACTGGGACGATGTTGGCGCATGGCCAGCACTTGTGCGGCATATTCCGGCGGACGGGCAGGGGAACGTTCTTCGCGGCAAGGCCATTGTGTACGATGGGAAGGATAATATCGTCATCGGGACGAGCGATCACCTTGTGTCCGTCATGGGGCTTTCCAACTGCATTATAGTTCACACCGACGATGCCACCATGGTATGCCCGCGCGACAGGGCGCAGGATATCAAAAGCCTTGTGCGCGAGGTTTCTTCCGATCCCCGCTTCAGCGACCTTGTCTAAGTAACGCGCCTTGCCATACTGCGCCCATTATTCATGAACGTTCTTGGCATAGACTACGGTGAAAAGAGGGTGGGCCTTTCCTGGGGGGACGACATCGGCGTTGCCTCTCCGGTGAAGGCGGCCACTCAGGCCACGCAGGAGGAGCGGCTCGCTTACATTGGCGAGGTGATAAAGCTTCGCCGTATCGACAGGCTTGTGCTTGGTTACCCCTATAACATGGACGGGAGCGCGGGTTTCAAGGCGAGGGAGGTTGAGGCGTTCGCGGAGCTGTTGGAGAAGCGTTTCGGCATGAAGGCGCACTTTGTTGACGAGACGCTTACAAGCGAGGCCGCCGCTGCGGAGATGATGATGAACCGCAAGGAGAAGCGGGAGATGCGCAAGAGCGTGGCCGATGCAAAGAAGAAACGTGCAAGTGGAGATCTGGACTCGCGCGCTGCCACGATAATTCTTCAGGACTATTTGGATTCTGTCCTGGGCCTTGCCCCATATATGCCGGATGTTTAGGGAGCTTTTTGGAATTGACGAACCGAGGAGACGGGATGAGTTTTCGAGCGAAAAACCGCAACAAGAGGCGAGGTGAATCGGGATTCCCCGAGCCGATAAGGGTGGGTTTGCGCCGAAAAGGTGCCCGTATTCCGACGGAATCGTAATTCCAAAACGCTCCTTGGGGAGCGTTTGACATTCTGACGGCCGTCGCCAACTGCGGCGCGGCGTGTGCGAATGTCGTTGAATGTCGCCATCTTGTCTTTCACTGCTCTTAAGTTTGCTAAGCTGCCTGATGGCTCTTTGAGGCTGGTTTTGCCTTGATCAAAGGGATGGAAGATGATTGTCATTTCACCATGCCTACGCCTGTTGATGCGAAACCCAGAATGCTCTTTTTCAACGGGCCGTGGGATTTCCTCAGCGAGAAGTTGTGCAAGGCCCATCTGGAGCCGCTCACGCGGCTGTTGCAGCAGGACTTTGAAGTCATTTCCGTGCAGGGGGACTGCGATTTCGCCGCAGAGGTTGATAAACACAGACCTGACATCGCGCTTTTCTGCCCCAGTTTCGAGTGTCCCAACGAACCTTCGCGCACGATAATCAACACCGACAGCCATCCCGAACTGCCGCGCTTGGGCTACATGTGGCGCGACTCGTTCACCTCAACTCGCTTGCGTATCCTTTGTGATTTCGATCGCTGGGGCGTGCAGCAGATTTTTGCCCCGTTTCGCAAGTCCGAGGTCGGCGGCATGATGCCCAACATCATGTATCTGCCATACTGGTACGATCCGCACCAGTTTCGCGATCGCGGACTGGAGAAGGAAATACCGGTGTTTCTCTTCGGTGCAGGCTGGCTTGGCGGCAACGTCCTCTATCCGTGGCGGGGCAAGGTAGGCACCTCGCTTCTGCCCAAAGTTCCATGTCTTCACGCGCCCTCGCTGGGCAATACAAGGGAGCACAAAGAGCGTATGGTCGGCGAGGAATGCGCCCGTATGCTCAACCGCAGCTTTTTTTCGCCAGCCTGCGGCACAATCGGGCACCTTCTGACCTGCAAGATGATCGAGATTCCGGCTTCGCGCTGTTGTCTTATAACGCAGGACATCAAGATGACCCGCGCTGTAGGTTTTCAGGACGGGGTCAACTGCGTGATGACAGATGGCGACAATGTGGTGCAGCGCGTCAACGAATTGCTGGACGATCCTGAGCGCCTGCGTGCCATTACCGACGCCGGACATCGCCTTGTGACCGAACGGCATGGTTCCGCCCAGCGGCGCATGTTCCGCGAGTGGTACGACCTTTGGAAACTGCGCAAACCCTCGCAGCGCATCGTTCAGGACGATCCGTTCAAGCCACTGCGCCTTGCCGAAGCGGCCGAGCCTGAACCTGCCGATCCACACGCCGACAGCCCGCTGCACGAGATGGTGCTGGAAGGATACCGCCTTCTGGACGATGGGCAGTACGACGCGGCGATGGAGCCTTTCAAGCAAGCCACGCATTTTGTCCCCTACCACAGCGAGGCATTGCTGGGCCTTGGCATCTGTCTTATGCACAAGAAGCAGTGGGCGGAAGCTACCAAGCCGCTGTTGCACAACGTCGGGTTTCTTCAGATCATGCACTCGCCCGTTCAGGATCCGGTCAGCATCGCCTTGGCCGCAATGGCTTGCATACGTGCGGACCGTGTCCGCGACGCGCTGGGCATTCTTTCGCTGCAAGCGCACCTGCATCATCCCGCAGTTGACGCCGCTCGCGAGATTGCTCGCGCTTTGCTCCCCCAGCGTGCCGAACAGCCGCCCTTGAACAATGTCGATCGCTCGGGTCGCATCGACATCAAGACTCTGCATTTGCTGCCCCTTATGGATTTCCCCGCCTGGGTGCGTTATCTTGTATCTCTGATGGGGTTGAGCCTCAAATAATCTATACCACACTCTCTCATGACGGTGCCACCGTTCGAGCGGCTATACATGCGTCGCATATGGCGGCGTTTCTATCCGTGTTGAAAATCACATCACTTCAATCTCCAACAGCCAGATTATTGCCATGAAAGTCGTCATTCTTTGCGGTGGAAAAGGAACCCGTCTGCGTGAAGAGACCGAGTACAGGCCCAAGGTGATGCTGCCCATCGGCGGCAGGCCCATCCTGTGGCACATCATGAAATACTACTCCTGCTTCGGGCACGACGAGTTCATCCTCTGCCTCGGCTACAAGGGAGAGATGATCAAGGAGTTCTTCCGCAACTACCGTTGGAACACCTGCGATGTAACGATCCCGCTCGGCAGCCCGAATCTTGCCCGCTTCAACAACCGCCATTCGGAGGAAAACTGGACCGTGACGCTGGCCGACACGGGCGAGGAGTCCATGACGGCCTACCGTGTGCGTTCCGTCCGTTCATACATACCGGAGGGCGAACCCTTTCTGCTGACCTACGGAGACGGCCTTTCGACGATCGACATCAACACCTGCATTCAGGAGCACGAGCGTTCCGGGCAGGTATGCACAATTTCCGCCGTTCACCCATCCGGTCGCTTCGGCGCGTTGAGTATCGACGACAAGGGTGACATCCACACCTTTGACGAAAAGCCACAGTCCGACGCCTCTTTCATCAACGGCGGCTACATGGTTTGCAAGCACGAGATGTTTAACTACCTGCCCGACGACCCAAGCGTGATGCTGGAGCGCGAGCCGATGATGAACCTTGTGGCCGACAAGCAGTTGCATTCCTTCCGCCACAGCGGGTTCTGGCACCCGATGGACACCTACAAGGAGCACCAGTACCTCAACGCTCTCTGGGCCAGCGGCAAGGCTCCTTGGAAAATCTGGTAAGCGCCGTCATCTGCAAACTGAAAACCCTCCCTACACATGTTGCAAGCGGCACAGTTCAGCGACGCCTTCCGCGGGAAGCGCGTGCTCGTCACCGGACACACCGGCTTCAAAGGCTCGTGGCTCTGCGAATGGCTGCTCGCTCTTGGCGCCGAAGTTGCGGGTCTGGCGCTTGAGCCGCCAACAACTCCCTCGCTATTCGAGCAACTTGGGCTTGCCGAGCGACTGGCGGATCACCGTGTCGATGTGCGAGATCTGGAGTCCGTATGCGCGTTGGTTGACGCTTTCCGGCCTGACTTTGTGTTCCACCTCGCAGCGCAGCCCCTAGTGCGCCTCTCATACACGGAACCTGTTAGCACCTTTGCAACGAACGTGATGGGTACCATCCACGTGATGGAGGCTCTGCGACGCGCCAAACGCCCCTGCATCGCCGTTCTGATAACCACTGACAAGTGTTACGAAAACCGCGAATGGCTCTACGGTTACAGGGAAGAAGACCCGATGGGCGGGCACGACCCTTACAGCGCATCGAAGGGTGCGGCGGAGATCGCCATATCATCCTACCGGCGCTCCTTTTTTGCTGGCGACTCCCGTCACGTTCTAATTGCCTCGGCACGGGCGGGTAACGTGATCGGCGGCGGCGACTGGGCGAGCGATCGCATCGTGCCGGACTGTATGCGCAGCCTCGCCGCCGGAGCGCCTATTGTCGTGCGCAACCCCTCATCAACAAGGCCCTGGCAGCACGTGCTGGAACCTCTCGGCGGATACCTCGTTTTGGCGGCGGAAATAGACGCCGCGCGCGCAGCGGGCGACGAGCAACGCCTCGATGCCCTGTGTTCGGGGTTTAACTTCGGACCCGTTCTCGATTCCAACCGCAAGGTGGGGGAACTGGTCCGAGAAATATTGCGCCACTGGCCGGGTTCGTGGACGGACGGCTCCGCTCCCGGGCAATTGCACGAGGCTGGCAAACTGAACCTTTCAATTGATAAAGCATGGCACATGCTCGGCTGGAGTCCGCACTGGAGCTTTGCCGAGTGCGTTGCGCGGACCGTCGTTTGGTACCGTTCCGCGCACGAGAATCCCGATAGCGCGCTTGAGCTGACGCGCGCACAACTGAGTGCGTATCAAGCCTGCATGTTTGGCAAGCAACCGTAAGACTAAGACATGGACAACCCCACAGAACTAAAGGCGCGAATCCTCGAACTGGTGCGTGAGTATTCTCGCAGCGTTCACAAGGACAAAGGCCCCGGTGCCACGATGACGGACGATTCCTTTACGCCCGGAGTCAGCACAGTGCCCTATGCGGGCCGCGTATTCGATTCCGACGAGGTGGAAGCGGCCGTGTCCTCGATGCTGGATTTCTGGCTCACCCTCGGCCCGGAAGGTTCCGCCATGGAGGAGGATCTGGCACGCTTCATCGGCGCAAAGCACACACTGCTGGTCAATTCCGGTTCCTCGGCAAACCTGATCGCCGTGACAACGCTAACCGCGCACGAGTTGCCGCGCGAGCGCCGCATCCTGCCCGGCGACGAGGTCATAACAGCCGCCGCCAGCTTCCCGACGACCGTCGCGCCCATCCTTCAGAACGGTGCCGTGCCCGTGTTTATCGACGTGGACCCGATTACGGGCAACATATTGCCCGAGCAATTGGAGGCCGCCTACGTACCCGGCAAGACCAAGGCCGTCATCGTCGCGCACACTCTGGGCAATCCCTTTGATCTGGCACGGATGCTCGATTTCTGCCGTCGCCACAATTTGTGGCTTATAGAGGACAACTGCGACGCGCTGGGTTGCACCTACTCGATGCCCGTCGAACGCGCTCGCGATCTGGGCCTTGACCATCTTTTTGCCATTGCGGCAACGGGTTCGCATCCGGTCATCCGCATCGAGAATCTCGGTGGCCGCGAAGTGCTCACCGCGCCAACCGGCAGTTGGGGAGACATTTCCACGCAGTCCTTCTACCCGCCGCACCACATCACGATGGGCGAGGGAGGTGCGGTCAACATCATCAGCCGCGGCATCCTGAAAAAATACGCCGAAAGTTTCCGCGACTGGGGGCGCGATTGTTGGTGCGCAAGCGGCCACGACGATACCTGCCACAACCGCTTCGGTTGGAAGCTGGGCGAGTTGCCCCACGGCTACGACCACAAATACATATACAGTCGCATGGGCTACAACCTCAAGCCGCTGGACCCGCAGGCCGCCATTGGCAGGGTGCAGATGCGCAAGTTGCCGGACTTTGTCCTCGCCCGTCAGCGCAACTGGGAGATTCTGCGCGCAAGTCTGGCCGACTTGGAAGAGTATTTCGACTTCTCCCTGCCTACGCACGCCACGGGTTGGATTGCGCCAGAGGCACGCCAAGGGACGGAGTGCTTTAACTGGGACGACAGCGGTTGCCGTAGCGGTTGCTCCTGGTTCGGCTTCATGCTGCGCGTGCGCAGAGCTGCCCCGTTCAGCCGGACGGACTTCGCGCGCCATCTCGACAAGTGTCACATTGGTAACCGGATGCTTTTTGGCGGCAATCTTGTGCACCAGCCTGCATTCGTGCGCTTGCGCAAAGATAATCCTGAGGCATTTCGCGTGGCTGCCGATACAAACGGAGCCGATCACATCATGAACGACGCAATATTTCTCGGAACCTACCCGGGCCTGACAGCGAAAATGATGGATTACACCACGGACGTTATCCACCGTTTCTGCAATAGTTCGGGCATGTGATCCACAGCATCCCATGAACAACGCACTGACTGTATATCGAAGCATCATCACCGAAACATTTTCCTTCCTGAAGGAAACCTGTACGCTCGAAGAGTTGTACACACGCGGCATCCGTTTGGATAAGACAGGCGGTATGTTGCTTCCGGTGTGCCGCCTGCATCAGGACGATGCGCAGATGATCGCGCTCTTTTCGCAGTGGCGCCGCGAGAACGATTTTGCCTATCCGGGGCGCTTTCAGGTGACGGACGCGGGAACTGCCTCTTGGCTTCGCGACAAGCTGCTGGCAGTGCCGGACCGCATACTTTTCCTCGTGCAGGACGCGCACGGGCACAACGTGGGCCACATCGGTTTTGCCAACTGCCTCAATGACGAGGGCTTGATGGAGATCGACAACGTGCTTCGCGGTGTCAAGGAGGGCAATCCCGGCATCATGGCCGATGCCCTTTCGTGCATGGTGAAGTGGGCGCGTACGACGCTCTGGCCCGAAGGCTTCTACCTGCGCGTGCTTGCAAGCAACGACCATGCGGTGGCCTTTTACCGCAAGCTGGGCCTTGTCGAGACGGGGCGCACTCCGCTTCGCCGCATAGTCTCCGACGCGGGCAGCAACCTTGTCCCACCAGCCGAGGGCGACACCGCAGCGGCGGACGATCACTTCATTCGTTTCTCTCTGGCAGGTGAGCCTTCCGCGGCGAAAGCCGGTCAGGAGATGATCCTCACTGCGGGGCCGTCGATCTCGCAGCGTGAGTCCAGCTATGCGTACGACGCGGCCAAATACGGCTGGAACAATCAGTGGAGCAAGTATCTTTCAAGCTTTGAATCGGCGTTTGCCAAATACGTGGGCGTCAAATACGCGCTTGCCACTTCCAGCGGCACCGGCGCACTGCATCTTTCTCTGGCCGCTCTGGGCATCGGTCCCGGGGACGAGGTGATTGTGCCGGACATCACATGGGTGGCCACGGCCAACGCCGTCCTTTACGTGGGGGCCACGCCAATATTTGCCGACATAGACCGTGACACTTGGCTCGTGGATCCCGCCTCGATAGAAGCGAAGGTCACCCCGCGCACGAAGGCCATCATGGTCGTGCATCTCTACGGACACGCCTGCGATATGGACCGCATCGGTGCCATCGCGCGCAAGCACGATCTGCACATTGTGGAGGATGCTGCCCCGTCTATCGGAGCGCAGTACAAAGGCCGCCACACGGGCAGCTTCGGTTCTTTCGCATGCTTCAGTTTTCAGGGGGCCAAACTCTCCGTTACGGGCGAGGGCGGTATGCTCCTGACCAACGACGACCGGCTCTACGAGCGCGCATACGAGATATGGAATCAGGGGCGCAACCCCGGTACCTTCTGGATCCGCACGAACGGACTCAAATACAAGATGTCGAACGTGCAAGCCGCAATCGGCCTTGGGCAGCTTGAGCGCATAGATGCATTGGTTGAGGCCAAGCGTCGCATTTTCCGCTGGTATGAGGAGGGGCTTGACGGCGTCCCGCACCTCGCTCTTTGCCGCGAGCCGGAAGAGACGCGCAGCATTTACTGGATGTCCAGCATTTGTCTGGATGAATCCTCGCCCATGTCGCGCGACGAGCTTGCCAAGCACCTGAAGGCACTAAACGTCGATACGCGGCCAGTGTTTCCGGCCATCAGCCAGTATCCGATCTGGCCGCTGCGCCAGCCGCCGCTGCCCGTTGCCAAGTTTGTGGGGGACCATGCAATGAACCTGCCCTCTGGCGTTTGTCTCAGTCACGAGCAGGTTCAGTACGTCTGCCGTTGCATCCGCGAGGCTCTTTCATGCTGATGACTGGCACACACGCATTTGCCCGTGATATCCGCCGTGAGGCCGTCAAAATGGTGGCCTTGGCCAACGCGTCGCATGTCGGCGGCGCGCTCTCTATGGCGGACATGCTGGCCGTTCTGTACTGTGGCGTGCTGCGTGTCGATCCGGCTGCGCCGGAGTGGCCTCAGCGCGACCGCTTTATCCTGAGCAAGGGACATTGCTGCTCATCCCTGTACGCGGCCCTCGCCTTGCGCGGATTTTTCCCGATGGAAGAGCTGGAGGACTACGGGAAGGATGGTTCGCGCCTTATGACGCATATCAGCCACAAGGTGCCCGGCGTGGAGTTTTCCACCGGTTCGTTGGGGCACGGGCTGCCATTTGCCTGCGGCCGCGCGCTGGCGGCAAAGAGGCGCGGGTTTGACTGGCGCACCTTTGTCATGCTGGGAGACGGCGAGATGGGCGAGGGGTCCAACTGGGAGGCTCTGCTCTTCGGAGCGCAGCACAAACTGGACAACCTCGTAGCATTGATCGATTGCAACGGAATGCAGGGGATGGGCGAAGTGGACGGTATTCTCTCTCTGGAACCGCTTCCTGCAAAGTTGCGCGCCTTTGGCTGGGATGTCCGCCAGATAGACGGGCACGACCACGGGCAGATTCTTGCCGCGCTGACGGAGCCAGCCGTTCCCGGAGTGCCGCGCTGCGTCTTGGCTCGTACGGTCAAGGGCAAGGGCGTCAGCTACATGGAAAACCAATTGGCCTGGCATTACCGTTCGCCAAACGCGGAGCTTTTGGCGCAGGCGCTCGCCGAACTGGAACCGGAGGGAGAGCTGCGCTCATGAGGACGACATTCATACAGGAACTCTGCTTGCAGGCCCGCCTTCACCCCGAGATCTTTCTCGTTGTGGGCGATTTGGGCTACTCCGTTGTGGAGCCTTTTGCCGACGAGTTCCCGGATCGCTTTCTCAACGCTGGCATCGCCGAACAGAACATGACCGGCGTCGCTGCGGGACTGGCGGCTGAAGGATACCACGTCTTTACGTATTCCATCGCCAATTTTCCCACCTTCCGTTGCTTGGAACAGATTCGCAACGACATCGCCTACCATCGCCTGCCTGTGACTGTCGTTTCGGTTGGTGCTGGCTTGGCCTATGGCAGTTTGGGCTATTCGCACCACGCGGTGCAGGACATCGGCATCTTGCGCCAGATACCGGAGATGAGCATTCTTTCCCCTGCGGACCCGGGCGAGGCACGTGCCTGTACTCAGTGGCTTGCGGCGCATCCGTGTCCTTCATACCTGCGCATCGGCAAAGCTGGCGAGGCACGCCTGCACGAAACTGGCGAACTGCGTGCCGGACCGCTGGAGCTTGTATCCGGCGCCGGAGATTGTGCCATCGTGGCCACTGGCTCTGTCCTAAAGAGTGCGCTGGACGCCCTGCCTGCGCTGGCGGAAAAGGGCATCATGCCAGCGGTGTATTCGCTGCCGATGCTTCAGCCTCTGTGCGCCGCTGACCTGACGCCCTTGGCCCGCTACCGCACGGTATTTTCACTGGAAGAGCACTTGTTGGCGGGTGGCTTGGCCTCTTTGCTGCGCGAGAACTTGCCCGAGGGCGTGCGTCTTCGCGCAATGGCATTGCCGGATTCGGTTCTTGGCGTAGTAGGCGGGCAAAAGGCGCTGTGGGCACGCGCCGGGCTTGACGCACCTTCGGTCGCCCGCTGCATAGAGCAGTCTGTTTAGCGAACCCCTCCCTTGGGCGCGTTTGTAAAGCTCCATAAAGCTCTCAAACACAAGACAGCCCCCACGCCTTGGCTTGGCTATGGGGGCTGCGTTGGTTCAACTCTGCTATGGGGCGTGTCCTATAACGGGAAGGCGAACACGCTTGTGCTTAGCGGCTGAACCGTCAGCCCATTCGCAGCGTTTATCCCGTCGGCTCTTTCTATATCGACAATGCGCTCTTTCCCGGGCTCGTTACGAGTATGTTCGCTTGGGGCGGATACGCTCCAGCTTGTGCCTATACCAAATGTCGTGGACTCTTTTAACGACAGTGCGATGGTCTTTGCTTCTGAGGTCGGATTCACTATGCCGATAGTCAGCGTTTTGCCGTCTTCGGAGAGCGCGGCAACTATGTCCAGAGGTCCGAAGTCCGTTTCCAGCTTCAAGGGGACGCTCCCGAAGTGCTTGCGGTAGAGTTCGAGCACAAGTCCCGTTGTTTCCATTTGCGCAGCAGTGCGGCTGGTCTTGATGGCACCAATGACGTTTACCGTTTGGGCGTAAAAAGCCATTTGTACTATGTCGCTCTGGCGGAAATACTCATGCAGGCCCTCGGCAACGCCCAGCGCGTCAGCCATATCGTAGGCGCAGCCTAGTTCGCCGTATGTGTATTCACGGTGCCAGTAGTTCCACTCGTCCATCGTGATGGGGATGACGCGCCCGTTCAGGTTGGGCAGCGAGGCCTGAAGTTTGCGGTGTCCTTCGGCAAGATGGCGTATGCCTTCTTTCAACTGGGTCGCGGCCTCGGCCAGAGGGTATCGCTCGCTATTGTCCCAGGGCAGGCGTCCTTTGTAGAAGTGTTCGGATATCAGGTGCATGTCATCCGCGCAGTTCATGAGCATCCCTGTGGACCAGCAGAGGCCGCTCTTGGCCTGTTCGGGGTCATTGTCTGTGTTGATTATCCCGAATGCCCCGACTGCTGCCAATTGCAGCGTGGGGTCTTGTTCGAGCATCGCTTCGGCAACCATGTTGTGCTTGATCTGATACTGCGACAAACTCATGAAACCAAGCTGCCAGGGGCCGAACATCTCGTTGCCCACGCACCAGTAAGTGACGCCGTAAGGCTCGGGGTTCCCGTTCTTTGCACGCCATGAACCGGCAAGAGTATCGGCGGAGCCGTTGCAGTACTGCACCCACTGCGCGGCACAGTAAGCGTCGCCGAATCCCGTATTGGAGGCGATCATAGGCTCGGCGTCGATAATTCGGCAGAACGCCAGAAATTCGTCCGTGCCAAAATCGTTGTGCTCGACGCCCGTCCATGCAGGGTTCTTGCGCGGCGGCCTGTGGTCGCGATCTCCTATGCCGTCGTGCCAGTCGTAGCCGCTTGTGAAGTTTCCTCCCGGCCAGCGGTAGATTGTCCCGCCAAGCTCCTTGAGCAGCTCCAGAGTGTCCGCACGCATTCCCTCCACGTTATCCGCTGGCATGAGCGAGAGTGTGCCTATGACAAGCTCGCCCTTTTCACCGAAGATTTCCAGCGTGGCCTTGTCGCTCGTGGCTGGTGCTGTGAACGCGAAGGGCAGCTTTTCAAAGTCGTCATTACTGCAATCAAGAGTCACCGTTTCGTCCTTGCCGCCGCTACTCAGGGTAACGCGCAGACGGGCTTCTCCCGTGCTTTTCACCCAGATGTAGCCCGTGTATTCCTTTCCCGCCACGACTCCAAGGTCGTGTTGGCGGATGCCGGAACCGGAGCGCAGGCGCAGAGAGTGCTTTCCTACGAACGTATCTTGAGTGACCGTCTTCACGCCCTCGGAAGAACCGACCATTTCCCAAGGGGAGGCGCCAACGACCGGATAGTCCGTGTCCTTCAGCCCTGCGTAGGGGGCGTAAGTATCCGTTACCTCAAAGTAG
Organism: Opitutales bacterium; assembly: GCA_016928295.1. Classification (GTDB taxonomy): domain Bacteria; phylum Verrucomicrobiota; class Verrucomicrobiia; order Opitutales; family Oceanipulchritudinaceae; genus Verruco-01. The sequence continues at coordinate 19,759 of JAFGLA010000089.1, forward strand.
AATTTGCGGTCTTCCAGCATTTCGGCCCATATCCCGCCGTAGATGCAGCGTCCAAGATGCTCGATGAATTGACCGTAAATGTAGGGGTTTATCGGCGCGGCGGTATTGGTCGTGTCGATACTTAGTTGAGCTGTTTGGGCAGCCATAGGATGGACAGTTGTCATGGCCAGAATGGCGGTTAAAAAGTGTCTTATTCTCATAGGGATATTCTTGGCGGCGTTTGGTAACAGGCGTTGAAGAAAAACTGGCATTGCCTGGTTCAAATTACAGCCCATGCGTTCGATGAGTCATAATTTGTTCCGTTTCGCGCATTTGTTTCAAATGCACACCTCGTTTTGTTAAGGGATGATTGTTCCCTCGCCTAAGTTGGGGTTGGGGTGGGTGGGTGCCTTTGTTGGCAGTGAACGTGGACAATTTACCATCATGACGGCATGTTTATCAATGCTTTCGCCCCTCATTTCTTTGCGTGTGGCGCACATGGTTTGGGCGCCAAGGTGTAGCCCGCATGAGCGTGTATTCGGGGCGAGCGGCGGCAAAGGCGTTATGAGCGGTTATTATGTGTGATGGGCGCAAAAACATGTGTGCTCTCGGCTTTGTACGTGTTTGTATCTGCCGTCGTGGTTTGTTTATGATGATGGCCTATGATGCTACCCCCACTACGCAAAATTGTTAAACCGTTGACTCTTTTCGCATCTCTATGTGCTTGCGAGGCATTTGCCACGATGGTGCCTTTCGTAATGCCTTGGAATGACGCTGAGGAGAGTGCTACGGATGCTTCGTATCTTCTTCGCGCTCCCGCTGGAGTGGACGGCTGGATAAGTCCGGACGCCTACGGGCATCTGCAAAACGATAGGGGACGCGTGCGCTTCTGGGGCGTGAATGTCGTTGCATCGGCGTGTTTTCCCACCCACGCGGAGGCCGACGCCATCGCGTCCCGCATGGCCAAGTTCGGCTTTAACTGCGTGCGTTTCCACCATTTGGAGCAGACGTGGTCTTTGCCAACGCTTCTGGATTATTCCACGGGCGGTTCGCGCACGATGTCGGCCACTTCTCTGGATGCTCTGCACTACTTTGAATCCGCGCTCAAGGCGCGCGGCATATACTGGAACCTGAATCTGCATGTCGCTCGCCGTTTCAGTTCCGCTGATGGCCTGCCGGAGGCAATAGACTCTGTGGACTGGACGGCGCAGAAGGGCATCGCGCTTGTAGATCCGGACATGATCGAGCTTCAGAAAGATTACGCTCGTCAGCTACTTTTAACGGTCAATCCATATACAGGGCTGGCCCCGGCGGTAGATCCCGCCTTGGCGGTTGTTGAAATAAGCAACGAGAACGGTCTTATCCAGACATGGATGGGCGGTGGCATGGATGCCTGGCCTGAAGTTTTCAGAACGCAAGTGCAGGAGGCCTGGAACACATGGTTGCAGAACCGCTACGCCTCGGACCAGGAGATGCTGGACGGTTGGGGCATTGTGAACGAGGAACTGGGGGCGGAGATGCTGGTTAACGGCAGCTTCGCGAGCGGGATTTCTTCATGGACTCTTGAGGAGCACAATGGCGCGGATGCGACTGCGACGACAGGCTCTTATTCAGGCCGCGCTGGCGTTCGCATCGCAGTTACTACAGCCGGTACAGAGGACTGGCATGTCCAGTTCGGGCAGTCCGGCCTTTCCGTTACGGAGGGGCAGGTGTACACGCTGTCTTTCTGGGCGAGGGCGGACAGCGCCATGTCGGTCAGCATGGTTGTGTCTATGGCACACGACCCGTGGTCGTCCCTGTTCAACTCTAGCAACGCTCTAACTACTGCGTGGCAGTATTATGAGATACCCTTCCAAGCCAGAATTACGGATGCGAATGTGCGTGTTCTTCTCGGCGGAATGGGTGCGAGCGTATGCAACGTGTACCTTGGCAATGTCAGCCTGAAGACTGGCGGCAACACTAGCGGCCTACCCGAAGGCGCGACGCTTGCCTCCGGCAATATTCCGATGCTGGAGAGCAGTGCTACATACTCCAATGGCGAGTATTCCGACTGGTGCCGCTTCCTCGAAGAGAAGGAGACTGCCTATTGGGTGCAGATGCGGGACTATATTCGTAACGACATCGGCTATCAGGGGCTTATTGTCGGAACCATCATTTCCACGAGCACGCCCAATATCCAGAGTAACATGGACGTGATAGACTCCCACTCTTACTGGAAGCATCCGGTGTTTCCCAACAATGACTGGAGCATCAGTAACTGGACGGTGGAGAACGAGTCAATGGTGAATGAGCGAGGCGGCATTCTTGGTTCTCTTGCCGCTCAGCGCGTGAAGGGTAAGCCTTTCTTTGTCACCGAATACATGCACTGTTCGCCTAACACCTTTAGCAGCGAGGCCCCACTACTATTGAGCGCATACGCCGGTTTGCAGGACTGGGACGGCGTCTTCTTCTTCCAATACGGCAATGAAGCCCATGACTGGAATCGCGGCTACTTCAGCACGCATTTCGACATGGACCAGCACCCCAACAAGATGGCGAACGCGCTTATTGGTTCGCTCATGTTCCTGCGGGAGGACGTGGCACCCGCCGAGGATGAATACACCTTGTTGTTCAACCCGGAACGCGAGCACGAGATTGTTTCCACTTTGGGGACTTCATGGAACATAGCGAACGGACAGTTGGCAGGTTTTGACAATGCGACACCGTTGATAAGCCGCGTGTCCCTGTCTGTCGGTGCTTCTGCAAGCGGCTTGACCGAGGCACCGGCGGCTCCGTCCGCCAGCGTGCCATTTGCTTCGGATACCGGAGAGCTTGTGTGGGATCTAAGCAATTCGTCCGCTGGAGTCGTTTCCGTTGATACGCCGAGCACCAAGGCAATCATCGGCTATACGGACGGCGACACCTACACATTTGCCAACGGTATTGAGATAACACCCGGCAGCACCGAGCAGGGCTGGTCCACAATCGCGATGAGTTCCATAACAGGCAGTTCGGACAGCTTGTACGGCGGGACGCGCATGATAGTCGTTGCAACCGGTAACGCGGCCAATACGAACATGCAGTGGACGAGTGCTGATAAGGTATCCGTCGGGGCCAACTGGGGCGCAAGTCCGAGCCTTGTCGAGCGCATTCCTGCCAGCATTACGCTTCCGGTGCCGCCGGCGCGCGTGTTGTTCCGCTCTCTGGACGTTGAAGGAAACGTGCTCAATGAACTATCCGCCGTGGCTGGAGCCGACGCATCAAGCAGTGTTATAACTCTGGGTACCGAGTCCACGCTTTGGTATGAGGTTGAGATATTGGAGGGCGATACCTTGTCCGCATACTATCCCGAGGATTTCCTTGGTGCCAAGTGGACGGAACTGGGCTGGGTGGACGACACCTACTTCCCTTGGGTGTTCAGCTACACCAATTGGAACTGGACCTACTTGTATGATGGCGTGAATGCCGACACCACGGGCAACGGCTACTGGATCGCATACTATACGCCGGATTGTTCCAGTTACGGTTGGGGTTATGTGATTCCGGGCGAAGGCTGGTGGTGCTTCACCGATGACATGAGCGAATACTGGCTGGACTTCTTTGATCCGCTTCCGCAGATGCGCAGATAGTTGCGCGGGGCGGGAGGGGCAAGGTCTTCCTCGCCGGTGGATTCTTGACTGCCGGATTTCCAAATCGAGCGGGCGCTTCGCAAGGGGCGTCCGCTCTTTGTGTCTTTGGCTCTTTACAGGCGCACTCAGGCATTTTGCGGAGTCGTCTTGTCCAGAGTCTTCACGCAGACCAGGAGCAGCAGGGTTCCAAGCAGTGTCAGCACGGGCAGATACTGCAACGCTGTCTGTGCCAGCCAGCCGCCCATTACGGGCATTATAGCCGCGCCGATGTAGGATGCGCCAGTCTGCCTTCCGATTACGATTTGTACCTGATCCGGTGCGAAGCGGCGAGGCACTTCGTGCATCAGGCAGGGATAAACGGGCGCGTATCCGCCGCCAATCATGACCAGCGCAATAAACACAAGGGCGGGAGAGGACGCGAATACGAAAATTAGCGAGCCTGCCAGCGCAAGCAGCATTCCCGCCGTGATGAGGCGACGGTTGCCGAGCTTGTCCACGATGAAGCCCACGAGTATGCGTCCGCCGGTGATGGAGCCGTAGAAACTGGCCGTGCAAACGGATGCAGTCTCGGGGCTGAAGCCATGTCCGACTATCAGGATACTGCCAATCCAGAGGCCGGTCATCGTCTCTACGCCTACGTATAGCACAAAGGACAGCATGGACAGGTAGCCCGCTGTGGAGTTGGCACTTCTGATGGGGAGGGCGGCTTTGCCGTCTTCGGATAGATCCGCGTGTTCCCGAGTCGGGACAAATTTCCAAAGGGATAGGGTTATGAGAAAGAGCGCGGCGAGCGTCAGTTGAACCCCGCTGATGCTCCAGTAGCCTACGCGCCAGCCCCCCAGGTTGCTGATGGCGTACCCCATGAACAGTGGGCCTGCTGTTGCGCCGATGCCCCAGCAGGCGTGCAGCCAGTTCATGTGGCGTCCGCTGTAATGGCGTGCCACAAAGCTGTTCAGACCGGAGTCCACGGCTCCTGCGCCAATGCCGAGGGGTATGCAGATCAGGAATAGCATGAGGCCGCTCTGCGCATGGCCCATGGCTAGGAGGCCGCCGCCGGTAAGTATGCAACTGATTAGCATCACGGGGCCGGTACCGAGCTTGGAGATGACTCTGCCGCTCATGAAGCCCGAAAAGCCGGAGATGAGCGTAGCAAAAATCATGATTGTTCCCGCAAGGCCGATTGGAAGGGCAAGCTCCGGGTATATGGCAGGCCATGCCAGTCCGAATGTGCCGTCGGGTAGGCCAAGGCTTATGAAGCCGAGGTAAATTATCGCCAGTAGCAGAGTCGAACGACGATTAGCGAGCATCGCAGCAGTCATTATGAAACAACTCGCAAAGGCAAGTCTCTGAGGCGCAAGTTTCCTATGGTGTTGTATGCCAAGTAAATATTACGACAGTGGTTTATTGGCGCACTTGTTTGCGGGCGTTTGCTATGATGCTTGTTGCGACAAGTATTGCCTGAGCGAGTGCGTAAACCCCGATGCCGGTCAAGCTTGCGTCGGCGTATCCATAACTGTGCAGACCGGTGCCAAGGATGTTCGTGCCCGCAACGCTCCAGGCGAGAAGGATTCCGAGAGCCGCGCAAAGTCTTATGAAGCCCATGTCATTTACAAGGCGGCTTCGTTTGGCGTGAATGGCAAGGGCCATCCATAGAATAAGCATCAGAGCCGCGTTTTCTTTGGGATCCCAGCCCCAGAAGCGGCCCCATGCGCTCATGGCCCAGATTCCGCCGCTGAATGTCCCGATGCTGACTAGGACAAGAGCGGCGTTGAGCATCGTTTTCGTTAAAGAGATGAGAGAAAGGCTGAGGGGATGCTCTCTGCTCATCATTGCCCATACTATGTGAATATTGGCAAATACCACTGAAAGAAGTGCCGCGGCGTAACCACTGCCAATCACTACGACGTGCAGGATGAGCCAGAGGCGTTTGTCTATCATCGGGCTGATCGCTCCGGTATCCGCCCCGCCCATTCCGTATGCGAGTAGAACGGCGGAAAGGCCCGCTATTGCCCCTCCGAGGGCAGCGATGTGTTGCCTGCTGACAGTTTCCATAACAAGCGCCGTGCAGGCTGCGACAAGGCCCGCAAAGAGCAGCACCGAGGCCAGCCCCGTCACCGGAGGGCGGGCGTGAATAATTGCGAGCGTGCATACCGCAAAGGCGTGCAGCGCGATGGCCGAGGACAACAGGGAAAGATAACACCAGCGCAAACGCCTGTCTGCGCGTTCGCCTTTGCTTATTGCGATCAGGGAAACGAGCGTCGCGGGTGTATACAGCGCGTATGCGAGCAGGGGAAGTGTAAGCGAATTGATGCGTTCTATCGGCATTCCTAGCCCGAATGCCTTGAGCACGATCGGGAGCAAGGCTCCGCCGAGCGGGACAAGGAGAAAGAGGCGTTCTTTCGTGCATGGCGGGGTGGCGTGCAGGTCGGGCTGGGGCGTGATCTTTCGTTTAACGAGAGCGTAATGAACGAGTAGCGCTGTGATGCTGATCGCACCGCCTGTTACAGCTATGGCAAAGCCATTCCCGCAGCGGAGCAGTGGGCATAAGTAGGCGGCAATGACGATTAGCAGGCCGCAGTGCAGAATTGTGAGTGATGATTCTTTGCGAACGCTGCGTAGGTGCAGGATTCCTGCGAAGGCTAGGTTCAGTCCGGCCATAAGGGCGATGAGCGGCCCCCCAGGAAGAGCTATCCAGCAGCGCGAAAGAACTTTTCCAAGGGGCCAGTCGGGTGGATAGGACCAGGTTGCAATCAGGCTGCCGAAGTAGGCTTGTACGGCGGTTTCGTGCCCGTAACGGGCGTCTGTCAGCGTCGCGAAGAAGAGTAGAGCTACGGCGAGCGCGAGAACAAGTGTCGTAAGATGGCTGCCTCCAAGAAGACGAACGCTTTTGCTCGCGTGTTTCATAATCCAGGAGGCTCGGCCAATATGCGCTTTATCGGGCACGCTTTAACATTGTCATAGCGTGGTGACGCATTCAAGCGACTTTGTGGGTGGCACTAGCCGTGGCTTGCACGGACGCGGTCGTGGTGGCAATGTGCGCCTATGTCTTTGACTAATCCCACCGAAGAATTGTTGGCCGCTCTTGGCGCAGATGTCGTCATTTTGGACGAAGCGGCTCGTTTCGGAGCTTCGTTCGACAACGCCAGACTTTCCTTCATGCCGGAGGCTCTTGTGAGGCCGCGCGACGAGGATGACGTAGCCAAGGTGCTTGCGCTTGCCAACAGGCATTCGGTCCCTGTTACTCCAAGGGGTGCAGGCAGCGCCACGACGGGGGCCGCCTCGCCGCTCAAGGGTGGCTGGGTGCTGGACATGTCGGGCTGGAAGAACCTGCACATCGATTCGGACGCAGGTCTTGCCTACGTGCAGCCCGGGGTAGTTACCGCGGACATCAACGCCGAGGCAGAGAAGCTTGGTTGGTGCTATCCGCCGGACCCGTCCAGCCACAAGTATTGCACAATCGGCGGAAACATCGCGTGTAATGCCGGTGGGATGCGTGCGGCCAAATACGGCGTCACGCGGGATTTTGTGATGGCTCTTGAGGGCTTCCTTCCCACGGGGGAATGGGTGCGCTGGGGGGCGGATTTGCGAAAATACGCTTCGGGCTATAACTTGCGGGATCTTTGGATTGGTTCCGAAGGGACGCTTGGCGTTATTACGGGGGCTGTGCTCAAGCTGCTTCCCAAGCCTGAGGCCAGGGCTACTTTCCTGATGTCCTTTTCAAACGAGAAGGTGGCGCTTGAGGCTTCGCGTGCAATAATCGGTGCTCGGCTCAACCCTTCAATCATGGAGTTTCTGGACCGCCAGAGCGTTCGTTGCACTTTGGACGAAGGCTTGGTTCTTCCTTTTGACACGGAAACGGTTTTCGCTCCCGCCTTGCTTCTTGTGGAGCTGGACGGAGCGGCTGATGCCATTGATTTGGCCGCTGGCAGGCTGGAGGCTCTTATGAAGGGCAGGGCGGTGGCGTTTCGCAGGGCAAAGTCTGTCGATGAGGCCGAGCTGTTGTGGAGCGTGCGCAGAAAGTGCTCCAAGGCGATGTTCAGGATTGCCGACGGTAAGTTGAACGAGGATATCGTGATTCCCCCGCGCTCGCAGGATGCGTTGATTGATTTCACGTTGGAGCTTAAAGAGCGCACGGGGCTCGCAACGCCGATTTTCGGCCATGCCGCGGATGGTAATTTCCATGTTCACATCATGTACAGGCGCAGGGTCGCTGAGGAATGCGCGTTGGCGGAGAAGGCTGTTGCCGAGCTGATGGGCAAGGTTGTAGAGCTTGGTGGTGCCATTAGCGGAGAGCATGGTATTGGCTTGTCCAAGACGCCTTTTCTGAGGCTTCAGCATTCCGAGGCCGAGATAGGCGCGATGCTCGCCATCAAGCGCGCTTTGGACCCGCGAGGCATTTTGAACCCGGGGAAGATTTTCGAGCCTTTCCGCGTGTGGGAGCACGAGATTGTAAGGGTTACGCTGCCTTGGGATTAGGCGGTTCTGTTGCAGTTATCAAAGTTTTTATTAACCGCAGATTACGCAGATTTACACAGATTACGGATTGATAAGACCTTTTGCTTCTTGTTGCGCCTGTACGTAAAAACGGCCTTCCTTTGCGGGGAAGGTCGTTTTGCAGGGGAGTTCTGTATGAAGACTCTCCCTGAAGTAGAGGCTGTTTATAAAGCCCGCGCCAGTGCGGGCACAGCTTCTAGTTTCTGGCGAGTATACTAGGGACCAGTGCTCCGCTCTGATCCATTTCAAGGCGGAATTCCACCGGGATTCTGATTACGGCCTGAGTGGGCTTGCCCTCGTGCGTGGCGGGCGCGAATGTCCACTGCTGCACCGCTGCTACCGCGGCAGCCGCAAGCTCCGGATTGGGCGACTTGATCGCCGTGGCGCCGACAACTTCACCCTGCTGGGTGATGAGGCATTCCACGATTACGCGTCCTTCAATGCCGGACTGCTGGCACTGCTGGGGGTAGCTGGGCTGGACCTTCTCCAGCACGACGGGCTTTGCAGTTGATGACTGCGCTGAAAATACGGACAGGGTACCCAGGTTAAGGGCGATTATTGCAGTGATTATGGTCTTCATCATGGCGAGCCTCCTTTCCTCTGACAGAGTAGTGTTTTTGCTTACACCCTAATGTAACGGCATCGTTACATAAAATCAATAGAGCCAAGTGTGTTACATCTTCGAGGTTTGCCCTTCGTGTTAGACATAATGCGTTTTTCTTTGTTGTAAGACGCAGTGCGGCAATAATATAAGAAAATGGTTATCTGGCGGATGTCCTTATGTTACATTTTTGAAACGAAGGCTTCAGGTGCTTGTTGTTTCGTTTGTAATGTTACGAATGTTACGCGAAAAGTTACGATTGTTACGATATGCATATCTCCCGATGTTTGGGTCTCTAAGGGTGTCATGCGTATTATGCTGGCTAACAAGGAGTTGCTTGAGTGTATGGCGTTTTGATCGTAATTTGCTCAAAATGACTTTCCGTAACAGTACGTGAGGGCAGGACATGGCTTGTTTTTGTCAATTAAGCTGCGTCTGTAAGTCTAGAGCATTTTGCAGTTACTTGGACGCACCGGTAAGGTTCCCAAAGGGAACCTTATCCTGAGGACAATACGCTGGATGAGTTTCGGCTGCGTTTCGCTGATGGGCAGGGGCCCGTCCCAGCCTCATCAGCAAAGCCTTGCCGCTTCCTCATCCATCATCTTGCCGATTGAGTCCACCTAACTGCAAAATGCTCTAGCTTCCGTCTGTATGCGGGCTTCTCACGCGCGCGCGTGATATATATATATCGGGAGCTGTGTTGGACATGCTTGCCAATCCGCCCGATTGTAACGCTTTGTGCAGATTGAGCGAAAAAATGAAAAAAAGTGCTGAAGTTTTTAGAAAATCGTTTTTTTCGCTCAAGACGCAGCCGGATTACTCGTCTTATGATGTGTGCCCCCAATAGGCGGGCTCCAGCCAGAAAGGCTGATCGAGAACCTCAGAATTAGGTAAGACAATGGCAGAAGTATCACTTAACGCGAGCATACGTTCCAACTTGGTTTCCCTCCAGAGCACATCGAAGCTTCTTGAGACAACCACGCAGCGACTCGCAACTGGCAAGAAGGTTGCCTCGGCAGTTGATAACCCGACCAACTACTTTGCCGCGCAAAACTACAACGACCGCGCTGACGGGCTTTCTGCACGTCTCGACGGTATGAGTGAATCCGTCCAGCAGATTAGTGCTGCCGACAATGGCATCACCAACATCAAGGGATTCCTCTCTCAGATGAAGGGTGTTGTTAACGACGCTCTTTCCAACACGGACGCAGACGAGCGCCGTTCGCTGGGCGAACAGTTCAACGAACTGATTATCCAGATCAACACAATGGCCGCCGACTCCAGCTACGGAGGCATCAACCTTATTCAGGGCAATGCCTCGAAGACGGTTGAGTTCAACGAAAAGATTGGCGAGTCCACACTGAAGGTGCAGGGTTTCAACCTCTCTGCTGGTTCTGATTCAGAACTCCAGACGAACGGTGAAATCGGCGCTTCGGGTGTCACAGGTGGTGACGGTACCGCTTACGCCCTGAGCTTCGACCTCGACGGTGGCGACATCATCGGCGTCAAGAGCTACGGTAAGGACAACACCGCGGCCTCCGGCCACGAAGTTGACTGGGGAGGCACCGACTACCAGGCAGATCTGGCCGACGTGGTTGAGCAGATCGAAACCATGGAGACTACGCTCAAGACCCAGTCCAGCAAGCTGGCGAACAACCTCGCCATCATCACCCAGCGTCAGGACTTCACCAACGAGGCCATCAACGTTCTCACAGAGGGCGCGGACAACCTTACACTGGCAGACCTGAACGAAGAAGGTGCAAACCTCCTGGCACTGCAGACTTCCAGCTCACTGGGCGTGCAGTCCTTGTCTCTGGCCTCTCAGCAGAGCCAGAACGTGCTGCGAATCATCCAGTAGTAGCCCACGAAACGCTTTTGGTACGTCTGAAGTATCAATTGCCGATACGCAGAGGGAGGCGGAAGAATTCCGCCTCCCTCCTTTTTTTTATCCATGTAGGACGTGGATGTGATCCCGGACGCATGATTTCGTAAGGCACTGAAGCATATGGAAATGTGATAAATTCCTGAACGTTGATATCGCTTGTCTGAATGCGCTGGTAAGCAAAATTACATAGCTAGGCCATTTTTTTACTCAAGCTGGAGCGTGGCTGCCGATTTATGGAGCATCAGCAAGAAATGCTGAAACATCGGCAACAAAACAGAACCCACCAGAAAGGTAAGGTATCATATGGCAGACGTATCACTTAGCGCTTCTATCAGAAGCAATTTGGTTTCACTTCAGAGCACATCAAAACTGCTCCAGACAACAACGGAAAGACTAGCTACCGGCAAGAAGGTTGCCTCGGCAGTTGACAACCCGACAAACTACTTTGCCGCAGAAAACTACAACGATCGTGCTGATTCACTCAGTTCCCGTCTCGACGGTATGAGTGAGCATATTCAGATGATTACAGCTGCGGACAATGGTATTACAAACATCAGGGGATTCCTTTCCCAGATGAAGGGTGTTGTCAACGACGCCTTGTCCAATACTGAGTCGGAAGAGCGTCGCTCGCTCGGGGAGCAGTTCAACGAACTGATCCTTCAGGTGCGCGACATGGCTGACGACTCCAGTTACGGAGGTATCAACCTGCTGACAGACAATGCATCCACGACAGTTCAGTTCAACGAGCGCATTGGCGAGTCCACACTTAAGGTGCAGGGTTTCAACCTCTCTGCCGGTTCTGATTCAGAACTCCAGACGAACGGTGAAATCAGCGCCTCGGGTGTCACAGGTGGCGACGGAACCGCTTACGCTCTTAGCTTCGACCTCGATGGTGGCGACATCATCGGTGTCAAGAGTTTTGGTAAGGATAACACTGCGGCTTCCGGGCACGAAGTTGACTGGGGAGGCACCAACTACCAGGCCGATCTGGCCGACGTGGTTGAGCAGATTGAGGAACTGGAGACCAGTCTCAAGACGCAGGCAAGTGTGATGGCGACCAACCTCGCGATCATCACCCAGCGTCAGGAGTTCACCCAGGGAGCAATCAATGTGCTGACTGAGGGCGCGGACAATCTGACACTAGCAGATCTGAACGAAGAGGGTGCAAACCTTCTTGCATTGCAGACATCCAGTTCGCTGGGCGTTCAGTCCCTGTCTTTGGCCTCGCAGCAGAGCCAGAACGTTCTTCGTATCATTCAGTAAGACTAAAACCAGATATATTGATACTGGCAGGTATATGCAGGGCGGGAGCAATCCCGCCCTGTTTTTTTGTAAGCGTAAATAATCAGTAATTACGTACGTATATGCTATGATGCTTCAAGGGCGTGAGAGTTGTCAATACATGTGAGCAGGCATTCTATACCGTCATGGGTGTTAAGCGAGTAATGCACGAAGGCATCCTTGCTAACACGTGGCAGAAGCAGGTTGATAATGTTACTGTTGCCGTATTATGCTGTTACAGCAACTAAGAGTTTTCACTTTTGGCGGTAAGTATAAATACTTATTTATGGCCGCTTGGCTTCTGTCGGATTCCCCTCGGGGAATGTCCTAGTGTCTTCATGCCGGTTTGGACGGCAGCTTGGCGCGTATGTATCGTCATGGAATGCTTCACTCTTGAGGGGAATCTTTCTCGCTTTGTATGAGCCGTGTCACGCCCCCTGGGATTGCCCGGCGTTTTGGGAGCTTTTGATACTCTTGCCCTATTATCCGAGGACATTTTTTTAACCAGTTCTGTGTTTTCTCTTGCTGATGCGCGTGCATGTGCCAGAGCTACTTATCCAGTAGTAACAATGCCGGAGAGAATTATCGCAATAGGGGATGTGCACGGGTGTGCGTTGGAGCTTGAGCGTCTGCTCATACAGCTTTCCCCAAGAGCCGGGGACCGCATTGTGATGCTGGGAGACCTTGTGAACCGTGGGCCGGATTCCTCTCGCGTGATCGAAATCTGCCGCGAAATTGGCGCCATGGCGCTGATGGGCAATCACGAGCGCCGCCTCTTGCGCGCGCGCTCCGGCAGTCGCTGGCGCAAGCTGGACGATGTGGACATGCGGACCTATTCGTCGTTAAGCCCCGCCGACTGGGCTTACATAGAGAAAATGCAGCTCACAATTTACGCGCGCTCCTTCGACACCGTGTTTGTTCACGGCGGCTTTGCCCCGGGCAGGCCTTGGTCGGAACAGAAGGCGCGGGACGTGACGCGGATTCAAGTCGTGGACAAGCAGGGCAGGGGGATGAAACGTTCCGAAGCGCCTGCGGGATGCCGTCACTGGAGCGAGCTATGGAAAGGCCCGCCCTTTGTAATATACGGGCACTCCCCTTGGTCCGACGTGCGCAAGACGGAATGGACGATGGGGCTGGATACGGGCTGCGTTTACGGCGGCTTATTAAGCGCGGTGATTTTACCCGAGCGGCGAATTGTTCAGGTAAAAGCTTTGCGCCCGTATTACCAAACGCCCCAGATGTGGCGGTAGAAACCCGCCGCGGCGAAGGACTTTGCTCGGCGGCGTTGCGGTTAGAAGCGGTATGTGGCGGAGAAAGTGATTCTCTGAGCCTTTCTGTTCTCCAGTGGTAGGGAGAAGATAAATATGTCTTTTTGTTTGCTCAAGACTGTGTTCTTTAGAGACAAATCCTCCAGAAAAATGAACTGGTAGCCAACAGAGGCAGTCCACTTGTTTGAAATAACGTAGTCAATGCTTGTGCCAAGCAGCCAGCGCTGGGTTTCATACGAATTTGTGCAGGTAATGCTTTCTATTTCATCAATGCCAACCATAACCTGATGCGTGGGTGTAAAGAAGTCGAAGTCATCGTAAGATTCAAAAGAATACCCCCAGCCAGCGTCAACGTTCATGCTTATTTTGTCTGTAACTTTCCATTTTAGTGATGCTTGTAACTGTGGCGTCCATGAGTCTGATGATAGCTTTATGTTTCCGCTGCCATTACTTTGAAGTGGCGAATCGGGATAAAACGGGTTGTAGTCGTAAAAGTATACCCATTCCTCTGCGAATAGAGTCATATCTCTTTGTTCATGTTCAATCCCTGCGCATAGCAATATTGAAAAATGTTTGGATAAATCTTTTTCTAAGGCTAATGACAATGAAGAGTGCCACGCGTGCGATGAGACTACGTCTAGATTTATCCAGCTATCATTTTCGGCTTCAGGAAGTTGACCGATGCCTGAGCCTGAAACCCATGTCTCTATACGTGGAGGTGTATCTACCTTACTTGTTACAGAATGGTCGGTTTCAAATCCAGATTCAAATAATAAGGCCACTTCTGCCTTTAGTAGAATACTTGGGATAAGAAACAAAAAAAAGGTTATGAAAATACGATTAGGGTGTCTCATGATATAGAAACCGTGTGGTTATTCTTGATGAATAATCACACGGTTTGGATAGATGTTTATATAGTGTGTCGTTAGAAGTTTTCAGTAGCGCCAGTGTTCATGTTGTAGAAAGCTCTAGGCTCGCTGGTATCTGGGAAATAGTAATACCAGGTATCGTTGCTGTAGCGGTATATGTATGGATAGTATCCGCTTTCGCTGATATCTGTATAGAACCAATCGTTAGATTGTAAATCATAGACAATAAGCGCAGGCGGGTCGGTGCTGGACGTCCACTGCCATCCATGCTGGGCATGCCAGAACCAAGGGAACGCTTCATCTTTTAGCCAGCCATAAACTTCGTGTTTCTTCCAACCGTCGATGGAATTTGCGGCTCCGAAGAATACATATGGATCTATTGCGTCGAGTGCAGTTTGGGGTTGGACGAGGCCATAGCCGTAGTAACTATCATGTCCCGTTGTTCCTAAATCGCGTGCAGTCGAGCAAAGGACGGCCTCTACTTCGGCTGCCGTCAGCGCGGGGTTCTTTGAAATTACAAGAGCTGCACATGCTGCCGCAATTGGGGAAGAGAACGAAGTTCCCTGCATATTAGGTGCGTAGTCAGCGGTGGCATAGCCGTCAGCGCCTGTGCGGTCCGTCGTTATTAGTCCGCTCCCAGGGGCTGTCAGTGCCAGTTTGCTGCCAAAGGCTGAAAAATCTGAGCGTGAACCATTCTTGCCAATTGCGCCTACGGCGATGACGCTAGACGCAGTTGCTGGCCACCGCAACGAACGATCGGTGGAGCTTTCGCGCCCATTGTTTCCTGCCGATGCGAAGTGAAGCATATTACTGCCGATGCGAGCGTTTTCAAGTGCTTCTGCTATCTTTGCAGAAGGGGCTGTTGGACTGCGGCCCCAGCTATGGTTTGTTACTCTGCAGTGCTGTTCTCGCGCCCAGTTGATTGCGGCAACAACACGATCATCGTCTATGCGGAAGGTTTTCGTTAGGTAATTGTACTGGTAGGCGATTTTTACAGACAGAAGCGTTACATCAGGAGCTACGCCAACAACACCTAGAGAGTTGTCTATAGTTGCGTTGATGAATCCAGCAACGGCTGTACCGTGGTTTTGCCAGTCTTCGGTGGGATACCATTCGTTGACCGTTCCTACCGGTGTCGCGTTATATCCGTCGGCGACGGGAAGATCGGGATGGTTGTTCTGTATTCCCAAGTCAAACACCGCTACTTTGACAGAGCTGTAACCTCTTGTGGTGTCCCAAGTTTCAAGCGCGTTTATATCGTAGTTCTGTGAAGATTCCAAATTCCAGAGTAGAGGCCAGTAAGTATCATTGGGGGCGGACATTTCAACCGAAGCCGTAAAGCTGAACGCTGGTTCAATGCTTCTTGCGGCATTGGGGGAAGCGGTAAGTGTTTCGATCTGGTTGAGAATGGTTTGACCATTTGTTGTGGATACTTCTACGCAGTAGATGTCGTATCCGCCTTGTAGGTCTAATGTCTCGTTTGGTCCTGGTTGACTGGCTTCGATGTAGGGACTGGATACTAATGTTGTGCTCGTTGCTCCGGAGATTTGGGAGAGAACAGCGTTTACCTCCGTGGCGCCGGTTCCAGATGGGAAGCTGACCCAGATGCTGGGACGAATGTAGATATCCTGTCCGTCAACGTCTTCCAGCACCGGGGAAACGTAGCCGGAGGAGTATTCGGTGGAGGCCGTCATGGTCTGGCTCAGCGTGCTGGTGTCAGATAGTGTAACTTTTGTCCAGACCGTATCGCTCACTGCTTGTGCTGAAGACCCAGAGGATGTAGCCGTGTAGTCTTGGGTTAGCGTGGCGAACTCGTTATCAGCTATGGTCAGAGTTATGGTCTCCCCTTCGCTTCTGTAAGTGAAGGTTCCAGCCTCAGTTATGGCTGGTGCTAGATACAGAACTGCAATTGCAGTCAGACAGTCAATCTTATTCATGATATTGCCTGTGTATAGACGTTATGTTGGTCGAGGCCAA